>JAQVER010000006.1 GCA_028697885.1 Desulfocapsaceae bacterium
ATCCGCTCTCTGCCGACAGAGGAGGTTTTGTAGCTTCTTGGGTCAACAACGACCCGAATCATGATGACGCGTATATGAATACGGGTCATTTACCCTGTTTACCGCTATGAGCAAAACATATCGCATTTTTGACCGTCGCCGGCTTCTTCTCCTCTTGAGCGTGCTGCTGATTGTCGGTTTTTTTACCATCACGTTATTCGGCTATTTTGTCTCCAAACAGGCGATCCGTGAGGCTATTATTGGTCAGGATCTGCCCCTTACCTCGAGTAACATCTATTCGGAGATCCAGAAGGATCTGGTCCGTCCAGTGCTGATTTCTTCCACCATGGCCCACGACACCTTTTTGCGTGAATGGGTACTGAAGGGTGAAAAAGATGTGGGTGAATTGGCGCGTTACCTGGCCGAGGTAAAAGAACGCTACGGTGCGTTCAGCAGCTTTTTCGTCTCGGAAAAAAGCGCGATTTATTATACTGCGGCAGGTATTTTAAAGCGTGTGGCGGCAACGGAACCCCGTGATGCCTGGTACTATCGGGTGCGCAACATGAAAGAAACTTACGAAATTAATGTGGATCCCGATCTGGCCAACAAGGACAGGTTGACTATATTCATCAACTATCGTGTCTTTGACTTTGCCGGCAACTATATCGGCGCAACCGGCATCGGTCTCACTGTGGATGCTGTGCGTCACCTGATTGCTGAATATCAGCAGCGTTATAAGCGTATCATTTATTTCGTTGATGAGCAGGGGCGCAAGGTGTTGTTCGGAAGTACCGATAGGCAGGTAATTGACATGCACGCAGCTCCAGGGCTGGGACGCCTCGTCGAGCGTATTCTGCAGGAAAAGAGCGGCTTTTACCAGTACAAAGTTAATGGTGATAATTATATCCTGAACGTTAATTATCTGTCTGAACTCAAGTGGTATTTATTTGTTGAACAGAATGAAGACGAGGCGCTGTCCGGAATCCGTCGCACTCTCTATGTCAATCTGGTCGTTAGTCTGGCAATGACGTTGCTGGTATTGTTTCTGGCCCATCTGACCCTCGACCGTTACCAAAACCGCATTGAGGAGATGGCCTCAACTGACAAACTTACCGGGCTGCTTAATCGGCAGGTTTTCATCATCTTCATTGAAAAGCTTCTTGCTGCATTCCGTCGTGATTCCAGGTCGATTTCCGTATTGTTTATGGATGTCGACCATTTTAAAAGCATCAATGATCTCCATGGTCATCTTGCGGGAGACCGCACTCTCAGTGGTCTTGCTCAACTTTTACGGAAGGCGCTGCGTCAGTCGGACGTTGCCGTGCGCTGGGGAGGCGAAGAATTTCTCGTAGTCCTGAATGATTGTGATATTGATCAGGCAAAAGATATTGCCGAAAAGCTGCGCAAGGCCATTGAACAAAGACGATTCGAGGGAAATGGCAAACTCATTTCAGTGACTGTGAGCATCGGCGTCAGTCAATATGATGGGGTGGAGATGTTTGAACAAACCATCAGTCGTGCCGATGCGGCACTTTACACCGCCAAAAAAGAGGGCCGGAACCGTGTCAGCTCTGTCCCGACAATAAGCTGATATCGCTTGGCAGAAGATAGGGGATAGGAAATGAGAGGAGTCTTGTTGCTCAACATGGGCGGAGCGCGGTCGGAACAGGAGCTCAGGTCTTTTCTGTTCAATATGTTCAGTGATAAGTATATTATTCGCTCGCCGGTACGTTATCTTCTCGCCCCGCTCATTTCATCTCTGCGTTATAAAAAAATATGGCGGAAGTATGAGATGATAGGCGGTAGCAGGATCTATGACCATACCGAACGTCTGGTGAAAAAACTGCAGCAAAGAACCGGTGAGGCGGTTTTCCCGGTCATGCGCTACACTCATCCGTTGGCCGCGGATCTCTTGGCGCAAAGAGAATTTGACGAGCTGATTCTCATTCCGCTCTATCCCCATTATTCTTCGACCACCACTCAGTCGAGCCTTGAAGATGTCTATTTCGGGCTTAAGAGTCATGGACAGACGCCGCAGGTCAGGGAGATCGGTCCCTATTATGATGATCCCCTGTTTAATGCCTCAATTATTGAACAGATTCGGGAGCAGTATCAGGACAGCGGCTTCCATCTGATCTTTTCCGCCCATGGCCTGCCGCAGAAGATTGCCGTACGGGATCCCTATGAAGGGCAGATTGAGGCGCATGTCGCCTTGTTAAAATCGCTGTTGCCAGAGGCCGGGATGGACTTCAAAGGAGTTCATCTGGCCTATCAATCCAAGGTCGGGCCCATGCGCTGGCTGGAGCCATCTCTGGAGACAACGCTGCAAGGACTGTCGGGAGAGAAGGTTATTGTCTATCCCCTCTCGTTTACCATTGATAATTCCGAGACCGATCTGGAGCTGGCTATTGAATATAAAGAGCTGGCTCAGACCATCGGCTTGCAGGATTACCGGGTCTGTCAGGTGCAGAATGACAGTGATCTTTTTGTGGAGTTTCTGGCGACAAGGATTGCTGGATGAATTGCTGTAATGGCCATATAGGCTATTTGATAGAGGTAACATCTTGTTTTATCAATAAACAAAAAAACATGTAGTGTCTCCATAGGGGAAATCCTACCCGATGGGGGGAGGCTATTCTCTTTTTAATCTGCAGCTGATTCAAACGGAATTGTCACGATCATGACTCAATCATTGCAACCTCTTTCCAGTTTCCCAAAATCGGCAAATTCGGCATCCTCTTCGCTTCATTTAGCCCCGCCGCCGGAAGTCGATGCCGGAGTCTGCTGAGGTCCAAAAACGGAACCCCGGTCCGGGGTGCATGAACTGGCAGGATACACCATCTATCCTTTTGTCACTGGTTTTGTCGACTCACAGGCAGGCCCGGTGCCCCAGGTTGATACTGTTCTGAGCCGGGCTGATCATATCGGGACGATCGGAGCGCGAACCGGTATTCAGCGTGACAAGTACACCATAACGCCCGGACTGTATTGTGTCGGCAGGCCAACCGCCGATTCACCGGTCCTTGTTACCGCCAATTACAAATTGACTTTTGATGCCCTGCGTAATGAACTGGGGGGGCTGAATGTCTGGATACTGGTGGTTGATACCAGAGGTATCAACGTCTGGTGCGCGGCAGGTAAAGGAACATTTTCCACTGAAGAAATAGCCTATCAGGTCCAGCGGGCAAAACTCATGGAAGTGGTCAAGCACCGCGAACTCATTCTTCCGCAATGTGGAGCTCCTGGAGTCTCTGCCCTGAAATTGAAAACTGCCTGCGGTTTCAAGGGTACATTCGGTCCGATCAGGGCAATTGATATCAGGAAATTTCTGGCCAGCGGCCAAACAGCAGACGAGGCCATGCGCAGTGTTACCTTCAGTCTGAAGGAACGAGCTGTTTTGATCCCTTTGGAATTATTTTTACTCCTGAAACCGCTTGTTCTCACCCTTGTCTGCCTGGTCCTGGTTTCCGGTTTCGGCCCGGATATTTATTCGCTGGACCGGGCCTTGCAGAGAGGTGGAGGCATTACCCTGGTGACGATTATAAGCGTCCTTGCCGGGGCAGTTCTGGTTCCACTCTTGCTGCCCTGGATACCCGGTAGGCAGTTTTGGTTCAAAGGCCTGCTTTTTGGGATTCCGGTCGCAATCTTTACCGTTCTGCGCTTTTGGCCCTTTGTCGGCTGGATTGCCGTGATCGGCATGGCCTTATGGGCTATGAGCGTCAGTTCCTTTCTGGCTATGAACTTCACCGGTTCCACTCCCTATACCTCGCTTTCCGGGGTTGAAATGGAAATACGCAAAGGACTGGCAATGCAGCTCGTTTCTGCCCTTCTTGGCCTGCTCGGCTGGCTTGCCGGTCCATTTTTTCTTTAAGAAATACATCATGGAAAAGTTCAGATATATAGATGGTGCCGCAATTCTCAAACTCGACCCGGCGGTCTGTATCGGTTGCGGAATGTGTGAGACAGTCTGTCCGCATCGGGTTTTCAAATGTATTGAAAAAAAGGCGACCATCGTCGACTATGATGCCTGTATGGAATGCAGGGCCTGTGCCACGAACTGTCCTGTCGGAGCCATTTTTGTCAATCCCGATGATGGTTGTGGCTGTGCGCGTTATATCCTCAACAGTTGGCTTGCCAAGGTTACCGGGAAAAACCCATCAGCGTGCGGTTGCTGATGGGGAGGACCATTTTTGAAAGACAGGGGAATCTTCTCATCGTTTAGTCAATATATTTTGTTACGTATAATTTTGGAAGATCTTACCTTTGGATAGAGCGAAGATACTCAGGAAATATACGTAACAAAAATCAAGAAGTCATATGGATGGATTTATACATCAAAGAACTTGGAGAGATCATCGGTATGAGGCCCCTCTTTTACTCACGATTCTGGCGTTGATTATGTCAGTGCTTGGAGCGACAAAACAAAGGTTTCTTTAAAACACTTTAGTCTCAGGCTATACGCCTCGTTCCTTTTGCCATTTTCTGATCCAGAATTTAGCCCATCAGAGGACATTATGTGTAGCAGATTTTTCGTTTACCGGCTTGTCGAAATTTCCGAGGCCATTTCTGTCATTTCTGTGCTGCTGTCGAATTAACCTTTTAGGTATGGAGGTCATAATGAGGGTAGGTATGTTCAATAAATCATTAATCAGCGGTATCTTTTTTTTCTTGTTTTTGCTTCTGGCCGGTAACGCCAGAAGCGAGGCTGAACCAATTTATGCGGGGTGGACGGTGGGCCGCCCCTGGGCGGGATACGGCACGATCCTGCGTTCAACCGACAGTGGGAAGACGTGGACCCGCCAAGGGGCAGGTCAGATCGCGAATGTGCTTCTCTCCGGTGTATTCACCGTGGATCCCTACACTGCCTGGGTGGTCGGTGCTCAGGAGAATGGGTACGGGACTATCTATCATACAACCAACGGCGGTGGCACGTGGCAGAGAAAGGGCTCCTCGGATACAGCATCATCGGACTATGTTCCGAATGTCGAGTTTCTCAAGGTCCATGCCAGGGGTGACGATGTCTGGATCGTTGGCACGGGTACGATCCTCCATACGGGTGATGGTGGCGCTACCTGGACGAACCACATCCCAGATGCGTACAAGGATGTCGCCCTGCAAGGCGTGTTCGTGCTGGATCATGACACTGTGTGGGTGACTGGAGGTCCCGACAGTGCAGACCATGCCGTGATCCTCAAGACCACTGATGCCGGCCAGACCTGGACCCGCCAGGAAGGGGGCGATGTTGACAATACACACCACCTCTTGGGCATTTCTGCGGCTGATGCGGATGTCGCTTGGGCTGTAGGCGGTACCTACAGCGTGTTGAAGACAACCGATGGCGGCACCACCTGGAGGAGGGATCCAATTTTTGAGGGGCTTGGTGATATCAACGAGGTGTACGCTGTGAGCACTTCGATGGTCTGGGTGGCCACAGATAATACCATCTGTTGGACCACCGACGGGGGGGCGACGTGGGATGACGGGACTCATCATGGCTTGGCGGGCGACGTCGCTTTCATGGGCATTAGCGCCGTTAGTGCCCAGAAAGCTTGGACTTCGTACGACCATCCTACTGGATACATTGCCTACACGGCCGATGGCGGCACTAGCTGGACGAAAATAGATCAGCTCGGTGGCGAAGTGCTGCCGGGTTTGATAAACATTTCCTTTGCGACCCAGCCGATCCCTAAATTCAGATGGAGTCTTTTTGTTCCGGCTCTTACAGGCAAGAAATAGTGTTGATTGAGATATCTGGGCTAGCTCGCACACCGCACGTAGCAACTGACGCTACGGTAATAATACCAGAGGAAGTAGCTAAAGAAAAAAGTTAGCCCGATTATTCATAAGCCTCAATCCGTGAGGAAAAAGCAGTGAATCTTTACTGAATTCACCCGACCCTCCAACATGGATTGGGTGGGTGAAGTATTAAATTTGGGGGACTGTAAATTTATCTTTTACAAAAAAAAAAGCGCATGATTCGAAGAGTCTCACGTTAATATTGCCATATCCAAGCGTTAATTATTTTAACCAATTTTCTGGTTGAGATGTCTACTGTGCGGTTACGTATATCAGGAATAATTTCTTTTTTCTAATTACCTACCATTGCTAAATCTTGCCACTAATATTCTCTTCATTCTTTCCTAAATATTTCTGGTAAAAAAAAATTAACTGTGATTTCATAAATACTGGAGCAGTTATAGAGAGAAAGTCAGTAAGAAGGCAAGTTTACAGCTTTCTTATATGGGTATATGTTGCCATTAAGGTCTTCTTGTAAACAACAAAAATCTAGATTTCTGTTAATGAATATTAAAAGTGATAAATAATAATTTTATAGTTGAATCGTGACGTAATAAAGACAAAATAAGAGGATAATAAGATATTAACTGGAGGAGCGTTATGACCAGACAAAAGAAAATCAGTGTTTCTTTATTGTTTACAATACTATTCATGATGTTCTATTGGATCAACAGTTCACTGGTTAGAGCTGCATATGTTAAGACTGTGACTGGAGGAGGTTATCACAATCTGATCATCAAAACAGATGGTAGCTTATGGTCATGGGGAAGTAATGAAGACTCCGAGCTTGGAATTGGTTTTACAGCTGACAAATACAAAACTCTTCCAGTTCAGGTGGGTACTGCAGTAGACTGGCGAGGAGTTGCTGCAGGTAACGACCATTCCTTAGCCATCAAAACAGATGGCAGCTTATGGGCATGGGGCAAGAATTACGATGGCCAGCTTGGTTTCGGTTCCGCATCATCTACTGATGTATACACTCCTACCCAAGTCGGTACTAGCACTGACTGGCAGGGAGTTGATGGGGGGTATTATCATACAGTAGCCATCAAAACCGATGGTAGTTTATGGGCATGGGGGGATAATTCCCTTGGTCAGCTTGGAGATGGAACAAATGTTGACAAATATACTCCAGTCCAGATAGGCAGTGAAAATAATTGGCAAACCGTTGCGGCAGGTAATATGCATACAGTAGCCATCAAAACCGATGGTAGTTTATGGGCATGGGGGTTTAATTACTATGGCCAGCTTGGAGACGGAACAACTGATAATAAAAATGCTCCAGTCAAGATTGGTACTGATACTGACTGGCAGACACTCGCTGTGGGGTATGATCATACAGTAGCCATCAAAACCGATGGCAGTTTATGGGCATGGGGGAATAATTCCGATGGCCAGCTTGGAGACGGAACAACTGATAATAAAAATACCCCAACCCAGATTGGTACTGATACAAATTGGCAAGCTATTGCTGCGGGGTATTATCATACAGTAGCCATCAAAACCGATGGTAGTTTATGGGCATGGGGAAATAATTCCGTTGGTCAGCTTGGAGACGGAACAACTGATAATAAAAATACCCCAACCCAGATAGGTACTGCTGTAAACTGGCAGAGCGTTGCAGCAGGTTATCGTCATACAGGAGCTTTAACAAAAGAAGGTGCTTTGTGGATCTGGGGAGATAATAGCTCTGGGCAGCTTGGTAATGGCACCTTTCCACAGAAAACTATTCCGGTTCAGATTGGTTCAGGGACAGATTGGGCAGCAGTTACCTCCGGAAAGGGAGATACTACTTGGGGTCACAGCCTCGGGGTTAAAACCGATGGCAGTTTATGGGCATGGGGGTATAATTCCGATGGCCAGCTTGGAGATGGAACGACGACTAATAAAAATACCCCAATCCAGATTGGTACTGATACAAATTGGCAAGCAGTTGCTGCAGGGTATCGTCATACAGTAGCCATCAAAACCGATGGTAGTTTATGGGCATGGGGTTTTAATTACTATGGCCAGCTTGGAGACGGAACGACTGATAATAAAAATGCTCCTATCCAGATTGGTACTGATACAGGCTGGCAGGCACTCGCTGTGGGTGACCATCACACCTTAGCTGTCAAAACCGATGGTAGCTTATGGGCATGGGGGTATAATTCCGATGGCCAGCTTGGAGACGGAACGACTGATAATAAAAATACTCCAACCCAAATAGGTACTGATACAAATTGGCAAACTATTGCTGCGGGATATTATCATACAATAGCCATTAAAACCGATGGCAGTTTATGGGCATGGGGAGACAATGCCTATGGCCAGCTTGGAGACGGAACAACTACCGATCAGCATGAACCGATTCAAATAGGGAGTGCAACAGATTGGCAAACAGTGACTGGAGGAGATTCTTATTCAGTAGCCATCAAAACTGATAATAGCTTATGGACTTGGGGAAGGAATGGCTATGGCCAGCTTGGAGACGGAACGACTACCGATAAACATGAACCGATCCAAATAGGGAGTGCAACAGATTGGCAGATAAGCCCTGTAGGTCGTTTTCACACCTTGTCGGTTAAAAGCGATGGTAGCTTATGGGCATGGGGGAATTCTTCCTATGGTCAGCTTGGTATTGGAACAATATATCCTTGGAATACTACTCCGAGTCAGGTTGGTACTGCTAACAACTGGAAAGCAGCTGCCGGGGGAAGTAGTCATACAATAGCTCTAAAGACAGATAACTCTTTGTGGGCATGGGGAGCGAATGGTAGTGGTCAGCTTGGTGATGGAACAAGCTGGAGCACTTTTCCTCTCCAAATTATAGAAGGCCGTCCTTCTGGCTCTTCTGATTTTCAATGGATTCTTTTCTTGCCTGCAATTCTTTCTAGTGCACGAGCTGGGAAATAAAACCGATCTACCATGGAAGCAACTTTCAGTTTATTTATGTGTTTGATGAAACTATAACGGGATAGATGGTTCCTCTGTAATCAGGTAAGGGCGGTTTTTTCTCCTGCCCTTACCCACACAACCTGGCATGTGGATCTGCACCGGGCGGCTCAAAGAAATTACCGAACCTAACCGGGTAGTGAATGCGCTGGCAATGGGTTACTGTCATGGTCAAATCAAGGGCATAAAGCATACACAGGGAAACACATCAGCTTTAGGGTGTTCATCGGCGGCGCTGTTAGGCCCGTCGTTAATATTGTCACATCGAATATCCGATTTTATCCAACTGCCCTCGGGTTTAGATGTCTACTGTGAATCTCGGATTTTTACTAGTCAAGATATCTCCTATGCATGGCGACAGACAGATATGACAATTGTCATTGGCCGTTGAAGGACTATCTCCAATATTTACTTGCCTTGCTCCCCCCCCCTTTATTGCTTGGTCATGAGTTCTGTGCTCAGGTAGCGTTCTCCGGTGTCGGGGAGGATGGTGACGATAGTCTTGCCTTGGTTTTCTTTTTTTCCCCCCAGTTGCAGAGCTGCCCAGACTGCGGCCCCTGAAGAGATTCCGCAGAAGATTCCTTCTTCAGTGGCAAGGCGTCTGGCTATATCGATTGCGTCCTCATTCTGTACGGTAATAATGGCGTCCAGGATAGTGGTATTGAGGATGTCGGGGATAAACCCTGCTCCAATGCCTTGGATTTTATGAGGTCCAGCCGTACCCCCTGAGAGTACTGACGAATCTGCCGGTTCCACGGCCACGATTTTTCCTTCCGCATTTCTGCTCTTCAAAACTTCGCCCACGCCGGTAATAGTCCCGCCTGTGCCTACTCCTGCCACAAAGATATCGACCTTGCCGCTGCTGGCTGACCAGATCTCTTCTGCTGTTGTTGTCCGATGGATGGCTGGATTGGCCGGGTTGGAAAACTGATCAGGCATGAAGCTGTTTTTCTCCTTCTCACGGAGTTCTCTGGCCTCTTCAATGGCACCGCGCATTCCGGTTGCCGCCGGTGTGAGAATGAGTTCTGCTCCCAGGTGTTTAAGCATTACCCGTCGCTCCATGGACATGCTTTCGGGCATGGTCAGGATCAGGCGCAGTCCCCGTGCCGCACAGATAAAAGCAAGTCCCAGGCCGGTATTGCCGCTGGTTGGCTCGATAATAGTGGTGTCGTTGTTAATCTTCCCATCTCTGATCCCTGCCTCGATCATGGCATAAGCGATACGATCCTTGACGCTGCCCATGGGGTTTCTTGACTCCTGCTTGGCCAGGATCGTGGCCTGACATCCCTTGCTGATCCGGGTTAGGGTGAGCAGGGGAGTATTGCCGATGGTGGCGGTGATGGGATGTGCGGAGGTGCTGATCATGGCGAGTGCCTCTGTTGTTCTGCCTGTTTAATCTCTTTTGGGTACCTTGAAAAATGGTCTTTTTGTCCAAGCTCTGCGTTGTTCAGAAAATTTTATCCTCGGAATATCAGATATATGCCTGCGGTAAAATTTTCTTCACGCCTTTATCTTGAACAAAAATCCTAATTTTTCAAGGGACCCTTTTGTCGGAAAAGATGAGTTCCGGTCGTTTGAGCATCACTCTTGTGTCTGGCGGCACACTTTCGGTGAGCCAGATATTGCCGCCGATGATCGAACGCCTGCCGATAACAGTTTCACCGCCCAGAATAATGGCATTGGCATAGATGATAACCTCATCTTCAATGGTGGGGTGCCGTTTTATCTGCTGGAGCCTGACTCCGGCATCTCTAGGCAGGGACAGGGCGCCGAGAGTGACTCCCTGATACAAGCGGACATTGGTGCCAATGATGGTGGTCTCACCGATCACGACCCCGGTTCCGTGATCGATAAAGAGGCCAGCTCCAATGGTGGCGCCGGGATGGATGTCAATGCCGGTGAGACTGTGGGCATGTTCTGTCATGATCCGTGGGATGATCGGGACCTTCAGGAGGAACAGTTCATGGGCCATGCGAAAAATGGAGGTGGCCAACAGGCCGGGATAGCTGAAGATTACCTCGTCGGAACTGTTGGTGGCCGGATCACCGGCCAGGGTTGCCCGGATGTCCTTGGTCAGGGTCTCGGTGATCTGGGGCAGGGTTTTGATGAAACTCAGGGCCAGATGGTGGCCGCGTTCCTCGCAGTTGGTGCAGGCCTGATTTGTACGCCTGCAGTCATGGCGAATGGCCATGGTGATCTGTTCAGTGAGGTGTTCGTAGAGCTCCGTGGTCTCTTGGCCAATATAGTATTCCAGATTGGAGGCGTGCAGTTTGGTCTGGGTGAAATAACCGGGAAAGAGGAGCTGTCTTACCTGATAGATAATGTCGATGATGGCCTGGTGTGAGGGGATGGGAACAGGGCCGATATGATCAAAACAGTTCTCCGTCTGCCACGAGGCGACAAGTTTCTTGACTACCTCCGGGATTTGATCCTGCAGGCATATGGTATTACTTTGCTCCTGATTGCAGGGATCAAGGGGGGACGGGATGATCTGTTTGCCTTTTGCTGTTGACATGGGAGCTCTCTTTGTTGCGTTCTTGGGTGAACAGGATGACTCCTCTCTAAAACACTCATCCAGTTTCCTGGTGTTTCAGTCTCGCCTTTTGCTCCATCTCTGTCTTGTGGCTGGGTGCTTAGGGGGTAGAACGTTGTGCCGTCTTGCAATGGCCTATTTGCCCTTTGGCTCTTGTTTGCCTGCGCTTTCGATCTCTTTTTTGACCTCTACTATAAGCTCACGTACAGACTTGCCGTTGGCTGTGGTCGCATTGGAGTTGATGTTAAGCAGCTCCTGCCAAGCCTGCAACGCCTCAGGAATCCGACCAAGATCATAGAGTAACACGATTCCTTTGTTCAGACGTGAAGGTTCGTGTCGGGGATTTGTTTGGATAGCCTTGTTAAAGGACTCTAGGGCCTTTTCCGGTTGATTGTTGTGCCGATACATGACACCAAGGTCAGTCAGAATGTCAGCATTGGCCGGCATAAGCTCGAGCGCATGAGTGTAGGCATTAATTGCTTTCTGGGACTGATTGGTATCGTAGTAAAGATTGCCAAGCCTGGTCCATGCCTCCGCATTGGTATGATTTTTTTCAACCTCTGCCTCGAGTGCCGTAATGGCCTGCGCTTGTTCATTGTTCAGGGTGATTCCTTGTTGTTCTGTGGCGTTATCTGGCTGGCTGGCAGTAGTTTTTGATGGTCCCAGCTTGTAAACGGTAAAGATGGTTCCTGCTAGAAATCCCAACAAAAAAGTGATGGCGATCGCTATCAGCATTGTTTCTTGTTTGACCGTCTTTCCTGCTGTTGTCATGGATGTTTCCTGGTAAAGTTTGATTTAATTGTGCGCAGAGAAAAATTATTTTTCATTTGTGTTGTGGTGTGACATTGTTGTAAGCTCGATGAGTATTATCAATAAATGTAAATATAAGCGACTCCCTGTTGTAAAGCAAGGAGGTGCCTCTGGCTTTTTTGATTGTCGTTACTAATAGCTTGCTGTCTTGAAAGGAAGAGCGATTACGGGGGAAGGATTGGATTTGTTGAGATGGAGAGTCGTGACTCTGGTATGGCTGGTGTTGACTGTCAGCGGGAATCCAGTGATTGCTGCCGATAACAGTGTGGTATTTGTGGAAAAATGTGGAGCCTGTCATAAAAGAGGTACAGCGGTGGCACCGATAAATCCTGCGGATAAGGCGGGGCTTGTCTGGGTGAAATATTTCCAGCGTAAGCGGCATCCAGTGGAGCTTAAATCAAGAATAACCGAAGATGAAATGGTCATAATCCTCGATTATTTGGATGAACATGCTGCTGACAGTGAAGTGCCGGTTGCTGCCGCTATTCCTAAATAATATATGTGTCCTATGAAACAAGAAAAAGGCAGAGAGCTAAACACGTCAGCGTGTGCGAGGAGAGGTATGATGAAAAAGATCCTGGTCGGCGCGGGAGTGATGGTAGCCATGGCAGGCCCTGCCCTTGCCAACAGTGAAACGGTCACAATTCCTGTGGAAGATTATCAGGCGATTCTCAAGCGCTTGGATGCCCTGCAGCAACGGGTAGAGTTCCTGGAGGCAAGACCGGTGGCCGCTCAGGCGGATGAAAAACGAGTCGTGAAGGTCGAGCAGGATGTCAAAACTATTTATGATGGATTGGACGAGATTGAAACCCGGCAATTACAGAATAAAATCAATCTTGGGACCGAGCTGAGAGCCAGGGTCGATTCCTATGTTGTCAAAGATTATCCCCTCGACGGTGATAGGAAGACCGATTCCAATAACTGGACCAGTCGTTTTCGTATTAACATGGATGCGACATTTACCGAGACTCTTTCTTTTCATGGTCGATTGGCCATGTATAAGAATTGGGGGGACAGCGATGACGCAACAGCCAGTGGTATGTTGATTGATGCCAATCGGGCTCATCAGCCGAGTTCCAGCAACCTCTGGGTTGATCGGGCCTACGTGGACTGGATCCCTGAGGGGTTGCCTGTGCCCGTGGCTATCACCATAGGCAGGCAACCCTCAACGGAAGGCCCTCCTTTTGAGTTCAAGGAAAACAGGCTTCGCCAATCCACGTATCCTGCCCATCTGTTTAACGGGGAATCTGATGGTATTGTTGCCACTCTGGGGCTGGAACGGTATACAGGTATTGCCGAAATGGGTCTGCGTTTTGGATACAGTAAATTCTATCACAGCGACGATGATAATAATACCGGCAGCGCCTTTCCTTTTCTGGATGATGGAGAGGCCGGGGATTCCAACGTCTTTGGCATTTTTTTTGAATCGGAAATCCCAGGTTTACCGGACAGTCTGGCAGTCCTCAGTTATGCCACGGTCCGGGGGCTGCCTTCCAGTATGATCGGCCCTGTTCTGGATGAGGCTGCAGGGAACCCGGCAAATATGGATCTTGGGGGTATGAATATCTGGGGGGCACAGATTCAGGCCCGGAATATTCTGGATAGTGGCATGGATCTTTTCTTCTCCTATGGGGGAAATGAGAGCAGCCCTAACGGTACTGGGCTATTCCACTATGGCCTGCTCTCTTCTGATGGCCTGGAAGCCAGGACAGGTTCTTCTATTTATCTTGGCGCACGTTATACTATTCCTTTTGAACCGCTGAATCGTCCTAAAATTGGATTTGAATTTAATCATGGTTCCCAATACTGGTTCAGCATGACAATGGGGGGGACAGATCTGTTCAATAAGCTGGCAACGCGTGGTAATGTTTATGACTTCTATTATATCCAGCCGGTGAATCAGTATTTGTTCTTTCGGGCAGGATTTATGCATGTCTCCTATGATTATAGCGGAAGTGGTCTCTATGCGGGAGAACCTGCTGCGACCAATGCCATTCTTGATAATTATTATTTTTTGATGGATGTTCGTTTTTGATTTCTGGCGCTGAAGAGGTCTCTTGATTATTGCACATTCTATTCCGGAGGAACATTTTTCATGGATGCATTAAAGAATGACACAGGGCTACATCCTCTTTTTGATTGTGATTGTGCTAGTCTCTTTTTTCCTACAACAACAGAGGATATCAAGAAAAATATTCTGCACCATGTGATGAGTTTTCAGGGGCGTGATCCGCAGCGGGCGGGTGAGAGTGATATCTATAAGGCTGTTGCCTATACCTTGCGCGATATCATGGTGGAGAAATGGATTGCAACCCAGAAGGCCTCTTATGCCAAAGGGAAAAAACGGGTTTATTATCTCTCCCTGGAGTTCCTCATAGGTCGTTCCCTTGGCAACAGTATGATTAATCTGGGGATTTATGATGCGATGCAGCAGGCTGTTGAAGAGCTTGGTTTCGACATGGACCTGCTGCGGGAGGAAGAGGAGGACGCGGCCCTTGGTAATGGTGGCTTGGGGCGATTGGCAGCCTGTTTTATGGATTCCATTGCCACATTGAAGATTCCGGCCTATGGATATGGTATTTTGTATGAGTATGGTCTTTTTAACCAGCAGTTGATTGATGGGTATCAGGTGGAAAGCCCTGATAGTTGGATGCGCTATGGTTCTCCCTGGGTTTTTGAGCGTACTATGCCTGTGTTCCCAGTCCATTTTTATGGCCGGGTCAGCAGTTACCTAGATGCGAATGGAAATTATCGAGCTCAATGGCTGGAGACGGAAGAGGTTATGGCACTGCCTTGTGATATTCTGGTGCCTGGGTATAAGAACGATCATGTGATCAATATGCGACTGTGGGCGGCCCGTGCCTCCCGCGATCTGGATTTGAGTTTTTTCGGCAGGGGCGATTATATCGGAGCGGTTCAAAATAAAGTGAGTTCTGAGACCATCTCCAAGGTGCTTTATCCACCTGATCATAATCTCGCAGGTCAGGAGTTGCGATTGAAACAGCAGTATTTCTTTGTGGCGGCTACCTTGCAGGACATCATGCGTCGCTATAAGAAGAAGTATTCAGATTTTAATACCTTCAGTGATATTATTGCCGTGCAGTTGAATGATACCCATCCGGCCATTGCCATTCCAGAGTTGATGCGTCTCCTGCTTGATGATGAAGGTCTGAGTTGGGAAAAGGCCTGGGATGTCTGTACCAAGACTTTTGCCTACACCAATCATACCCTTATGCCCGAGGCCCTGGAAAAATGGCACGTGGGGCTGCTGGAAGAGGTGCTCCCCAGACATCTGCAGATTATCTACGAGATTAATCGCCGTTTCCTCGAGCTGGTTGCCCTTGCTTATCCTGGTGATAGCGGAAAGTTACGTGAAATGTCCATTATTGAGGAAGGGGAGGAAAAAAAGGTGAGCATGGCTCATCTGGCCATCGTCGGCAGTCATTCGGTAAATGGAGTGGCAAAACTGCATACCCGCCTGTTGAAAGAGAAAATTTTTAAATCTTTTCATCAGTTTTTTCCAGGTAAGTTTAATTCAAAGACGAACGGTATTACCCCACGGCGCTGGTTGCTGAAGGCCAATCCCCGGCTTGCCGAACTCATTAGCGGTAAGATCGGTCCTGGCTGGATCACGGATCTGGATCAATTGCGGGGCTTGGAACCATGGGCTGATGATATTGATTTCCAGACAGAATGGCGGACGATCAAACGTGCCAATAAAGAGCGGTTAGCAGTTTTTATCCATAAACATTGCGGGATCGAGGTGAGCCTGGATTCCATGTTTGACATCCAGGTGAAGCGTATCCATGAATATAAACGGCAGTTGTTGAATTGTCTTCATGTTATCACTCACTATCATAGGATACTCCGGAGGCCTGATCTTGATCTTGTCCCGCGAACAGTTATCTTTGCCGGCAAGGCGGCACCAACCTATTGGAAAGCCAAGCTGGTAATCAAGTTGATCAACTCTATTGCCGAGGTTGTAAATAATGATCCACGGGTGGGATCGCGTCTGCGCATTGTTTTTCTACCCAATTATAATGTCTCTCAGGCTGAGGTGATCATGCCTGCGGCCGATCTGTCTGAGCAGATATCCACGGCCGGTACTGAAGCCTCAGGAACAGGCAATATGAAGTTTTCACTTAATGGTGCACTTACCATAGGAACACTGGATGGGGCCAATGTCGAGATCCTGGAAGAGGTGGGACGGGAAAATATTTTTATTTTTGGCATGACGGCAGAGGAGGCAGAGTATGAGAAATTGCATGCCAGTCGTACGCCTCAGGCTATATGTCGTGATAATGAAGAGATTGGTCAGACCATCGACAGCCTGCAGAACGGTTCTTTCAGTCGGGGAGACAAAGAGTTGTTTCGCCCCCTTGTTGACAGTCTGCTTGATCAGTATGATCCCTATCTTCTTCTTCTCGATTTTGAATCGTATCTCGCCTGCCAGGATCAAGTGAATGAGGCTTTTCTTGACCCTGTGGCATGGACCAGGAAGTCGGTGTTGAATGTGGCACGTATGGGAAAGTTTTCTACAGATCGCACCATTAAGCAATATGCCAGAGAAATCTGGGGGGTCCCGGTGGACGAGGAATAGTAAGAGAAGTTGACAGCTGGAGTTGTTTTCTGCCGGCCCTGATTTACAGGATGTGACTTGACCTTGGAGTGAATATCAGGTATCTAGAAGACGTAATATAATACCCATTTCAATATCGTGGTTATTATTGCATAATGGTAACATCGGATCAATGAAACAATGCAGCCAGTCAGTTGCATGATATCGATTACAAGAGTGATAAAAAAAGGGTCACAAGTGAATAACTTGTGACCCTTTGAATTTACTGGAGGCGGCGAGCGGATTTGAACCGCTGAATCATGGTTTTGCAGACCAGTGCCTTAGCCGCTTGGCTACGCCGCCTTTTTGAGCAGACTTAAATAAGCATGCGAGCCACTTTATACCACAGTTTGTTTTTTTGACAAGGGGAAAATGGGGAAATGGGTATGGATATCGATTCACTGGCGAAGAAGAACAAGCAGGAGCTCTCTTGTTTTGAACAGATACTGGGATATCGTTTTACTGATCTGCGTCTGCTGCAGAAAGCCTTGATTCACGCCTCCTTTGCCTTTGAACATTCCTTTCCGGGTCAGAATAATGAAACTCTGGAGTTTCTGGGTGACGCGGTTCTCGATCTGGTTATCGGTCATACCCTCTTCAAACGTTTTCCTGAGATGCGCGAAGGGGAGTTGACCAAATTACGTTCCGCGCTTGTTAATGAGACCCATCTGGCTACTATGGCAAGAGATGTGGAGCTAGGCAAATTTCTCTGTCTTGGGAAGGGTGAGGATGCTTCCAACGGCAGGAATAAATCGTCTATCCTGTCCTGCGCCTATGAGGCAGTGGTCGGGGCTGTCTTTGAAGATGGCGGATATGAGACTGCGGAAGAGTTTGTGTCTCGTTTTTTTGTCCCGGCCTTTGATGTCAAAAGAGAAGAGTTATTGATCGCCGATGCTAAAAGCAGGTTGCAGGAGGTTTTGCAGGAACAGTTTAATGAGGCGCCGTCTTATCGGGTGGATATGGATGAGGGACCGTCCCATCAGAAGGTGTTTACGGTATCAGTGATTTTTCGAGACCTTGTCTTTGGTACCGGTTCTGCCGGTTCCAAGAAAGAGGCGGAGCAGCGGGCTGCTGCCAGCGCCCTTGCTGATTATGATCTGATGATCTCTCGTTTATGATAGTGATAGAGCTATAGTCTGATATGATTCAAGAATGGAGAAGATCGTGAATGGAGTGAAAAAAACCGGCCTGCGCCGCATCGTCAATGCCACAGGTTATTCCTTGTGCGGCTTGAAGGCTGCCTGGCGGACGGAGGCGGCATTTCGCCAGGAAGTCATTCTGGTGGCAATCCTGATGCCTCTGGCTCTTCTGCTGGGGAATAATGGAGTCGAACGGGCCCTGCTGATCAGTGTCTGTATGGTGGTGGTGGTGGCTGAATTGTTGAATTCAGCGATTGAAGCTGTGGTTGATCGTATTGGCCCTGAACACCATTCTCTGGCAGGGACGGCAAAGGATATGGGCTCTGCTGCAGTTTTTGTCAGTCTTGTTATGGTGGTAATGGTGTGGGGTATTTTTCTCTATGAGCGTTTTTGTTAGTTTTTTTAAGAGTGTTGTGTCGGAATGAGTCAGATTATGGGAAAAAATAAACCTCTTGAACGCTCTTTTCTCAAGCGGGTCATGGCGTATGTCCTGCGTCCGAAGATGAACAGTATCCAGTTGACTCTGCTGATATCCGTGCTCCTGGTTCTCTTCTATAATAATGGTTTCTGGGCAGAGATCCTGAAGATTGCGGCGAATTCTCAGCAAAATCGCTTTTTTCTGGGTTCCATATTCCTCCTTCTTGTTGCCTTTATCAATTGCTGTCTTTCTCTGGTCAGTTTTAAATATATCTTAAAACCATCCGTGCTTCTGATTCTCTTGATTGCGACCTTTGCGGCTTATTTTACGAAAACCTATGGCATTATTATTGATCAGTCAATGATCAATAATGTCCTGGCAACAGACGTGGGGGGTGTCTCTGAACTGTTTAATATCAAGATGCTCTATTATATCGTCGTGCTTGGTGCAATCCCATCGTTTCTGGTCCTGCGTGCTGAAATTCGATACAAGAGCTTTGTCAAAGAGCTGTTTATGGTATTGGGTACCGTGCTTACCAGCATGGCGGTCATCGTTGTCGTCCTGGTGCTCTTTTATAAAGATTATATTTCCTTGGGAAGAAATTATAATTATGTGCGGCATCTGATTAATCCGGTCAGTTCTATTTATGAGGTGATTTCTTACGTAAAAAGGACAGTCAGTAGCGGCAAGGTTGTGGTCAGGCCCATTGGTGAAGATGCAAGATTGGAAAAAACGTGGCAGGAAAGAGGTAGAAAAAATCTAGTGATCCTGGTGGTGGGCGAGGCAGCCCGGGCTCGTGATTTTTCATTGAATGGTTATGACAGAAAAACCAACCCCTTCCTGGAACAAGAGGATGTCCTGAGTTTTACCAATGCCTATTCCTGCGGGACAGTTTCCTCCACTTCTGTGCCCTGCATGTTCTCTCATTTTGATCGGAACTCCTTCAGTGATACCAAAGCAGAACGTCACGAGGGACTCTTGGATGTCTTGTCACATGCGGGAGTACAGGTTTTATGGCGGGAAAACAATTCAGGCTGCAGAGGGGTGTGCAGCCGGGTGGAAACGGAAGTCTTGACAGATCTGCAGGATAACGATTTCTGCTCTTCGGGAGAGTGCCAGGATATGATTCTGTTGCAGGGGTTGCAGCAATATATCAATCGAGCAGACAAGGATA
Organism: Desulfocapsaceae bacterium; assembly: GCA_028697885.1. Classification (GTDB taxonomy): domain Bacteria; phylum Desulfobacterota; class Desulfobulbia; order Desulfobulbales; family Desulfocapsaceae; genus UBA2270. The sequence continues at coordinate 19,402 of JAQVER010000006.1, forward strand.
CCTTTGTTGTCCTTCACCAGAAAGGGAGTTATGGGCCGGGCTATTATCGGAGGTCGCCTCCTGAATTTAAGACCTTTCTTCCGGAATGTACTACGAATCAGCTTCAGGAATGTCGGACCGAAGAACTGGTCAATGCCTATGACAACACGATTCTTTATACCGATTATTTTCTGGATCAGGTTATTAATCTCCTGAAGAAAAATAACGCACAGTTTAATACCGCCATGCTCTATCTCTCAGACTACGGTGAGTCACTGGGAGAAAAGAATATTTACCTTCATGGGCTGCCCTATGTAATTGCTCCCGATGAACAGAAACATATCCCTTTTATCCTCTGGTTTTCAGATGCTTTTTTTGAGAGTAATGGTTTGGATAAAAAATGTCTGCAGAGTAAGATTAATGATAATATTTCTCAGGATAATCTGTTCCATTCAGCCTTGGGTCTGATGGGGATCAAAACGGCAATGTATGAGAAGGATCTGGATATCTTTGCCGGCTGTAAACAATAGCTTTTTTCCTTTTGTGTTTCTCTGAATATGCCTTTTGTTATTCCTGTTTTTATTCCGCATCAGGGTTGTCCGCGGCAGTGTCTTTTCTGTAATCAGCACTCGATCACTGGCGAGGATGACCGTCGAGAGGAGGTCGTCCCGGTGGCGGCAACCATCCGGGAATGGCTTTCACGACCTCGGCATCAGACGCAGGTGCAGGTGGCTTTTTTCGGAGGCTCGTTTACCTGTCTGCCCAGAGATCGTCAGGAAGAACTGCTGGCGGAAGTTCAGCCCTTTTTGGCATCTGGTCAGGTGGATGCAATCAGGCTCTCGACCCGTCCTGATTGTGTGGACAGGGATGTGTGTTCTTTTCTTCTGTCTCGGGGAGTGCGCATCGTTGAACTGGGTGTGCAGTCTCTGGATGATCGTGTCCTGCAAGCATCCAGACGCGGTCATAATGCGGATAGCTCCAGGCTAGCTATTGCTCTTCTGCAGGAGGCGGGGCTGGAGGTCGGGATTCAATTGTTGCCGGGCCTGCCGCTGGAGACGACGGCTTCCTTTCTGCGGACGGTACGGGAGGTGGTGACCCTTGCTCCTGCCTTTGTGCGTTTATATCCGGTCTTGGTCGTTGAGCATTCAGGGCTTGCGGAAATGTACCGGCGGGGTGGCTATCGGCCATTGTCCATGAATCGGGCCATTGCCTTGAGCTGTCGGGCAAAGAGTCTGCTGGAGATGGCGGCAATCCGGGTGGTGCGCATTGGCCTGCAACCCTCATCTGCGCTGGAGAGCGAGTTGCTGGCCGGGCCGTATCATCCTGCTTTTGGGGAACTGGTTGCAAGCAGGATATGGTTGCGGAGAATTCGTCCCTTGCTGGCCGCATGTCCACATGGAAAACGGCTGACGGTACGGATTTCCCCCCGAGACCTCTCGGCAGTTGTGGGGATGAAACGATTAAATATGCAGCGGTTTGAGCGGTTGGGGTTTGCCGACAGGTTGGAACTTATAACGGATGTGAATATGAAACGAGGAACACTGCTTTATGCTGTCAATTAATCATCTGGATGTTCGTTTTGGCGAGAAACACCTCTTTAAGGATATCTCCCAGCGGGTCCATGCCGGTGACCGGATTGGACTGGTCGGGGTCAACGGGGCCGGCAAGTCAACCCTTCTTAAGATCATGGCTGGAGTCTCTGCCTGTGATGATGGGGTGATTACCAAGTCCAAACATTTTTCCGTGGGCTATCTGCCCCAGGAAAGTAGCGCCCTGGTCTCGAATAACACCTTGTATCAGGAGGCGGAGAGTGCCTTTGATGAAATCCTGGCCCTGCAGCAGGAGGCGGATTTCCTCCATGATCAGCTGGCGGAGATGACTGACCATCATTCTGAACTCTTTACCGCCATGATTGAGCGGCAGGGGGAGTTGCAGCATCAACTGGAAGGGCATGATGTCTATACTATTCGGGCCAGGGTGGAAAAGGTTCTGCTGGGCCTCGGCTTCAAACAGACGGACATGGATGCTCCGGTGACCAGCTTTTCCGGTGGCTGGGTCATGCGCCTGATGCTGGCCAAGATGCTGCTGGTGTCGCCTTCCCTGCTGCTGCTCGATGAGCCGACCAATCATCTTGACCTGGAATCTCTGACCTGGGTAGAGGATTTTTTTCGCTCCTGTCAGGGGGCCATGGTGATTATCTCCCATGACCGGACCTTCCTCGACAAGATCACCAAGACAACCTGGGAACTGAGTATGGGCAGGCTGTCGGTCTATAAGGGAAACTACTCCTATTATATCAAGGAGAAGGCGGAACGGCGGATTATTGAAAAGGGGGCCTATGATAATCAGCAGGCCAAGATCAAACAGACCATGCGTTTTGTCGAGCGTTTCCGGGCCAAATCGACCAAGGCCAAGCAGGTGCAGAGCCGGGTGAAGCAGCTTGAAAAGATAGACATGATCGAGCTTTCCGACGATGAACAGCAGATTCGCTTCACCTTTCCGCCCGCTCCCCCCTCCGGTCGTGATGTCCTGCAGATCGAGGGCCTGAGCAAAAGCTATCAGGGGCGGCAGATCTTTTCTGATGTGAACCTGCAGCTGCAGCGGGGGGACAAGGTGGCGGTGGTGGGGGTCAATGGCGCCGGCAAGTCAACCCTGGTCAAGATCATCGGCGGTCAAATCGAGCAGGACGCGGGGGAGATCAAGCTGGGCCATAATGTACAGCTCTCTTATTTTGGCCAGCATCAGGCCCAGGAACTCTCTCCCACTCTCTCTGCTCTGGAGACCATGGCCCTCTCTGGCGCCGATCTGACTATCACCAGGATGCGTTCTCTGCTGGGGGCCTTCCTCTTCAGGGGGGAGGAGGTGGACAAGAAGGTGGCAGTGCTGTCCGGAGGTGAAAAGAGTCGCTTGGCTCTGGCCAAGATGATCGCTAAACCTGCTAATTTAATGCTCCTTGACGAACCCACCAACCATCTGGATATCAGTTCCCAGGAGGTGCTGCAGGAGGCCATGGCCCAGTATGATGGCTGTATTATTGTGGTCTCGCATAACCGCTATTTTCTCGACAGTTTCATCAATAAGGTGTTGCTGGTCAAAGACGGCCAGGTGGCCCTCTATGAGGGGAATGTGACCGAATATCTGCGCAAGGCAGCCCTGGAAGACGAGGAAAAGAAGAGCCCTGCACCGGAGGCCATTGCGTCTGCCGATGCAAGCGGCGGTGAACATTCACGGGAATCCAAAAAGGAAAAGCGGCAGCAGGAGGCTCAGGAACGCAAGGAGCGCAGCCGTAAACTTTCCCCTTGGAAGAAAAAGGAAGAAGAAGCGGAGAAGCAGATTGCAAGTCTGGAAGGCCGCAAGGAAGAATTGGAGACCCGGATGGCCGACCCTGCGCTTTATAGTGATGAGGAGGCCTGGGCCAAGACCAGTAAAGAGTACGAACAATGTAAAAGTCAGCTGGAACGCTGGTACGCTCAATGGGAGGAGGCGCAGGATGAGATTGAGGTCATAGAAGCCGCTTTCTTGATTTCCGGGCCTTCTTAAAGGCTACTTCCCTGATTTGTTTGAGGTAGGTGGAACTTTGAAAACGGGTTGTTTTATGGTGTCGAAATTATTATGATTAGTTTTAAATAATTCTTGATTTATGACTACGATTAATGGTGGTGGCATGCAACTGCACAGATGAAGAGGAAATGCGGAGGGTTTACTCTGTGCTATGGGATGGAAAGTAATGTTTTGTAAAGACTTCTTTTGTTGTTCGTTATCTGTAATTTTTTTCTGATATTTTCTCGATGAGTCCGGATTGTGCCCGTTGACACCTGGAGAAGAACGGCAATCTCCTTAGATGTCTTCTTCTGTTTTATAAGATTGATAACTCTTACTTCTGCTTCAGTAAAGGGGGTATGATTGAATGTCCTGCCCCGACGGTCGGGGTTGAAAATACTTTCCAGATTTATTGTCAGAATATCCAGATAATGTTTCTGCACTTCCTGCAAGGGGGGCTGCTGGAGCTTTTCAAGATAGGGGGCGATGTCATTTAAAAAACGGTTGGTAAAAGAACTTACCAATTCGTTCTTTTCTATGTCCCTTTGCCGGAGCATGATCCGAAGGGCGGTATTTGCTTCCAAGAGTTCCTTCTTTTGCTGCTGAACCTGCTCCAGAAGCGTATTCTTCTCCCGGCTCAGGTCCCTTTCGCAGAGGTGTTGTTTGGCAATTTCTTGCTGCAAACCTTGCAGCAATGCCCTCTCTCTGGTGACGCGCCTGATTTTTGCTTTGATTTCATTCAAAGTAAAGGGCTTAGTCATATAATCTGCAGCGCCGGCCCGAATTACATCGATAAGACCATATTTCTCACTGTATCCTGTCATGGCGATAACGTCTGTACCGGGGTAATGGTCTCTGATGTGAAGAATCAGTTGCATCCCATCAATGTGCGGCATATTCATGTCCGTGAATACAAGAGGAAAAGGGCCCGCTGTGAGTTTGTCAATAGCATCTTGCCCGTCTTCAGCCAGTGTTGGAGTAATGCCAAGGGTGATGAGGACCTTACTCATGAATTGCAAGATATCAGGATCATCCTCAACAATGAGAATCCGGGAAGGCCATTCTTCAGACGTTTCTGGCGTGGTGTTTTTATTTTGTTTATTCATGGCGAAGGAGGCTCCAATCAAAAAGATATGCGGCAACCATGTGTAAATACCGTTTGTTTCTCCCCGACAGAAAGAACTGTCAGTCGGATGATTGTACTTCTTTATACTATGTTAAACGAAGATTGATTGTCAAGTCTCGAGAATATCGTAAAAACTTGTTTTCTCTGAGCATTTTTTTTCGTTGTGCTCAAAAATTTATCCTTTGGATTGGAATTATTCTGGGTCTCTGCTTGACTTAAGCGGGGTGCATATGAGACTCTTTACAATCAGAGGGACTTCTCCCCTCTGCAAATTTACTTGTGTTTGAATAACATCGGGTTGAGTTTTACTGTCATGTGACCCAACGGTATTCATTTGAAAAATTATTGAACAGGTGCTGGTGTTGCTGTTCGTATTCATTTAGATCTTCAGCCGCTATTCTTGTCTGCTGAGGATTGTTGCTTGTTAGAAACGGGAGTGTCGCGTATGAAAAAACTGATAGTGGCCGTTCTTGCATGGAACGTAATCGGTGCTGTAAGCGCCCTGGCATGTACGACCCTGCTCGTTACCAAGGAAGCATCGCAGGACGGTTCGGTCATGGTTGGACATTCCGACGATAGTGAACTTTTTGATCAGCGTCTGGTGCAAGTTCCCGCTGCCGACCATAAGCCAGGCTCACTCCGGCCGATCTATTATGATGCGTCGGCCATGGGGGACAAACCTCAGTATCATGCGTATGAACTCCGCCGTTATGTCGGCACAGATCGGGGTCCTGTCTATGACGAACCAGATCGTCCTCAAAGTATTCCCCTCGGGTATATCCCGCAGGTTGAACATACCTATGCCTACTTTGAGGGTTCCTATGCCATTATGAACGAACATCAGGTGATGTTCGGCGAATGTACCGATGGCACAAAGCTGCAACCGGATCCGGTTCCGGGCAAACTCATCTTTTACAGTGCGGAGTTAAGCCGTGTGGCTGCCGAACGGTGCACAACGGCCCGGCAGGCGGTTGAATTGATTGGCTCTCTTATAGAAACCTACGGCTACTATGGAACCGGGGAAACTCTGCCCATTGGCGATACCAAGGAGGGATGGATCATAGAAATGGCTCCCAGCCCGGAAGGGAAGGGCGGTCTCTGGGTGGCTAAAAAAGTTCCAGAGGGAGAAGTGTTCTTTGCCGCCAATGAACTGCGTATCCGGGAAATTGACCCTGATGATCCTAATACGCTTTACAGCAAGGATCTCCATGCAATAGCCCAGAAACATGGATGGTGGAAGCCGGAGGATGGCAAACTCGATTGGCTGCGGACAGTGAGCCTGGGGGAATACAGTCATCCTTACTATTCGTTGCGGAGGGTGTGGCGGCTGCAATCACGGGTTGCCCCTTCCAAGGCACAATCACCCTGGGTTGAAGACGGCTTTACCAAGAAGTTTCCCTTTAGTATCAAACCGGACCAGAAGCTAAGTGCCCGTGATGTCATGGGGCTGTATCGTGATTATTATCAGGGTACCGAGTTTGATCTCTCCAAGGGCGTAACTGCAGGTCCGTTCGGCAGCCCTTATCGTTATCCCGGCCCCATGGATGCAGGTGGAAGCGATACCGGCGATCCCAATGCCAAATTGGAAGGTGGATGGGAACGACCGATTTCTATTTTCCGTTGTGGGTTCAGTTATATCTGTCAGGCTCGAGGCTGGCTGCCCGATCCCATTGGCGGTCTGCTCTGGTTTGGTCCGGATGAACCGATGAGCACTGCTTATGTCCCCTTTTATGTGGGGGTTACGCGTATTGCCAAGCCTTATTATACGGTTGACACCACTGCCTTCAGTCAGGACAGCGCCTGGTGGGCCTTTAACTTTGTGGCCAATTGGGCCGGTCTGAAATACAGTTACATGATTAAGGATATCCAGCAAAAACAGGATGAGATCGAGTTGGCTGCCCTGGCCTCAATCGAGGAAATGGATAAACAGGCTTTGGCCCTGTATAAAAAGAATCCGGCTGAGGTTCCGCCTCTGCTTACCGAATACTGTGAGACCCAGGCCAATCAGGTTGTGAAAGATTGGTGGAAGTTGGCCTGGGAACTCGTTGCCCGCTATGATGACGGGTATGTCAATGCTCCAGAGAAAATGGCGCAGGAAGTAGGCTATCCAAAAGAGTGGTATGGAAAGTCAGAATGGCCGAATGGACCTAAGTCATACAAGAAATTGAAAAGTATTGAACATTGATCCTCTGCTCGGGGGCTGTTTCAGAGTGTCTGGAATAGCCCTTGATGAATTGTTCTGCATCTGAACCTTTTGCAAAAATCACAATAGCTAGTGAGGTCATTCTGACTGGCAGGAATAGCTATCGCTGTTTCCCCATGAATCATGTTCAGGGAACATTATTCAGATCTCCTTCCTTGATCAAGATAACAAAATCATAGATCTCAAGACTTTTTCAAGAAGTGATCTGGCTCTTTATGGGCAGGGTCATGTTTATGGCTATGCTCCCTTCCCTCCGTAAATTTTACATTGCTTGTGGTGATGATATTTTTTCTTATCATGATCCAGCAGGCGGTTTTTTTTGTGGACGAAAAAAGTGCGTGCGTGTAGAAATTGGCGCATATCTCTCGAAGAGATACTCAACCTGTCTTGCATCTTAAAATCGAGGAGAACTCATCGTGAAGCGACTCGTCCCCCCCCTGTTCCTGGCCATTTGTGCCTGGATTCAATTACCGATTCAGGCTTTTGCTGCTGAAGCAGCCCACGGTAGCAATATAAATCTTACCACGCATGGCATTGGCTATGCATCCCTGGCCATTTTTGTCGTGGCCTATCTTCTGGTCATGAGTGAGGAGTTCATCCATCTCCGTAAATCAAAGCCGGTGCTGCTTGCTGCCGGTCTGATCTGGGGGATGATAGGGTATCTTTATACTGCCCATGGCATGCCCCATGTTGTTGAAGAGGCTGTTCGTCACAATATCCTCGAATATGCCGAGCTCTTTCTCTTTCTGCTGGTGGCCATGACCTATATCAATGCCATGGAAGAACGGCTGGTCTTTGAGGCCTTGCGAGTTCGTCTTGTCCGCAGTGGCTTTTCCCTGCGCAAGCTCTTCTGGATTACCGGCGCCCTTGCTTTTTTCATCTCACCCGTTGCCGACAACCTCACCACGGCGCTGCTCATGTGTGCCGTGGTCATGGCCATTGGCAAGGACAATGCCAAATTTGTCAGTATGGCCTGTGTTAATATTGTGGTGGCGGCTAATGCCGGCGGCGCCTTTTCACCCTTTGGCGACATCACCACCTTAATGGTCTGGCAGAAAGGAGTCATCGATTTCTGGGGCTTCTTTAACCTCTTTATCCCCTCGGCCGTCAACTGGCTGGTTCCTGCTCTGATCATGAGCTTTGTCGTCCCCAATGCCCAACCGGCTTCCTGCGAGATTGATGTTAGCATGAAACGAGGTGGTGTGGTGGTTATGATTCTCTTCCTGTTGACCATCTGCACGGCAGTGAGCTTTCACAACTTCCTGAACCTGCCGCCCATGATGGGGATGATGACTGGTCTTGCCTATCTGAAGTTTTTTGGTTTCTATCTCAAGAAGACCCATAAGAAGGCAGGTGAGGCTGCCAGAAGACGGAGGTCGGACGTAAATGAACAGCTTGGTGATACTGTCGCTTTTGATGTCTTTAAGCACATTGCCCGGGCTGAGTGGGATACCTTAATGTTCTTCTACGGTGTTATCCTCTGTGTCGGCGGTCTTGGTTTTATCGGTTATCTGGCTCTGGCTTCGCAGACGATGTACACCGGATGGGGTGCCACCTCAGCCAATATTACGGTGGGCATTCTCTCAGCTATTGTTGATAACATTCCGGTGATGTTTGCCGTGCTAACCATGATGCCGGATATGTCTGAAGGCCAGTGGCTGTTGGTCACCATGACCGCAGGGGTGGGTGGCAGCTTGCTTTCCATTGGTTCAGCGGCAGGGGTCGGTCTTATGGGGCAGGCCCGAGGCATGTACACCTTTTTTGGTCATCTGAAATGGACCCCGGTGATTGCTCTTGGCTATGCTGCCAGTATCTATATCCATTTCCTGATTAACAGCAGATTATTTACCCAGTAAGTCGTGGTCAAAAAAATAACTGTAACATTGCCGTGCCGCAATGGCCTTAAGCCGGTGCCAGGTTGAATTTTTGACTTCTACACTGTGTTAAAAAAAACTTGCCTCTTTTTCACATTTCGGAGTAGTTTGTTTTGTCTCATGCTCTCCATGGCTACAGTTTTTTTGAGCCTTTCCCGGGCTGATAATACGGAAAGTCCTGGGGATAAAGAGCAAGAGTCCTCTTTGTGCAGGAATTATGATTTTCACAGTAGACCTTTCAGATTGTTTTTCTGTGCAGGCGTTTCTTCATGAAGAATTTTTCAGAAAGATGTCAGTTGGTCTGTATGATTTCTTGTGGTATCAGGAAAGACAGTACCTTCTTTGGAAGCAAGTACTGATCATGTTGTAACTCACTGCGGGTGAAATATCTGCATACCCTGTTCACGTCTTCGTACATGGAATTTATTATGAAAATTGATTTATTGTCGCGTCTCTCTTTCGTCTGTGTCTTTTTTTCTTTATTGTCGACTTTTACGACGGCTCATGCTGTCGAGAAGCATTCTGTGGTTGCCTTTTTACCTTTTACGGTGAATGCCTCCAAGGATATGTCCTATCTTCGTGATGGTCTGGGTGAGATGCTCGCCAGTCGTTTGTCTGCCGAGGCCGGTGTTGTGGCTGTTGATAAAGGAACAGTGGACGCCGCTCTGGGCACAGGGGGCAAGCCTGACCCGAAACAGTTAGGATCTCTGGCTGCGAAGATGGGTGCGGACTATCTTTTCTATGGGAGCGTTACCTCTCTGGGCGGGGGAATGAGTTTTGATGCCCGGGTATATTCAGTGGCAGCAAAGAGCAGTGAAACCTTTTATGCTACGGCTGCCAAGGAAGGGGATGTAATGATGGCCATTGATAGTCTGGCTTGGGGGGTTCTGGAAAAAATCTTCGGGAAAAAACGGCCAGGCAATATCACAGTTCCACAGACTACTGTTGCCGATGTGGAGTCTGCGGCTCTGCAGACAACCCATCCGGATCGTACATTCAGGGCTACCGCTGGTTTTGGGAATTCGTCTCTGCTTTGGAGTGAAGGGGCCAGTCAATTTTTTAAGACCCGCAATGTGCCATTATCTTTGGAAGATATGGCTGTTGGTGATGTTGATGGTGATGGTGTGATGGAGGTGGTCATGGCTGACCGCGAGAAGGTGGTGGTTTATAAACTGAATGCGGGACGTCTTTTAGAGTTTGCCCAGATTAAACTCCTTGTCCGTTATAAGATTCATGCGGTGAATGTGGCCGATCTGAATGGGAATGGCAAGGCGGAGATTTACATCAGCGCTGCTGATACTGCCATGCCTGGCTCAATGGGTGTGGAATGGGACGGGAAGGAGATGGTGACCCTTTTTGAAGAGGCCCGTTATTATATCCGTCCGGTCAAGGTGCCTGGACTTGGTGTGGTTCTGGCTGGACAGAGGGCAGGATCTGAGGGAGTGGCCATCAGGGGGCCCATCTATATACTGACCCGTGATGGTGCTCAACTTGTTGGAGATGAGCGTCTGCCTGTGCCTTCCGGGGTAAATCTCTTTGATTTCTCTTTTGCGGATCTTGATGGTGACGGCGAGTGGGAGGTTGTGGTCCTTGACCAGTGGAATAAGTTGCTGGTGATGAAACAAAGCGGCAAGCTGTTGTGGAAGAGTGAAGAGCGCTATGGTGGCACCAAGCGTTTTATCGGTGGGAAGTCTGCCATACAGATGACGCAGCAGACCGGAGCCAGAAGGGGTGCAACTAAGGCGGTTGACGGCTCGACTGATGTTCTTTTTGAGGAGGTGTATATCCCTTCACGGATCTTGGTAACTGATGTCGATGGGGACGGTATTGATGATATAATTGTGAATGCCAATTCTCCCACTTGGACCAGTTTGGTCCGCAGTAGTGAGGTGTTTCAGTCGGGAACCATGCTCGGGATGAAGTGGAATGGCGTGGGGCTCCAGGAGCTCTGGCGGACCAGGAAAATTGGTGGATATGTGGTTGATTATGACGCTCGTTCCTATCATCTGCCTCTGAAGGATGGTGTTGAAGAGCTGTCTGTCGGTGTTGTTGCCCAAGGGAGTTTTGGGGATATACTGACCCCGGATGAGTCGATGCTGCTGGTTTATCCTCTGCAGTTTAAGGCACAGGAACAGTAATCTGCATTGATTATTAGATAGACGTACCTTTTTATAAAAAAACTCAGGAGTTAACGTGACGGAAAAAACAGATAATCCTCTTTGGATGTCCGGGAATGAGGCCATTGCCCTGGCAGCGTATGAGGCTGGGGTCAAGGTTGCTTCGGGCTATCCCGGAACCCCATCCACTGAGATTCTTGAGAATCTTTCGTGCTATGAGGGAGTGTATACCGAGTGGGCGCCCAATGAAAAAGTAGGCCTTGAGGTGGCAATCGGTGCCTCTTTTGCGGGCGTCCGAGCCCTGGCTACCATGAAACATGTGGGTCTGAATGTGGCTGCTGACCCCCTTTTCACCGCCTCCTATACCGGGGTGCGGGGTGGATTAGTAGTACTCGTGGCCGATGATCCCGAGATGCATTCCTCCCAGAATGAGCAGGACAGCCGGAATTATGCATTCGCTGCCAAGCTGCCCATGCTGGAGCCTTCTGATCCTGCGGAGGCCAAGGAATTGCTTAAACAGGCCTTTGCAATCAGTGAAGAGTATGATACCCCGGTCCTTTTTCGGACCACGACCAGGATTGCCCACGTCAAAGGGGTGCTCGCCAAAGGAGAGATGTTGAGTTCTTTGGTTATCCCTGGAATTGAAAAGATGCCTGCCAAGTTTGTCATGCTGCCTGGTAATGCCCGTGCTCGTCGGGTGGTGGTGGAAGAACGAATGCGCCGCTTGCGGGACATGACTGAGAACGCACCGTTTAATATAGTGGAAGAGGGTGATTCCAGACGTGGTTTTATTACCTCCAGTGTCTCATATCTCTATGTAAAAGAGGCCTTCCCTGAGGCAAAAGTTCTCAAACTTGGGATGTGCTGGCCCCTGCCGGAACAGATGATTCGTGATTTTGCCAGCAGCGTTGAGCAATTGTATGTTGTGGAAGAACTCGATCCTTTTTTGGAACTGCATATCAAGGCCATGGGCATCATCTGTCACGGCAAGGACCTGATTCCCAATCAGGGAGAGCTGAATACCGCTATTGTCCGCAAGGCCATTGACCCCGCTTCAGTTGCTGAGCTTTTTGCACCGGTGGCCCTGCCCATGCGTCCGCCCAACATGTGTGCCGGTTGTCCCCATCGTGGCATTTTTTACAACCTGTCGCGGATGAAACTGTTTGTCTCCGGAGATATCGGTTGTTATACCCTGGGATTTCTGCCACCTCTTTCAGCCATGGACTCCTGTGTCTGTATGGGGGCATCGGTGGGGATTGCCCACGGTATGGCCAAGGCCCTCGGTGATGACGCTAAGGGAAAAGTTGTATCGGTGATTGGCGACTCCACCTTTATCCATAGTGGTCTGTCCGGTCTGATCAATACCGTTTACAATGGTTCCAGTTCCCTGCTGATCATTCTTGATAACCGAATCACTGCTATGACCGGTCAGCAGAACAACCCCGCTTCCGGGTGTAATATTAAGGGTGAAGCTGCAAATGCCATTGATCTTGAAGCCCTGTGTCGGGCGGTCGGGGTCAAACATGTGGATGTTGTTAATCCCCATGACATCAATGCCTCTCGCAAGGTGCTGGACAAGGCACTGGAGCGTGATGAGGCCTCTGTGGTTATTGCCCGGGCGCCATGTGTGCTCCTGCCTGAGATGAAAAAAGCCGTGCATCTTCCTTATCGTACTCAGGTGGCCAGTTGCACTGGTTGTATGGCCTGTGTTCGGCTTGGCTGCCCTGCTATCAGTTGGAATCCCGTGAGTCCTCAAAAGGCCAAGGCCCTTGGGTACAAGGAGAAGCAGAAAGGTTTTGCCTTGATAAATGAGGTGCAGTGTAACGGTTGCGGCCAGTGTCAGGCGCTCTGTAAATTCGACGCCATCGTCAGGCGGGAGGCATAGGAATGGGAGCGCAGGGAAATATTCTTTTTTCGGGTGTTGGCGGCCAGGGGATTCTGCTGGCAAGTGAGATTATGGCCTATGCCCTGCTGGCAGCAGGGTATGATGCCAAAAAGAGTGAAGTGCATGGTATGGCCCAACGTGGCGGTTCGGTGACAGCCCAGTTGCGCTATGGTGATAAGGTTTATTCTCCTTTGATTGAGCCGGGTCGGGCTGACATCCAGGTGGCTTTTGAGATGATGGAGGCCGTTCGCTATCTGCCCTATCTCCATAAGGGGAGCACGGTGATCGTCAATACCCAGAAGATTCTGCCCCCGGCCGTGGCTACCGGTCAGACCAGTTATCCGGAAGATGTACTGAATCATATCAGCTCTCTGGGAATGAAAGTGGTGCTGGTGGATGCCTTTGATCTGGCGCGGGAAGTGGGCGAGGTCCGAACCGCCAACGTGGTGATGGTAGGTGCTGTCTCCACTTTCCTGCCCATGGACGCTTCAGTGTATGCAAGGATTATCAGCGCCCGGGTGCCGGCACGATTCAGGGACGTAAATCTGCAGGCCTTTGCCGCTGGTAGAAAGGTCAGCCAATAACGTTTTGCTTAGCCATCTTCTTGATGACTTTTTTTATGAGATTATCATGGACGAGGAGTAGATGATGACAACCCTCTATTGGGAAGAAGAGATTGAGACCCTGCCCCGGGTCGGGCTTGAGTCCATCCAACTGACCCGGCTGAAACATTTGGTTGCACGAATGTATGATACGGTTGCCCCTTATCGGGCCAAGATGGATGTCCTTGGGGTTAAACCCACTGACATCAAAAGTCTTGCTGATCTGCAGAAACTGCCTTTTACGGTCAAAGATGATCTGCGGGACAACTATCCTTTTGGACTTTTTACTGTTCCTATGGATCAGGTTGTGCGGGTGCATGCCTCATCAGGCACTACTGGAAAACCGACCGTTGTCGGTTACACCAAAAAAGATATTCAAACCTGGGCCGGAGTTATGGCCCGAGCCTTGACCTGTGCCGGAGCCACTTCCCGGGATATGATCCATAATGCTTATGGCTACGGTCTTTTTACCGGTGGTCTCGGTGCCCATTATGGGGTGGAACGATTGGGTGCCACGGTTATTCCTGTGTCAGGGGGTAACACCAAGCGGCAGATCACCATCATGCAGGATTTTGGTTCCAGTGTTTTGCTCGCCACTCCTTCCTATGCCCTGAATCTGGCTGATGCCATGGCAGAGTTGGGAGTTGATCCCAAGACCCTTTCTCTGCGGGTGGGGATTTTTGGTGCTGAACCTTGGAGTGAAAACATGCGTGACGAGGTAGAGCGTAAGCTCAATATCAAGGCTGTTGATATCTATGGGCTTTCCGAGGTTATGGGACCAGGCGTGGCCATGCAGTGTCTGGAGACGGATCGTGGCATGCACATCTTTGAAGATCATTTCCTGCCAGAGATCATCGACCCCGATACTGGTGAAGTCTTGCCGCCAGGCGAGCAGGGGGAACTGGTGTTCACAACCCTGACCAAGGAGGCATTTCCTTTAATCCGCTATCGAACGAAAGATATCTCACGGCTCATCTATGAAAAGTGCGCCTGTGGCCGGACTATGGTCCGCATGGAAAAGATCACAGGCCGTACGGATGATATGTTGATTATTCGCGGCGTCAATGTCTTTCCTTCCCAGGTAGAACATGTACTCATGGGGGTTGAAGGGGTGGAACCACATTATCAGATTGTGGTGAATCGGGAAGGTAATATGGACACCATGGCTGTAAATGTGGAGGTCAGTGAGGCCATCTTCTCTGATGAGGTGAAGAATCTTGAGAAGTTAACCCGTAAGATCCAGACTGATATTAAGGATTTGCTTGGGGTGACCTGTAAAGTACAATTGGTAGAGCCCCGGACCATTCAGCGCAGTGAGGGGAAGGCGCAGAGGGTTATTGATAATCGGAAAATTTAAGGCACCCCTGTTTGTTAAGTCTTTAATTTCATAGGTTGTGAGTTAATCCCTTACAGGCTATCCACCTTTCTAAAATTCAGGAGGATTTCTCATGCGTGTAGAGCAGATTGCTGTTTTTTTGGAAAATAAATCAGGCCGACTGGCAGAAATCACTGCTACACTTGCTGATAACAGTATAAATATCCGGGCATTGTCTGTTGCTGATACTGCTGACTTTGGTATCTTGCGGTTAATCGTTGATGATGTGGAGAAAGCCAAAAAAGTTTTGAAGGAAAATGGTTTTACAGTTGGAATTACTAATGTTATTGCAGTCGAGGTGGCTGACCGTAGTGGTGGCCTGGCGAAAGTGTTAAAGACCATTGAAAAGGCCGGTCTGAATGTTGAGTATATGTATGCCTTTGTTAATAGAAGTGGGGAAAATGCGGTGCTGATCTTTCGTTTTGATGAGATGGATCGGGCCATTGCCGCATTGCAGCAGGATGGATTCACGATTTTGAGTGGAGCCCAGATCTGCGCCCTGTAAGAAAGGTGGATGGGGAAACAACGCCCCAGCCAGACAACAACGCAAATTATGAAAAGGGGAAGCGTATGAAAAAGATGGTATCAAAAGTGTTGATGGGGGCCGCGGCCTTGAGTCTGCTGCTGACTCCTGCTGCCTGGGCGGAAAATATCAAGGTGGGAGCGATTCTGGCGGTAACCGGTCCAGCATCCTTTCTGGGTGGTCCAGAGGCCAGAACCCTGGAGATGATGGTAGCTGATATCAATGCCAAGGGGGGAATCAACGGAAATCCTGTCGAGCTGATTCTTAAAGATTCTGCAGCGAATCCTGAAAAAGCAGTCTCCTTTGCCAAGCAGCTGATTGAGGAGGATAAGGTTCTTGCCATTATCGGACCTTCCACCAGTGGTGAGACCATGCAGATCAAGAAGATTGCCGAGGATGGTAAGACTCCGCTGCTCTCTTGTGCCGCCGCCGAGGTCATTGTTGATCCTGTCGCTTCCTATGTGTTCAAGACCCCCCAGAAAGACTCCGATGCCGTGAAGATGATCTACAAGGAGATGAATAAACTTGGGTTGGTAAATGTTGCGGTCCTGTCCGATAATACCGGATTTGGCAAGGCCGGCGCCGAGCAGTTGGCCAAAATAGCCCCTGAGTTCGGAATCAAAATTGTCGAAAAAGAAAGTTATGACACGAAGGATAGTGATTTAACGGCGCCAGTTGCCAAGATCAAGGCTAACAAAGATGTGCAGGCCGTTATCAACTGGTCGGTTGCCCCTGCCCAATCTATTGTGGTAAAGAATATCCGCCAGGCAGGGTGGAATGTTCCCATCTTCCAGAGTCATGGCTTTGGTAATATCAAGTTTGTCGAGGTTGCCGGTGCTGCTGCTGAAGGTGTTATTTTCCCTGCTGGTCGTTTGTTGATTGCCGCTGATCTGCCTGCTGATAACCCTCAGAAAGAGTTGCTGACTCAATATAAAAAGAACTACGAAACAAAGTATAAAGAAAATGTCTCCACCTTTGGCGGTCATGCTTATGATGCCATGGTGATCCTTGAGGCAGCCGTGAAGGTCGGTGGTAATGACCGGGCTAAAGTACGTGACGCTATTGAAGGGCTTCAGAATCTTCCTGGAACCGCTGGCGTTTTTTCTTTCTCTGCTAAGGATCACAATGGGTTGACCATTGATGCCTTCCAGATGATGACTGTGAAAGATGGCAAGTTTGTTGCCTATACCGGAAAATAAGTGACTGGTACGGGCCGGGAAATTTTTTCCCGGCCCTTTTTTTTATATCGCCATTCTTCAGCCGTTTGTCTGATCATCCGATCGGCCCTCGTATCTTTTTATGACCACTGAGCTTTTTGTCCAGTATCTCTTCGCCGGCATTACCTATGGCAGCATTTATGCCATTGTCGCCATCGGTTTTAATATTATTTATAATACCACCGGTATTATAAATTTTGCCCAAGGTGAATTTGTCATGCTGGGAGGGATGATCTCTGTCAGCCTGCTGCCTTACATGCCACTGCCTCTTGCTATAGGACTGGCGGTACTTATTACCATGGCAGTCGGGGCATTGATTGAGATTGTCTTCATTCGCTGGCTTACAAGTCCATCGGTGTTGCGGATGATCATTATCACCATTGGTATCTCCATTCTTACCCGCGAGGCGGCAGTGCATATCTGGGGCGAAAGTATTCGCTCGCTTCCCTATTTTGCAGGAAATGAGATCACCACCATTGGAGTTCTGGGGGCAAGAATCTCTCCACAGGTGCTTTGGGTGGTTGGAGTCTGCGGGGTAATGGTTTGTACCTTACATCTCTTTTTTAAGACGACCTCGGTCGGTCGGGAGATGCGTGCCTGCGCAGCCAATCGGACAGCCGCAATTCTCTGCGGAATCAATCCCCGCAATATGGTGACATTTTCTTTTGTCCTCAGCGCCGGTATGGGGGCGCTGGCTGGTTGTGTCATGTCGCCCATCACCTATACCCAGTATGATATTGGTACCGGACTGGCCATCAAGGGGTTCACCGTGGCCATCCTTGGGGGCTTAGGAAATTCGGGTGGGGCGGTGGCGGCTGGTCTGCTGCTGGGAATTATTGAGGCCTTCTCGATTTCGGTTGTTCCCCTGGCCTTTAAGGATGCTATTTCCATCGCCATTCTCCTGGTGATCCTTTTTGTCCGGCCGCACGGGCTTTTTGGCTCCGGCGAGGCGGCCCGCTTGAAGGCCTTTTAAAAAAATGAAAAGATTGTATGCAATTCTGCCCCTGTTGGGCGTTGTGGTGCTGATTCAGATGCTGACTACCTGGATGGGAACGCAGTTCTATCTGACGCAGATGACCATGGCTGCCTATTACTCGCTGCTCATCATCGGACTCTGTGTCCTGATGGGCTATGCCGGGCAGATCTCGCTGGGGCATGCCGGTTTTTTTGCTATCGGCGGCTATCTCTCGGCCGCATTGACCACCCGGAATCTTATGCCCTATCGGGAAGAATGGCTGGTGCGGCTTCTTGATTCCGGCGGTCTCCTGCAGTCGGGAAAAGATATGTACGGTAGTGACCTTCTGGTGGTCTGGCCTTGGGCTGCTGCCCTCTTTGCGGTTCTGATGGCGGCCCTGATCGCCATCCTGATCGGGATCCCGGTGTTGAAACTGAAAGGCCATTATCTGGCTATGGCTACCCTAGGTTTCGGGATTATCATATATCGTCTGGTGCTGGCCACTCCCTGGTTCGGCGAGGCGGACGGGATATCCGGGGTGCCTCCTTTTGAGTTGTTGCCTGGCTTGGTGGTTCGGGGGGACGTGTCAGGACGGGTACAGAACTACTATATTGCCTGGGGGATGCTCTTATTTGGTTTGTTTCTCCTGCTTAATTTGATTAATTCCAGGATTGGCAGGGCCTTGCGAGCCATTCACGGTTCTGAGGAGGCCGCAGATGCCATGGGGGTTAATATCTCCCGTTTTAAACTGCAGACCTTTGTTCTCTCCGCTGTCTTTGCTGCTATTGCCGGGATTCTACTTACGCACTTTAATGGTGGAATCGGCCCTTCTGAGGCGGGGGTGATGAAGTCTGTCCGCTATGTTGCCATTGTGGCGGTGGGCGGTATGGCCCATCTCTGGGGGGCCCTGATCATGGGGGTACTGCTTAATTTTCTGTCTCTCAGGGGGGTCTTTGGTTCCTATGATGACGCTGTGTTCGGTCTGATCCTGATCCTGATCATGCTCTTTGCTCCCAATGGTATTTTGACTCTTCTTCCTCGTAAAAAAGACCAGGCGCCAGTGCAGGCAGCGCCGAAGGATGAGGAGGCATAGGAACGGTATGGCCTTATTGGAGGTTGAGAAGCTGCATCGCCGTTTTGGCGGATTGCATGTGTCAGTGACGTATCCTTTCAGGTGGAGCCAGGTCAGATCAAGGCCGTAATCGGGCCCAATGGG
Source organism: Desulfocapsaceae bacterium (assembly GCA_028697885.1). Classification (GTDB taxonomy): domain Bacteria; phylum Desulfobacterota; class Desulfobulbia; order Desulfobulbales; family Desulfocapsaceae; genus UBA2270. The sequence goes on from JAQVER010000006.1 coordinate 38,014, forward strand.
GCTGGTAAGACCACTCTGTTTAATCTGATTTCCGGTGCTTTGGCCCCAAGCTCCGGTGCTGTCCGCTTTCAGGGACGTGAAATCCAGGGGAAACAGCCTCATGAAATCGCAGTGCGAGGCATGGCCAGAACCTACCAGAATATCAAAATGTTTGCCGGCATGACGGCCTTGGAGAATGTTATGGTCGGTCGTCATATCCAGAGCCGGGCCGGATTCTTGGCCTCCATGTTCCATGGGCCATGGACCTGGCCTGAGGAAAAAGCGATCCGTCAGAGATCGATGGAACTGCTTGATCTGTTGGAGATAGCCGATTATGCTCATGTTGAGGCGACAAGCCTTGCCTTTGGCCAGCAGCGGGCGGTGGAACTGGCCAGGGCGCTGGCCATGGAACCGTCTCTGCTCTTACTGGATGAACCGGCTGCCGGTCTGAATATATATGAAACGGCAGAGGTGGGACGATTAATCACCAGAATTCGAGATCTTGGGATTACTGTGTTGCTGGTTGAACATGATATGTCTCTGGTCATGGATATCTCTGATGAGATTGTGGTCTTGTGTTTTGGTCAGAAAATTGCCGAAGATCTTCCGCATGCTATTCAAAATAATCCAGAAGTCATCAAAATCTATCTTGGTGAATAGAAAAAGGGAGAAGGTTGCGCCTCTTGTAAAGGCTTTAACTTTTTTGCATTATGCTGAAAATTCGAAATCTGGAATCTGGGTACGGTAAGATTAAGGTCCTCAAACACGTCTCCATGCATGTTGACAGTGGCGAGATTGTGACCATTATCGGGGCCAACGGGGCAGGAAAGACAACCTTGCTGGCCTCCATCGCCGGTTTGGTCAAGGCCCAGGCTGGAGACATCGTCTTTCTGGAGCAGAACCTCTGTATGCTTGCAGCGGAGAAAATTCCATTCCTGGGATGTGTGATGGTCCCTGAAGGCAGGCAGGTCTTTGCCACTATGAGTGTGGAAGAGAATCTCATTCTTGGGGCCCATGTCCTGCAGAAACAGGGACATCAGATTGTAGAAGAGCTGCTGGATCACCAATATGGACTTTTCCCGGTGTTGCGAGACCGGAAGGAGCAGTTGGCCGGAACCTTATCCGGGGGGGAACAGCAGATGCTGGCCATGGGGAGGGCGCTCATGTCCAGACCGAAGCTTGTCATGATGGATGAACCGTCCACCGGACTGGCGCCGCTGATTGTCAAAGAGATCTTCCAGATCATTGTCAGGCTGCGTGATGAGGGCAAGACCGTATTGCTGGTTGAACAGAATGCCAGGGCCGCTCTGGCCATTGCTGATCGGGGCTACGTTCTTGAGACCGGCAAGGTGATCTTGCAGGGCCCTGCCGATGATCTGCTGAACAATCAGGATGTGCAGCGGGCCTATCTCGGACGAGAAAAAATCGAGGAAACATTATAATGAGTTTTTTTTGTCACTATGTTGAAATTTAACCCTTAAAATCGACGGTTTATCATGTACTGGCAACAAGAAAAAGAGTGTATGCCCAGGGCCGACCTGGAGCAGTTACAACTTGAGCGTCTGCAGTCAACCCTCTACCGGGTGGGCACTCATGTCCCGTTTTATCGGCAGAAGTTCAGGGAGATGCAGCTTGACTTTGACAGTTTTAACTCTCTGGCGGATATCCATAAACTGCCATTTACCATGAAACAGGATCTGCGGGACAGTTATCCCTATGGCATGTTTGCCGTGCCCCTGCGCGAGGTGGTACGGATCCATTCCTCATCGGGTACCACCGGCATGGCAACAGTGGTTGGTTATACCCGCAATGATATCAAAAACTGGGCGGATCTGGTGGCCAGGATTCTGACCGCAGCCGGACTCACCGCCGATGACGTGATTCAGATTGCCTTCGGTTACGGTCTCTTTACCGGGGGGTTTGGTCTGCACTACGGGGCGGAACGGCTGGGAGCGTCGGTTATTCCTATCTCTTCCGGCAACACCAAACGTCAGATCCAGATTATGCAGGATTTTAAAACCACGGCTCTAGTCTGTACACCTTCCTATGCCCTGAATATCGCCGATGTCATGCTGGATATGGGGATTAACCCCAGCGGCCTGTCCCTGAAGTTCGGTCTCTTCGGGGCCGAGCCATGGTCAGAGGCCATGCGCCGGGAGATCAATGAGAAGCTGGGGATTCAGTCCACCGATAACTACGGTCTTTCTGAGGTGATGGGGCCGGGGGTGGCGGGTGAGTGTCAGGAGTGTAATGGACTGCATATTAATGAGGATCATTTTTTGGTGGAGGTTCTTAATCCTGAGACTCTGGAACCGGTACAACCCGGTGAAATAGGGGAATTGGTGATCACCACTCTGACCAAGGAGGCCTTCCCGGTCATTCGCTACCGGACCCGTGATCTGACTCGACTGCTTCCCGAACCCTGTCCCTGTGGCCGTACCTTTACCCGGATGCACCGGATTCTGGGACGGACCGATGATATGCTGATCATTAAGGGCGTTAATGTTTTCCCGACTCAGATAGAGTCGGTGCTCTTTGACATTGACGGCACCGCACCCCATTATCGGATTATAGTGGAGCGTGAGAATCATCAGGACCGAGCCACGGTTCTGGTTGAGGTTAAGGAATCCTATCTCTTTGATCAGATGAAGCAGCAGAGTGCTCTGATTGAGACCATCAAATCCCGACTGGCCTCGGAACTCGGTATCGGTGTGGCGGTGAAGTTGGTAGAGGAAAAAACCTTGGAACGCTTTGAAGGGAAGGGGCAGCGGGTTATTGATAAAAGAAAAATTTAAGACGTTTATAATGTGCAACTACCCCCTGTAGGAGTGTGTCGCTTTCAAGGCACACTTAACTAATAAATTTCCTTTTACCTTCGAACTATTTTATTATCATGCGTTTAAATAACCGAGCTTCAGACAGCCTCCGCCCCGTATCCGTGGAATGGAATATCCAGCCTAGCGCTGATGCTTCCCTTCTGATCCGTACCGGCAATACCCATGTCATCTGCGGGGTCTCTATTGAGGAGAAGGTGCCTCCTTTTTTGAAAGAGAGTGGCAGTGGCTGGATTACAGCCGAATACGGTATGTTGCCCTGTGCCACCTCCTCCCGTTACAAAAGGGAAGGGGCGAACGGTAAATCCGGACGAACCCATGAAATCCAGCGGCTCATTGGTCGCAGTCTGCGGATGATGGTTGACCTGAAGCAGCTTGGAGAGAGAACCCTGCGTGTAGACTGTGATGTGTTGAATGCCGATGGCGGAACACGTACCGCCTCCATTACCGGGGCAGCCCTTGCCGTCCGGGCGGCTCTTGCTAAAATGGTTGCCGATGGACGAATCGCCATTATGCCCGAGATACTGCCGATTGCTGCTATCTCTGTGGGGATTGTGGAGGGGGTGCCGCTTCTGGATCTGGATTATGCAGAAGATTCACAGGCGGAGGCAGATGCCAATTTTGTGATGAGTGGTGATAAACAGTGGATTGAGATCCAGTCCACTGCTGAAGGCGCATCTTTCAGTCATGATGCATTTCTGCAGATGACTACCCTGGCCCAGAAAGGGATTCAGGAACTGTTTGTTTTGTGGTCGGAGCAGAACTGAAGGGGCTCCCCCGGGCTTGCCCCGTTCTTTATGATATGAAGTTGTCCTGCTGATTGAAAGGAAACGGTTGTTTTTCAGATAATGTCATCCACAATAAGCGTTTCCTTGCCGAGCTTTTGACGTATCTGCTGGCGCTGTCGAAGCTTTATTTGGGCATCGAGCGGAAGCTCTGTGGACATGATGATATTTTTACTTACCAGCAGATTAATGAGGTCTTCTAATATTCTCATCACCCCTAGATCCGTTGATGCAAGGATATGAATAATAGAATCGTTTGTTTTTTCATGTAAAAGAAACTCGAGAATTTCATCATCTACCGCTTCTTTCAGCTCCAGTTCCCCTCTGTCGGCTTCACGTCGTACCGCAATGATTTTTCCTTTTTGATCTCTTTCCACATAAAGCATCTCAGCACTCCTTTGCAAACGGATAGTTCATGGTCGATCCAGTGACCGGAAGCTAGATGAATTTCATACCTTGTATTACTTTCCGCTCAGGTCAGCCATAACAGAGTTGTTATAAGAAAAAATGTATTGTGATATTTTCTCGTCGATATATTTGACGCTTCAGACTCTATAATGCTACTATAACATATCATGGATGGGCTAAAAAAAGATAGTCTCAACCTATTTGTTTTTGTCGATCTACTTTATTATAGGATTCACGCGATCAAACAATACATATCGTTTTAGATATTTTTGTGGACATAGATGACGGAACAGGAAAAATCTAATAATCCAGAAGTATGGCATATCATGGAAGACAGTGACAGTCATGATGATCCCCTTCTGGACTGCCTCGAAATTCTGGCCAAAATGCATGACCGTCCTATCTCCAGGACGGTATTACGCGCCGGACTGCCCCTGGTGCATAATCGGTTGACTGTGGAACTGGTTTCACGGGCTGCGCGACGAGCGGGTTTGTCCTCCCGTATTCTCAAACGTCCTCTTGATAAGTTTAACACGCATGAATTACCCGCTATATTGTTGCTGGAAAATCGACGTGCCTGCGTAGCAATTAAAGCAGATTCAAATGAAGGCACTCTGGAAGTAATATGGCCGGAAAGCCAGGGAACCCAGATTATATCCTGTAAAGAACTGGCTGGCACATACACGGGATATTCAATTTTTATTAAGCCCAAGTATCGTCTTGACGATCGCAGTATGAGTCATCCAGTTGATCGGTCGAAAAACTGGTTCTGGGGTACCGTTCTTGCCTCTTGGCGTATTTACAGAGATGTTATTATTGCCTCCTTTCTCATTAATATTTTTGCCCTCGCCACCCCGTTTTTCCTAATCAATGCCTATGATAGAATAATTCCTAATTTAGCTTTTGAAACGTTATGGGTCCTTTCCGCCGGAGTTGCAATTATTTATTTTTTTGAGCTTATCCTGCGAGGATTACGTGCTTATTTTATTGATATTGCAGGAAAGAAATCTAACCTTGTTTTGTCGTCAATTCTCCTGGAAAAAGTTTTCGGCCTTCGTCTAGAGGCTCGCCCAAAGTCCATTGGTTCGTTTACCAAGCAACTTCAGCAATTTGAAAGCATACGGGATTTTATTACATCCTTTTCCATTACGGCCTTGGTAGATCTTCCTTTTGCCTTACTCGCACTCTTTGCCCTCTGGTACATTGGCGGACGTTTAGTGTTGATTAGTGTAGTATGTATTGTGCTTATTCTCCTCTATGCATTTATTATCCAGGCCCCTTTGAAAAAGTCCGTGGGTAAAACCCATAATGCCGAGTCCCAAAAAAATGCTATACTTGTAGAGGGACTCTCAGGAATTGAAACCATAAAAATACTAGGGGCTGAAAGTAAGATCCAGCGTGCCTGGGAAGATTCGGTGAGTTTTATAGCCACCTGGAGTGCACGTACCCGATTTCTCTCCGCGTCAGTTGGGCATGTGGCCCATTTTCTGCAAAGTCTCTCTCTCGTAGCGATAATTATCTTCAGTGTCTATATGATCTCTTGGGGTAAAATGACCGGTGGAGGGCTTTTTGCCTGCATATTTCTCACTCGGCGTGCCACCTCACCAATGACACAGGTCGTGAGTCTGATGACTCGTTTTCATCAAGCCCGAAATTCTCTTCAGACTCTGAATAAGATAATGGAACTCCCCTCTGAGCGTCCTGCAGAAAAAGTGTTCTTGCACCGGACGAATTTCAAGGGGGCCTTAACCCTGGAGAATCTTTCTTTTACCTATCCGGGTGACTCAACAGAAGTGCTAAGGAATATTAATCTGCAGATTAACCCTGGCGAAAAAGTAGGTATTATCGGCCCCATTGGTTCCGGCAAAACAACCCTTGGCAAGCTCATTCTTGGACTCTATCAACCAACCAAAGGAATGGTTGCAATGGATGGTACCGATATCCGCCAGATTGATCCCGCTGAACTGCGGAATTTTATCGGTTATGTGCCACAGGATGTAGTCCTTTTTCAGGGCAGTGTTCGGGATAATATTATTCTCGGGACGAGCGATATTGATGACTCAACAGTCCTGCGTGCTGCCAAGATAGCCGGTGTGAGCCGGTTTGTAGAAAAGAATCCGAAGGGTTATGATATGCCGGTGGAAGAGCAGGGACGCAATCTCTCAGGCGGTCAAAGGCAAGCCATAGCCATAGCTAGAGCGATTCTCCTGGATCCTCCTGTGTTGGTCATGGATGAACCAACCAGCTCGATGGATAACAGAAGTGAGTCAATGATACGGGATAATATGGCAAAAATACTACAGAATAAAACAACAATTATTATAACGCACCGAATATCATTATTGGAAATCGTTGACAGAATTGTAGTTATCAGCAAAGAGACGATTGTGGCTGATGGAACCAAACAGCATATTCTGGAAGCTCTGAAGAATGGTCATCTGTCGATATGAAACAAGATCCAGAGATCAAAAAAAAATTGCAGACGCCTGATAATGGGTCGACTGCTCGCTCCTTTGCAACGCAGAAGAAGGGCCTCTTTTCTCAACAGCAGACCACTGATGTGGATTTAATTACGGATATTCGTGTCTCGCTTCTGGCTCAGTCTCCACGTGGTGGCAGCATTATTCTCTGGATTATACTTATCGTCTTCTTTTGCGCTCTTGCCTGGGCATATGTGGCGGAAGTGGAGGAAGTGACTAGAGCACAAGGGAAAGTTGTACCTGCCCGGCAGCTACAGATTGTGCAGAATCTCGAGGGGGGAATTCTCTCAGAGGTTCTGGTGAATATCGGTGATGTGGTAGAAAAAGGTCAGCTTCTGCTCCGTATTGACGAAAAACGATTTTCAGGTCCATATCGGGAAAGCCGATTCAATTATCTTGCCCTTAAAGCGCAGGTTGCACGATTACAGTCAGAAACGTACAATACGCCCTTTGTGTTACCGGAAGAAGTGATGGCTGAAAATCCTGAGGTCGGCAAGCGGGAAAAAGAGTTGTTTGAATCTAGAAAGAAGGAACTTGCACAAACTCTAGGGGTGTTGGAGGAACAAAGCCGACAGCGCGAACAGGAGATTACTGAGCTTGAGGCCAAGATAGCTGAGCTGTCACGGACTCATTATCTTCTCCAAAAGGAAATAAACATGACCCAACCGTTGGTGAAAGGTGGGGCGGTTTCGGAGGTAGAATTTCTGCGCCTGCAGCGCCAGAACAGTGAGATGCAGGGAGATATCACGGCTTCACGGCTTGCTCTTCCTCGAGCAAAGTCCAGACTTCTTGAGGCGCAGAAAGGGATAACTGAAGCAAAACTCAAGTTCTCCAATAATGCCAAGAAAGAGCTTAATGATGCCTATGCTAAACTTGAGGGACTTTCGGCTACCACCGTTGCCTTGGCTGACCGTCTGGACAGGACGGCAGTAGTATCGCCTGTTAGGGGAATAGTGAATCAAATTTTTATTAATACTGTTGGTGGTGTCATTCAACCAGGCATGAACTTAATTGAAATTGTTCCACTGGAAGACACCCTTCTGATTGAGGCGAAGGTCAAACCCTCTGATATCGCTTTTCTCAGCCCTAATCTGAAGGCCACTGTAAAGTTTACAGCCTATGACTTTACACTGTATGGCGGACTGGAAGCGAGAGTTGAGCATATCAGTGCCGACAGTATCGTTGATAAACAAGGGAACAGTTATTATTTGGTCAATGTCCGCACAACCAAAAATTATCTTGGAACTAAAAGTTCCCCCTTACCCATTATCCCGGGTATGGTTGCCTCTGTCGATATCCTGACCGGCAAAAAGCGTGTTCTTACCTATCTGATGAGACCAATTTTTCGTGCTCAAAGTTTAGCTCTACGTGAAAGGTGATTCGTCAACAAAGGAGAGACATAACCTCAGGGTCGGTGGAGAGATATATTATGGAGCACCCAGCCAGCAGTTACTTGACGTCTCTAACGTTGCAGAATTGTACAATGCCGAATTCTACCTGAGAGGTACTTTATGACAATCGTCATCAGCAGTGCAAATGCATCAACTCGCGAGCGGTGGAAACAGATATTGCAGGATGACCATCAGTTACTTGAGGTTTCTAGTGTTTCGGAATTGAAAGATATTGTTAAGCATCAAGAGATAGAGCTCATCCTTCTGCACCGCTCTATGGTAGATATGAATCTTATTTCCAGCATAACGGAATCGCGATGTTTTGTTCTCTCGGATATTCCAGATGATAATGAAGCAATTATGTTGCTCAGGCACGGAGCTGTTGGTTATGCGAACACTTACGTTTCCGCCGTTCGTCTTAGAGAGGCCGTCAATATTGCCATCAGCGGACGGGTCTGGGTTGGGCAGAAACTGATGCAGAAAATTATCCGTGGAAGCAGGCATCCTATTGATCAAAAAAGAACGGAGACCCCTCCTGAGCATAAACTTTCAGACCGTGAATGGGAAGTTGCCTTGTTGGTCAGTAAAGGTAACTCGAATTTGGAAATCGCCGCTGAGCTGAATATCTCTGAGAGAACGGTGAAGGCCCATATCAGCTCTATTTTTAAGAAAACGAATACCGAAAGCCGATTACAACTGGCATTGTATGTCAAGACTCAGACAGTCTAAGAAGTCGCACCCAAATAGCCGTAGCGTTTGATTTGCTAACGGCTTCTAATAATCGAGTTACTCTCTTTCGTTCCGGGTATCCATGGGAATTACTACTTATCTTTTCCACAAATCGAATGATTTGGAAAAACAGAGATTCAATATGTTTTTCCTTGATATGGGAGAAAATATCCACTTCCATTACCGGGATCTTAGAATTGAGCTTTCTGTGGATGAATTCAAGGAACTGGCAGAGCTCTTTAACCTCTATTCCCAAGATGTCCTTAAAGAGATTAAGGCAGGATATAAAGATGGAGTTCTGGCGAATACAAATGAGGTTGGTACACTCAAGACGTTCTGGGACAAGGAGAAAAAACTTACTTTTCCTGTGAAGTATAATGAGCAGCAGTTGGCCATTGAAGAGACCAAAGATGGCTTTCATCTCCATATCAGAAACTATAAAATCCTCCTGCAGAAAGATTCCTTTATTCTCCTCGTAAAGGCGATTGCTCCGATCCTCCCATTGTTGGAAAGTAATGACCTGAAACGGGATCCTGTTCAACTGTTGAAAGAAAATGAACTGGGCACAAAACTCATTTCACGATTTCAGGCAGAAGGACATGAGAAAATCGTAATTGAGGTTGATAAAATCTACCGTAATAAGGCAGGTCAGGTGCTTAAGGCGCTTGGCTATATTCTGGGAGGAGTAGAGGATAGTAAAGTAGCATATAGCAAAGACAGTTCAATAATTTTTCTTGTATCTCCCGGCTATACACCACAAACCGCCGATATGGTCAGCACCGATACGTCGCTGGATCTTCCGGCTTTTCTCGCCAGGTATGGACATGACCTTGATGCCACGGACCTTAATCAGCTCAAACTTAAGATTCTCTTGCTTTTGAAAATGGCCGAACAAGGTGGCATCAGACCTTTCCGTCTGCAGGATCTGTATATCAACAGAAGTTCTCTCAATCCGGCTGTTGATCTGTTTTGTCGCCTGGAGAATATCGATCCCCAGCAGGAAATTGACTCCTTTAATAAATTGCTCGGTAAAAATAAATTATTCATGGTCAAACCAGATAAGGAAATTTTTACCCCCGAGAAGCAGGATCAGATTCAGGATGCATTCTTTGACTTTGTCATGCAAAAGCTTACCCCTCATGAATGTGTACGCAAAATATATATTCTGGGTTCATCAACGAATCGCCGATCCGGTCGTTACAAAGTTCCGTTTGTCCATTTTGACTGGGTGAAGATTAATTCGGATTTTGACATCTATATCGAGCTGGATCCGGATTATGAGGATGTTCTTCCTGAGGAATGGGATAAGAAGTTTTATTGGGCTCGTGCTGGTTGTGATTATTACCATTTTGGTGATGTCGGTGATGGGATGACATCTGAGTATGCCCAACAATACCCTGGTATCCGCTTTTATGACCAGCTTGTTGAAGGATATCTGTTTCATCCCTCGACAGGAAACAAATCCCAAAAGGATAAATGGTTTAGTGAAGTACAAGCTCGTTGTATTTTCTCACGAGACAGGATTGCCGAATGGGTGAATCAGAACTACGACATCACAGCTCATAATACGGAGCGGTTTAATGTGGCATCATTCAACAGAGTCTACCATATTTTTTGTCAACCTGAAGAATATGTGCTGAAGGTATATGGGTCCAAGTACCTGACCGCAAAAAATAAAAATAAAATTATATATGAGATTGGTTTATTGGATTCATTGAAAGATTCTGGTCTGGAAGTTGCGCTTCCGTTGCAAAATAAAGCAGGGAAATATATCAGCCAAAAAGATAAGGAGCAGGCTGTGCTCTTTACTTTTGTCCCAGGTAAATATGTAGCGAAACCGACCCCGGAAGAGAATATCCTTGCCGGGAATTTACTGGCGCGTTTTCATAATGAGGCGAAGCATTATAAAACAAAGTATGCGAATGCGTACAGCAACAAACAACTCCTCTTCTATTGGTTGGAGGCCTGGCAGGAATACCATGACCAAGGGGGAATCGTGGGAACCGACATCTCTCTGGATATCCCGTACTACACGAAACGGCTGCGAGATTTCAAGGCTCACCCGACCCACTGTCATGGCGATTTATCCCTTATTAATTACCTCTTTCATGATGGGAAGTGCTGGCTTATTGATTTCCAGAGTGTTGGGTATGGACCGGCTCTCATTGATTTGGCAAATGGGATGGTTGAGTTTTCTGCGCAGAAAAGGGAGTTCCATGTGGAAAACATGGAGGCATTCAGGCAGGGGTATGAAGCTATCAGAAAACTATCAGGAGTAGAGCGCGACAATCTCAGAGATATCCTGATAATTCAAATCGCCGTCAGGCAAGCCAAGCTGCTCCGGCTCCATTATGGCGGATTTGGCTATGAACCGAAAGAAGACAGGATTATGGGCTTGCGGAAGGGCTTTGAGCAAATCCTTTCTCGTTAAATCCGACAACGGTCATTCTCTCACAGAGATACATTAAAAGAAGCATAGGAATCATGTCTGTCTTTGCCGGTGCTTATCTTGTGCACTCTTTTATGCCGTAGCATGGAATTTCCATAAAAAATTGAGAAAGATGATTACTGAATTGAAGCCAATCAGTCTCGATGATTTAGAACTTTTTAAGGATGCTTTTGCGAGTGGAAAACAGCAGGGGTGGGTTCATTTCTTTCCATTTCTATACTTTACCTCGCGGAGAAAGAGTCGGGAGCTATTGTTCTATAAGGATTCCGGTTCACTCTGTCTCTTCTTACATAAGAAGAATCAGCAGGACCCTTCTAGCGGTAGGATGGCACTTTATTTCCCACCCACTCCAATGAATGCGACGGCCTTAAAAAACTCCATCAATTTGATCAACGATTATAATAAGAGCAATAATGCAAGAATCATATATGTCGACGAGCATGATGCACATGAGATTGCAGGAATGCCAAATTCACAGCTTGAGATTAAATTTAGAGGGGAAGAATATTTATATGATCCTAAACTCTACCGGGAAATGGCCGGGGCAAAGTTTGCGAAAATGAGGAATGACTTTAATCATCTGCAACGGACTTATTCTCTCGAAATTATTCCCTATGACATCACGTATGCAGATCAATGTCTGGCCCTGCTGAAACATTGGGAAGTGACGCAAGGGGCCAAATATGATTCTGTCAGTGATAAAATATTTACCCGTAACTGTCTGAGAATGGCTGATAAATTTGAGGCACCTGACCTGATAGGTAAGATGATTCTTGTTGATAATCAGGTAAAATCATTTGGTTTTATTGGTGAGATGTATAATCTGATCAGTTGCTGTTTCATTGCTAAATCGGATCATTCGATTCCTGGACTCAACAATTTTATGTGGCGCCAGCTGATGCTTTCGGTGGAATCGTCAGATTTGGTAAATGGCACCTCCGACTTGGGGCATCCGGGACTAAAATTTGCCAAAAAGATGCTTAGGCCTGTTGAGATGATCAAGATATTTAACGCAAGGCAGGTGAGGGCTGTCACAACTGGGGTGAGAGGTGGTAAGGGAGTGTTGCCGGCTACAGTGGCCACAGATAGCGTGTCACAATCTTTATACACTGCCCCTGAGGCTCAGGCCTCTCGATATCACTATTTCATGAATGAACTGAAAATTCTTTCACTTGCAGATCAAACGATATTCGACCAATGTTTGATGGCTTCGGGAAACAAATCGTGGATATCTTTCTTCCCCTTTCTTTATAGCTTTTCACAGCGCAGGCGACGGTCATTGTACTGGGAACTCTATCGTGGGTCGATTTGTCTTTATTATTTATTGGAGCGGCCTTCAGGGAAAAGACTGAGTTTATACTTACCTCCATTTCCATTCAGAGGAGAGACTCTTGCGTATGCCATGGATAAGGTGAACCGTTGCAACCAGAGTGAAGATGGCGAGATTACCTGGGTCGAAGAAGTTGATTCTGAAAATCTAGTTCGCTTGGGATATGACATTAGGCCGGTAGAGAATGAATATATTTATGCTAAAGAAAGTCTTGATGAGTTCGTTGGAACGTGTCACTTTTCCGGAAATACTACCATCCGAGCATTTACTAAAGAGGATGAAACGGCATGTCTGGATTTGTTGGAAAGATGGCGCGCTGATTATCTGAGGAAAGGCGGGAAGTATACAGGATACTATTTTAAGCGATCCTGTATACAGAATGCGTTGAAATATATTGATGGTACTCTTGTCGGAAAAGTTCTTCTTATTGACGGAAACATTCAAGGGGTATGTTTTGCAGGGACTGTCAATTCTGAATATGTAAGGTTTTTCGTAACAATTACTGCACCGGAATACAGGGAGTTAAAGCTTTTCCTGCAGGCAAGCATGACACGTAATTTTTCCTCCCCATTTTTCAACAATGCCGACGAGCAGGCAGGAGAATCGCCGCCATACTTAGCTGAGGTCGTCAGACCGGTCGCAAGGCATAGATTGTTTAGAGCTCAGCAGTCTGTACGAAAAGGAACATGAGACTTTTATGTGTAGTGGTTCAAACCTGATCTGGACATCTTGGTATCTTCCAAGTGGATGAAGATTTTTGGAAGAAATTCTAGCTTGATATACAAGATATAGCTTCTTTGAACATCACTTGTGGATAGATAGAGATAAAAAAACATTCTCCCTGTCTGCTAACAAGCCTGTATCAAGGCGGAGATGACGTATAAATCCAATGAAGATTCTCCTCTCATTACTTCTATTATTTCTGTGCTGCTGTACTTCAGATGAAGCCAATAAGGATTCCCCTCCCACCAATGTTTCTAGTGAGACGGATCCTTTTCCATCGCAGCTTGTGGAAACTTCTGGACTTTATGAACGTGGGCTCAATCCCAAAAAAGAGGTGTCTCGGATTCGTTTTATGGCCAGAGATGGCCATATCCTCACAGCTTATACATATCGTGCTACAGGATTTTCTGCCAGCGATGGACCAATAGTCTTTATTATACATGGCGCCGCCAGAAATGCGATTGATTACTTGCGCAGATTTATGCCGATAGCTGAACGGCATCGGGCTTTGGCAATAGCACCCGAGTTTCCTGCATCGATTTACGGCCCTGGCTCTGATCGCTTCACTCTCGCTGTCGGGAGTAAAAAGCCGCCCTATACTGGCACTTATCGAGCCAGAGAGTGGCGCACGCGTGACGACTACCTTTATAGTGAAATCGAACATTTATTCGAAGCTATTAAGCGGGAAGTGCACAGTGGTCAGTCTACTTACCGCATTTGGGGTCACAGTGCCGGGGGACAATTTGTTCATCGCTTGATGACTTTTCGTTCCGATGCCAGGGTTGCTTCAGCGGTGGCGGTGAACGCCGGGTTCTATACTTTGCCAGCTTACGGAAACGGCTCGGATCCCAATTATTTCATGCCCTATGGGCTTCAGGGGACTCCCTTAAATGCTTACGATGTTAAGCGTTTGCTGCAGGCTCCACTGGTCGTAATGGTGGGTGAATTAGACACAGAGACAGGTAAGGAATCCAGTAGCGTTCGCGATTCAAGTTATGCTAATTTCCAGGGAGCTAACCGACGCCAACGAGCAGAGTTTTACTATCAAATTGGTAAACAGGAAGCGCAACGCCTGGGCCTCAATTTTGGATGGCGTTTTTCAGTGGTACCGGGGGCTGGGCACAACTCTCGCAAGGTGGGTCCCTCAGCAGCTTGGTTCCTGTTTAATCGACCCGATGCAATTCCTTGTGTGTCAACCCTAACCAAGGATGCCAAAGGTCTGGTGATTAACGAAATTTATGGCGATCCCGCCAGTGGTCGCGCCGGCGATGCCAACAATGACGGTTTCCGTGACGCACAAGAGGATGAGTTTGTTGAATTGGTCAACACCTCTGGTCACGATATCTGCCTGAGTGGATGGTACCTTGGCGATGCATCTAACCCTTCACGTCATCGTTTCCCTGTGGGAAGTCTACTACCCGCTGGAAAAGCGTTGGTTGTATTTGGCGGGGGTGTTCCAACCGGGCAGTTTGGTGGTGCTGAAATACAGACAGCAGTGTCGGCGGGCGAACTGAACCTGAATAACGAGGGCGATGTCCTGTCGTTATCGGACTTGCACGGAAATTCGTATCAGCGCGTTTCCTGGGGGGATTGTGGTGGCAAACAGTGTGCAAAAGAGCACATCCCTCATGCAATAAATATCAATCAGTCCCTAAATCGCTGGCCAGAGGCAAATGGTCCCTTCTTGCCCCATAGCAATATTTTAGACGGCGCGTTGTACTCACCTGGAACCAAGGTAAATGGGACGCCATTTGACTAGTCATCACTGCACCAGTAAACGGGCACGGCAGAGGTTAAAAAATATGTACTATTGAGCCATGCCGAGGTTGAATTTCTTCCAGCGAGAAAACGACAGGAATCAAATTAATTTCAGGGGTGACGGCGATGCACGTGACGAATCAGCCGGGTGAAGAATCAAATATATTAGCAGTGCGTGAACCTATAATATGGCAGCTAAACGAATTGATCGAGGCAACTGGCGGGCGTTTGATCAGTTCAGCGGGTCCGAGTCGTGGCTATAGCAGCTTTACCTTTCCACTGGCTTTCTTGAAACCCAACTCCGTGCTGTTACATGTCCATGGGCGTAGTTGGCGAGAACGTACCATTAATGGTTGTGGCCAGAAGGGTATGTCTATCAATTCACTTCTAAATTACGCTCGTCGATATCAGAATGTTCTTGTGATTACAGATCAGGAGCCAGACGACTCTGCCGATTTTCCGATCCTGTTAGTCGATTCGACTTACGACGCACTGTTCACCTTAGCCACATACCAGCGCAATCGCTTTCGCGGCCACGTAATTGGTATCACCGGAACTTCCGGGAAAAGTTCCACGAGAGATATGGTGGTGGCACTGCTAAGCAAACGAGGCCTGACATCTTCATCCGTAGGTAACTGGAATACCACCGAGGGTATTGCCCTGGCGCTTGCAAATCTGGCACCGGAGGCTGAATTCGCAGTTGTTGAAATTAGTGGTGGCGCAATTAAGGGAATGCGTGGGCTGTCGGCACTGGATATGGTGCATCATCATGACGCTGTCATTACATCGATCGGCATCAACCTCACCTCACGTACGCCCACTGCCCGCGATGTGGCCGAGGTCAAATCAAAGTTGTTCTCCCACCTACCGACTGGAGGCAAAGCATACTATGCAAAGGACGTGGCGGAAGTGGAAACACTCCGCAAGGCCGCAGAGGGGTTTGACCAACGCGTCATCGGGGATAGTGGGGCCTCAAGTATCCAATTGCGGCAGATCAAGGTGGAGTTAGACGGCAGCCTGTTGCAATTACGTCTCGGTGATGCCGATGTTCGAGTCAAGGCAAGTGTGATCGGCCCGGGTCAGATAAACAACCTGGCCTTGGCCGTACAGCTAGCTATCGACCTTGGCGTGAGTCTGCACGATGTCACGCAGACCATCGCATCTTTCTCCTTGGCGAAGAGAAAGATGGAGGTGAGTAATATTACAGTCGGAAGTACAGTAGTCAAGCTATTAGACGACTGTCACAATGCGACCCAGGTGTCCTTTGAGAACGCTCTTGGACATCTGGAGCAAATCAAAACATCGCACCGCCGCAGCATTTTTATAATCGGAAAGATTGTCCATATAGAAGGGCAAGAGTCCAAAGTATACAGTGAGCTTGGCGAACGGATTTCTGCCTGTGAACCCTCTGTCGTCATCCTTTTTGATGAAGGCTTGACCTTGCTTAAGACCAAACTCGATGAATTACAAATTCCTGTTCGCCAAGCTGGTTCACCGCAGCAGGTTTTTGAAATACTTCGGGAGCTTGTAACAGAGACCAGTGTGGTTTTCCTCAAGGGATCTCACCGAGGCACCCATATCCGGGAGCTGTCCTCTCTCTTGCGTAGGGGCGACGGCAGTAGGGCAGGCCGGACGAGCGCGGGCATATTGCACTCACGCTGGACACAGTATGAGTTGGCCTATTATATAGAAGCTCTGGCGTACTACGACGAAGTGATCTTCATTGACCCCTCAAAAGTGACCTATCGCATCAATGCAGGCTCCTGCAGGATCAACGTCGATTACCTGGGAAGATCACTTGATAATTTGTCGATACTGTACACTTTAGAATACGGGGATAAGGCAACTTTGTTGGCCCGAGTTTTGAGCCGACAGGGTTGTGATGTCAGCGATTCTTTGGAGGCGATGGCTTCAGATGATTTTGCCTTGTTGGGCATCAGCCCTGCAGGGGATGAAATCCACATTGGTGCGACACGACACATTATTCCCTCATTAACGCTAGTCGGACCCTATTTAGAGAAGCTCGATGCTGGTGATTTTCCGCTACTATACAATCCACCTGGAAAACGAAACAGCAAAGCAACGGTTGAATTGTTGAATACCGAAGCGGCATTACGATGGTGTGAAAAATATTTCACCAAAACCTCCAAGCTGCTGTGTTTGGAACACCCATTGCCAGCGGAGAAAAGCTGGCGAGTCATTATTGTGGATGCTGAGGTTATTGCTTGCTATGAATGCCGTCTTGAGCATACATCTCTGAAACAAGAATATCTGAAGGTAGAGTCGCCCATGGCTGCTGAGATATCCCAAATGATCAATAACAAGCTGCCTCGTCACTTCCAAAAGGGTGTCTATGGTGTGGATGTAGTCACAGGGAAAGATGGAGTTCACCGGCTTGCTGCCATTAAAAGGAGGCCCGCTTTTGGCGAATTGCGCAGGCTGTATAACCTGAATTTCCCCGCATTGGTACACAGCCGACTCAGTCAAAGGACTTTGCCCTGCAGGAACACATACGATGAGACGGCGGATGCCTCAGTGCTGTTCCTAGGCGACACCAACCCTGGTGAATCATATCAGTTGCGCAACGAAGAAAAGGGGGGAGTAAATATACTCAAGGCCAATGGATACGATCAGGCGTTCATGCCATTTCGGTCGCTGCTGGAGTCGGCGGATTACAGGATAATGAACTTTGAAGCGGCCATAACCAGTGAACGTGAATCACCTTTCCGAGAGACCAAACACTACCTCGACTGGACCAGCCCCGAAGAAACTCCGCGTATTATGCGAGAGCTTTGCATTGACGCAGTGAACCTCGCCAACAATCATAGCCTGGACTATGGTGAAACAGGTTTGCGGGAAATGTTGAAAGTGCTGGACGAATCCGGTATTGCACATTTTGGTGCCGCAATGGATGCGAGTGCTGCAGCGCATCCATTGCACTATGTTCTGCAGGTCGGTGAGCGAGAACAGCAAATCATCGTGGCTTCAGGATTCTGGCATAAGGGAAGTCACGATAAATGGGGGTATTATGCACGCACTGACAACGCGGGCGTCAATGATTGGACAGTAGCGAATGCAGGACAACAAGTTGGTGAACTGAGAGTGACACATCCCGATGCCTTCATTGTTGCCTTCCCTCACTGGGGCAGTAATTACAGTTACAAGGTGGAACACCAGGAGCGCCTGGCACATGTGTTGATAGACGCCGGGGCTGACCTCATAATCGGCCATGGATCACATATGATGCAAGAAATTGAGCAATATCGTAACCGCTGGGTTGTGTACGGTATCGGGAACTTCGTTTATAATGCCCCTGGGCGTTTCTACAAATTCGACGTTCTTCCGTATGGGTTAATTCCGCGTCTCCGCTTCCTGGCTCAGCATGACCAGTGTCGTGTTGAGTTGGAATTGTATCCTATTTTTTCAGACAACCGTGTGAGTGACTACAAACCACGTTTTCTCAATGCACGTGAGTTGAAAAATCTAGTGAGGCGTTTCACGCTTCATAGTGATGACGACGACAACGAGCTGATTCGTCGGGTAGTGATGGGTCATAATCAGTTCGGACCGTATTTTTCATTGCGAGTTGCATCGCACCTTTGGGATTGAATCTGGTTTACGTTTAACTCAATTTTACGTATGCAATCATATTGAGTTACGAATAATTTCTCAAACCACTCAACTCTACCCTCAATCGTTGTCAGTATAATTTTTCGAATTAATTTTTTTAAAAGGACATGACCTGAAAGTGGTTAAAATGTCATTTGTGAGTAAGCGCTTAAACAACCACACTTCTCGCCGTATGGCATGATATCTTGAGACAAGGAGATAGCTCATGCCACAAGAACGATCTAAGAAAGGTCGGTTCCTGGAAAAGAAATCTGGCCATCGCATTTGCAGGCATGGTGGAAAATAAAATTTGACAGCAGAAGGTAATCTTTCCCAGGTATATTAACCTTATGGGAAATATATCAATAAAAGTAGCCTTCCACTTCCTTCCTATATTCTAATAATTTTTCGACACTGTGGAGAACCACAATGGCATTCAAAATCAATAGCAGTCTTTTTCATGAGCGCTTCAACGTCAATAGTAAACTCCTCTCCAATTTTAATATGTCGTCTTGCTCTGTAATTGCCTTTTGAATCACAGTATGAATTGGGATCACAGCAATGGTTGAAAAAATATGCGATATTGAGGTAATTTATGTTTTGCGGTGCATAAATACCCTTATCTGTCTTATAACAAAAATCAACTAACTTTCTTTTGGTATTATGATCCAATGTTTCAAATTCAGGCCAGGTTATTAATCTATCAAAATTCCAGGCGGTTTTCTCAATAATTATTTCGTGTTCTTCAAAATCCGTGAGCGCAAAAAGACCAACCTGGCCCGGAACAATTTTCGACGGCTTCAGTTCAATAACGGCTTTGGGATAATGCTGTTTGTTTATGTGCATACATATTCCTCCAACCCTACCTACGTAACCGTCCGAACTTTTCTAAAAGATGTGAGACCTCTCCAGATTGAGCGATTAATTATTTCCGTTGGAGAAAAATCCTTCTAGAATAGCCTTGATGGCAGTAATATCTTCTTTTTGTTCGCAAAAATAATGAGGCCACATCTCTGGATTACTGTTAATTTCATTAATACCTGCGCCGTTTTCATTATAAAAAATACTCAGGTCTTTACTGATAAAATCCAATCCGGCCAATGGGAGTCCTGACACCTGTGCTACCTTGAGGAACATTTTTATATTATCAGGATGTATTGACTGTAAATCTACCTGTACCGGTTCGCCACCCACATAGTGCTCCTGGGAATGATGGAGATAAATTCTTTGCCCTTTTTCAGGAACAAATCCCATATTGATTCCCTGACGACCAAGGTAATCGAAATCAACTTGAATGAGGTACATGTTATTTTGCCGATAATAGTCGTTCTTCACCTCAACAAGATTAAAGAGCGAATCCAGACCATTGCCGATAACGTAAGGAGGAAACCAGTGTAGCACATCAATGATTTTATTTTTGTAGATCAGAATACGATAACAGTCTCCATGGATAAGCTGTTCAATCATTACTTTGTTATTTTGAATACGGGCCACAGCTTGGAGAACCTCTTCCGCATTCTGGGGGTCAACTGTAACTCCCCGACTTCTTGATCCTGTTACAGGTTTAATGACAACAGGTCTGTGTTTTTCCACATGCTTGAGGATATTGTCGACGTCTTCAGGGGAAAAAATCTTTGAGGCGGGAACTGGGATCCCATGCGATCTCAGGATGTTTTGGCTGAGATACTTATTGTGAGTGACTTTGCGTGTGACTACATCCGTAATACTGGTTGCATTATGATATACATGCAACGCCTTGTCTCCATATGAAATCACACAGTAATTATAAGGTGGCTTCACGATATCAACTTTAAAGTTGAGTTCCCGTGCTGCTTTGATAAACAAGGCGGTATTAATATCCCTTAATTCCCGTTGGAATGTTCCTCTCGTTTTATTGTGAACTTTTCGGGCTCTGAACATCTGGTGCATTGCTACTGGTCTTACCATCTTGTTCAGGTATGGGGCTGAATCTTCAGTTGTCTCTTCGGAATTATTGTAAAATGAAGCAGAAAAATTTCGTGAAATGCGTGCCTGCTGATAAAGCTTGAGCTTGTTATATTGTGGCGCGGTGATCGTTACAAAAAAACTGACATAATCTGTATCGATTACTCCTGCAAAGCAAAAACCCTGAATGTCACCATCAATACGAAGAACTTCACCAATAATCGTGTTATCAATATATTGTGACGCGTTCTGGATACAGGATCGCCCCAAATGGTATGTTAGATTTCTCCTGACTCTTTTGGGATTATCAGCTTTCCATCTTTCCAGTATCTTAAGGCATGCTGCCTCATCTTCACGGGTGTATGGGGACGTCGCGATGTTGTCTTGCACCGTGCAGGTTTGAAGAAATTTGTCGAGGTCTGCTTTTGAGTAAATATATTCATTTTCAATATTGATAACATCATATCCCAGACGGGAAATTTCTTGCATATCTTCTTCTCCAACCCAGGTAATCTTGCTATTTCCCCTTTGATTGAAATGGGTCACCTTGTCCATGGCATAAGCGAGCGTCCTGCTCCGGAATGGAAAGGGGGGGAAATAGAGGCTCAATCTTTTTCCTGATGGTCGTTCTCGTAAATAATAGAGACAAATCGAGCCACGATAGAGTTCCCAATATAGAGAGGTCTGTGCACGTTGGCTGAAACTGTGTAAAAAAGGAAAGAATGAAAGCCATGATTTTTTCTTTGCTTGCTTGATATGCTGAATGAAGATCTCCTGGTCTTCAATGCCGAGAGGCTTCAGTCCCCTTAGAACCTGAAGTCTGCTACTATCTGCGTCTTCTCTTTCTGCCTGTGGGCTTCTGTTAACCTGGGTCATGCTTTCATGTGATCTTTTTTGTCGTGCTCTATATATGGTTTCGATTTTTATAGGTCTCATGTTGTTTTTGACAAATGACAATCCACTGAAGCCAACAGTGCCTCCATCATTGATGGTTGTGTATTGCTGCATATTTTTGAAAAAATGCTGCCGGGTGAAATATCCGAGACTGATGAAGTCATGATCGGTAATGTTTAAAAAGGAGCAGCTGGTCTCTCCTGCGAGTTGACCGCCAAAAGCAAATGCTACGATTTTTCCTTCAATCATATAAACATAGCCATGCAGATCATTGGGAGGAAACTGTTCACATAGTTCTATGCACGCTTTGGCATAGAAATAATTAAGTGCCTTTATACTTTTATCCGTTTTGGCCTGATACCATTTTTCCAGAAGCTCAAGACATCCTTTTTTGTCTTGTGCAGTAAATAACCTCGCATCAATGGGTTGTTTCCGTTCTGCTCTCCTGAGTTGATATCTGAGTATTTGGAATTTGCTGTTGTTTAAGTTTTGAAACATATCGAGCTGATATATGAATTCCTCGTCTCCGGGCCGCAAAATAAAATTCCCCGACTGTTTAACAGCGTCCTTTAATTCTCCACTGATCCACCAAAGCCGACCACTATAGTCTCCGTTAAATGTATTGATACGTTCAAAACAATGATCAAGTGCCTCCTGCCTCATTGGCATGGGGGGGAGGTAGAGATGAAGACGGTCCTTGCGTGGTCCGTGTCGCAGAAGGTAGACACACAGAGAACCGCATTCTTCTCCTAAGAGTATTGATCGTGAAGGAATGAAATTGGAGTATAGCAGGAAGGGAAAATAATTCAGCCATGTCCTTTGTGGAGACACAGCTAAAGCTTCTTTGTATCTTTCTTTATCGGATAGAATTATTTCCTTTAAACCCTTCAGATCGTTATGTAGGAACTCTGGAGTGCTCTTTGTCACACTTGCCGTTGTCTCCTTGTCTCCAGCCATCCGAACAGTGTCGAGTGCAACCTTCTTTGCATTATCGTTCTTGATCATTTCTATACCATTGTAAATGCATTATGATTTCATCCCCAATGCGCTAACCAGGAAATTAGTATCAACTGAAACGCCATGCAATTATTATGACCGGGAAATGGATTAAGCATATTGATAAAATGGTTATGAGGCTGCCTTTGCTTCAGTCTTGCAACCTAAACGAGTCGAATTTCCTGATTACACAAGAGCACTTCCCAAATAGCCCCGGCATGTTGCTGGCCCTTTTTTTTCTGGAACACAGAGTGGTAAAAACTTTTTGAATAGGGATTGTTCGAAGTCAAGAATAATGAGACAGGTTTCTTTACCTCTGCACATAACCGTAGATGAGTGGGGAACGAATTCCTACTTTTAAAACTCTCTCAAGATCCCCTGTCTTGTCGATATCCCCAGAGCGTTGCTTAGTTGCCATAGGTGTAGGTACCAGCCAATGATAAAGAAACATAAATTACGAGCTTAAACCAAGTCGAGAAAAATGTAAAAATGAGGAAATATTGTGCTGAATATAATCAATTCTGACTTCATTCTTGCGGCGGTCATTTCCCCCGCGAACAAATGAACCATCAGGGAGCCGGAAAGCTAATTGTCTGTTTAAATTGTATTTGATCTGTTCAAGGCACCTTTCACTCAATGTTTTGTCATCAATGTCCTCCGGTCGTTTCATTCGTACAAAAGCCATCAACCCTTCTGAACGGCAAGCTATCGGGGTACTTCTTTCCCATGAGAGGTATTCAGGATTCTCGAGTATATGGAGGACTATTTTTTTAGCATGGAGATAGTAGAGGGGGGAATCGTCATGTTTTGACAAAAGCTCAAGAAAATAAAGCATCCAGTGAGATTGTTCTTTCACCCCATAATCCTCAGGAGCGAGTTCATTCTCAATTTCCCGCGCGGTTTCATACCAATGCTTTTGTTGTGTTAGCCTGTGTAAGGCCAACAACGCAAAGAGTGCTTCACCGGTATAATACATCGAGTGAAAATTAGATATTTTCCCGGATTGAAAATATCTTTTATGAACTAACCTATTGTCCTCCATGCGTTGAGCCACCATAAACTGTGCAAGTTGCTCAGCGATAGCCAAGAGGAAATGATCCTGAGTTATTTCGAATAAAGAGACCAAGGCCAGGGTGGCCAGGGCATTTCCCCCGAGTTTGATGGAATTGTCTTCACAGATACAAACGTTGTTGTAGCTGCGGAAAAATCTCAAATAGGTAGCCAGGAGATAATGAGTAGCTTGACGACAACATACTAAAATTTTTTTATCGGAAACATCTCGATAAACGTCAAGCAATGCCCAGATAGTTCCTGCATGACGGAGGGCATTGTAGCCTTTTAGAGGGGTACCGTCCTGTGAATCATACCTGTATTTAAAACTACCATCTTTCTGGATCAGGTTTGTAAGGCACGTTGCTCCCGCGTGTGCAATTTCAAGTGTATCCATTTGTGAAAGCCCTTTTGCATAAGAACGGTAAACAGCTGGTTTGCGGGCAACTGTAAAATGATTTCTTTCTAAAACTCTCTCATTTGCAAAATAACCTGTTGTGTTGCCGATACTTATTTCTTCGGTTCCATTAATGTGAGAATGACGCTGGTCCGGTCTTCCGGGTTAGGCATACCTCCTGGATTAAACCATCTGTCCAATAAAAGGTAAGGTCCTCTGTCACCCTCTAAAATTGCTCCGACATTCTGCCATCTGGTCTTTTCATTACCTTCACGATCTTCATACGTACCAAGTGGAATTGCAACATCGTACATTTTTTTGGACATTCCTGTTTCTCCTTTAGGAATATTATTTTTTAGGCTGGAAGCTGTTGAGATTAAATGCCAGTTAAAGTTTGTGCATATTTAATCTATCTCAAAAACAAGTATTTTTTTCAACCTGTTGCGAAAAAAACATTTGCTAAGTTGCTAAATACTTTATTCCCCCCTAGGTTCACGAGAATTACTCTGTGCTGAGCTCATCGTATGCTGCATCTTCTTTTCCGATATCTCATAGGGCTAACGTTAAGCCAAAAAAAGCGTGGGTAAGTTTTTTAAGACTTACCCACGCCTCTGGGTCAAGCAAGTGCGAACGGTGAGGCTATACTAAAACGTTTCTGCTGGTGGTTCGACCAGGTGGTCATCCGTGACACCACTGTAGTCGTCATCACATCCTCCACCATCGTCATCATCGCCACCATCATCATCGTCGTCACCGTTCTGATCGTCATCATCGTCGTCATCACCGTTCTGATCATCATCGTCATCATCATCATCATCATCGTCATCATCATCGTCATCATCATCATCATCGTCATCATCATCATCATCGTCATCATCATCGTCGTCATCGTCATCGTCGTCATCATCATCGTCATCATCGTCGTCGTCATCATCATCATCATCATCGTCATCATCATCATCGTCGTCATCATCATCGTCATCATCGTCGTCGTCATCATCGTCGTCATCATCATCGTCGTCATCATCATCGTCGTCATCATCGTCGTCA
>JAQVER010000007.1 GCA_028697885.1 Desulfocapsaceae bacterium
AGGATATTCGCATAACGGGCTGGATCAAGTCCCCTTTACATATCTACCGATTGGATGAGCATCCTACATTCCTGCACCAGGCTCGGTACCTGCCAGAGCGACTCCGCACCAAAATCGGTTCTTTTATTGAGCAGACGGTGACAAGACCTGAGATCAGCAGTGTCTATAAGGCGCTGCTGATCGGCGATGCTTCTGGGATAAGCCAGGACACCCTTGAGGCCTTCAAAGGATCGGGCTGCCGACATATCCTCTCCATTTCCGGTGCCCATTTATCCATCCTGGCCACCTTTCTTTTCTTTATTATTTACTGGCTGCTGAGAAGATCAGAATATCTCATCCTCCGTTATCCGGTGAAAAAAATCGCCGCCGGACTCTGCCTGCTGCCCCTTGCCATTTATACCCTGCTGGCCGGTGCCAATACCCCGGTTGTTCGCGCCATGATCATGGTGACCGTATTCATGGTCGCCCTCTGTGCCGACAAACGAAAATCCCTCTTTATCCCCCTGGCCCTGGCCGCTCTGCTTATCCTCCTCTGGGATCCGAACAGTCTTTTCACCGCCTCATTTCAACTCTCCTTTATGGCCGTCGCCTCCATTGCGCTTGTATCTCCGCTCCTTACCGGATTGGTGACATCAGAAGCGGGAAATGAAAGCTTTTACCAGAGGACGCTAAACCGTCTTGGCCAATTCACCCTGGCTGCCCTGACCGTATCCATGGCTGCCACCATCGGCACCGCCCCCCTGCTGCTCTATTATTTCAACCGGATCTCCCTGGTCGGTCCCGTTGCCAACCTGCCTGTTGAGGCCCTGATCTGCCTGTGGAGCCTGCCTCTCGGTTTTCTTGCCTGTCCGCTTATCTTTATCGCCCCGCCTGCCGCCGCTCTGCTCCTGCACCTAGGATTCCTTGGACTGATGCTCTCACTGCAGGTAACCACTTTCTTCAGTAGTCTCCCCTTTTCCTCTCTCTGGCTGCCAACACCATCGCTCACTCTTATCGTTCTTTATTATGCAGCCATCTTCGTTGCCATATCCGAAATTCCCGTCACCAGAAGCACCAGGATTTTTAGCGCCTGCGCCTGGATCCTCATCATTTTCCTCTTTATTTTTCCACCTTCCGAACTCCTGAAACAACGGATTACCTCCAGTGAAATCACCTTTCTCGACGTGGGCCAGGGCAGCTCCACCTTTCTCCAACTCCCCGCCGGCAGACGTCTGCTCATCGATGGCGGCGGCGCAACTTCTCCTAACTTCAATGCGGGTGAGGACATCATTGCTCCATTCCTCTGGCAGAGGGGAATCAAGCACCTGGACGCCATCATGATCACCCATAGCGACTCGGATCATTACAACGGCATCCCTTTTCTGCTGCAACGCTTCCGGCCGGAAATCCTCTGGATCAACGACCGTAGCGGGCATGAGAAGGCCTGGCGGCAGATGCTGACACTGGCCGACCAGCTCCATATCCAGATCAGGATTCCACGGCCAGGGGAGCAACTGATCGCAAGTGGAAAGGCAGAGGTTATCCACCTGGGAAACCCAGGAGAACCTGACGGGCCCAAATCAAACGATCAGAGCTTGATTCTCCGTTTTGCCCACAAAAAGCTTTCCTGTCTCTTTGCCGGAGATATCAGTCACAAGGTGGAGTCGCAACTGGTCGAAAAAAACTTGCCGCTCCAATCGACCCTCCTGCTCTCACCGCACCATGGCTCATCGACATCCAACTCCGAAAAATTCCTCAAGGCCGTGAGTCCAGATACTATCGTGGTCTCGGCGGGACGATTCCAACCCGATCATTTCCCAACCCCCGAGGTGCGAAAACGTTGCATGAATTTAGGGATCAAGATGTTGATTACCGCTGAACAAGGGGCCATCACCTTCAAGGAACCCTGACCGGTCAGCAACCATTTTTCCTGTGCAGAGCAAATTGTATTGACCAGGCCACCATTTTCCATTTATATACTCTGCAAACTCACCATTACAATATCCATTCACAGGCCAGGGACGGCCCAGTATCGCAGGCGCCAAGGATGGTGCAAGAGCGACCAACATTGGAAAAAATCATGGCCTCAAAAACGAAGAAAGCAAAAGCAAGCGCAGCACTGGTAGCAGAAAAATCGGAAGAAGCAATGATTGCGGGGATTCTGGAAGGCAGCCCCGATGGGATCGGCGTGGTTGTTGTCCGCCTCGAATGCGGCTGTCGAAAGATGGCGGCAGTGGCAAAAGATGGAGAGCCTGCCTCAAAGGTTATTATCTACCGGGATCAGGCTGAAAGCATCTGTGACAAATGCAAGGCGGACAATGGCGATTTCATGCGGGTCACCGAGACCTTCATCCACTGGGTTCAACCAGAGCCGACAGAGGAAGAGAAAGAGATAATCAGTGTCAAGGTCCTGGGGACGACTCCCCGCACCAATTGATCACGAACAGTTGATGACAAACGCTTACTTGCCGCGTGGCGCGTCCTGGACGATCTGCGGACTGTTACTGTTCTTGCTGCTGCTTGTCGGCTGCGCCAGAGACGAGCAGCAGCAGGCAGCAATCCAGATCAGCCAGAAACCTGTGCAGGGTGCCGAATGCGGAGACATGCTGTCTGACAAGCCCAAATCTGCGCAAAGCCAGCGTGACGAAGATGAAGCCCTGGACACCAGTTCACCGCCTGACTCTGTTGCCGCAGCCTCTAGCGGGACAGGCCGCTTAACCGAAGAATGTTACCAGCTGCAGCGAAGCAGTTCTCAGAAAAAAAACAAAAAGTGGTGCCGTTGCGAACCCCAGAGCCTTCCTTTTGCCCGTTGCCGAAGCGGTATCAATAGCTGCCGCACAGGATGGCATAACGGCCCGTTGACCTGGTTAGCCTGTGAAAAGAAGCGCGGCAACAGCTCTTTTATCCCCAGCCCCAACAGCGTTCTCATCCTGGCGGCCAATAAGCATAACATGCCCACTGGCCATGTGGCCTATATTGAGAAGGTTCTTTCTGCAAAGGCCCCGCACTACCGCTTCATCTTCAGCCACACCAATTATGATCGTCAATGCAGCCTGGAGACAGAAATCGTGGCCGAATATAACAGCTCAACCAGAACCATGAATATCCTCAGCGGTGCGTGGAAAGACTGGGGAAAAAATCTTCCTGTCTCCGGATTTATCCTCAGGTAAAGACGACTCCTGGCGCATCCCCTTTCATCTGCCGACAGCTTCCTTCTGCCGCCGACATCTGTTCATGAACCCCTCTGCCCATTCCGGGGTTCCATCGGCATGGACATGGGTGTACAGGGCCAGGACATTATTCATGGTCAGACCGTCACGGCCTGCCATGAACCCCTGCCCCCGGCTCATCTTCAAGGCAAGCTGCTCGGGGCGGCCCTGCCATTCAAGGATAGTGGAATAACGGAATTCATGCCCCTTGATCTCGGCCCCTTGGCTGTAAAATGGGTTTGCACCATCCACCTCAAACACCGAATAGCCATGGGCCTGAGGCTTCTTGGACATCCCGAAACGAATGGGGAAGATCCCGGCCAGCGGGTATTCCTGACCTTCAAGGACAATTGACTCCCCCAGATAGATCAGCCCCCCACATTCAGCATAGATGGGCAGCCCGGCCTCAGCGGCCTGCTTGATTGACTGCCGGAATCCCGCATTCGCTGCCAGTTCTCCGGCGCTGGTTTCTGGAAAACCGCCACCGATATACAAGCCATCAAGCACAGGAAGGGCGCTGGCTGTCAGGGCATCAATCATCACCAGCTCTGCGCCCAGTCGTTCAAGCGCCTCAAGATTTTCCGAATAATAAAATTGGAAGGCGGCATCCATCAAAATCCCGATCCGCAGCCGTGAAGGATTCCGCGCAAGAATCTCCGATCCGGAAGTCATCGGCTGGCCCACCGGGGCCATGATCTCTTCAATCCGCTCCAGATCAAGGTGTTCCTGCATGGTTGCCACCAGAAAATCCATGGCCGCCCCGCTGCCCTCATATTCCTGATGCGGCGTGACTCCCAGATGCCGCATGGGAAAGATATCACGCTTCATCCGGGGAACTGATCCCAAGACCGGCAGTCCGGTATATGTTTCCACCGCCTGGGTAACAATGGAGCGGTGGCGATCCGTGCCGATCTGATTCAACACCACACCCCGAATATCCACCCGTTCGTCCAGTTTCTGGCAGCCCAGCACCATGGCCGCCACCGTCCGCGTGGTCTTGGTGCAGTTAACCACCAGCAGTACAGGCATCTTCAGGGACAGGGCCAGTTCCGCAGTGGAATATCCCCCTTCCGGATTCACGCCGTCATACAAGCCCCTGTTCCCCTCCACAATCACCCTGTCAGCCCCTGAAGAGTGGACAAGAAAGGAGCGCCGGATCACCTCTTCACCCATCAGGAAGGGATCAAGGTTATAACAGCTGCCGCCAGCCGCCAGCTTCAACCAGCCCGCATCAATATAATCGGGTCCCTTTTTAAATGGCACCACCTTCTTGCCCTGACGGGCCAGCAGTGCGGTCAGGCCAACCGAGACCACACTCTTGCCCGACCCACCGGCAAGGCCGGCTATGACAATTCCTTTTGTCTGCATCTCTTTTCCCACGTCTCTGTTTTTATATCATTTTTCTCAAAAATGAAGCCATTTCAATGTTCCTTCTTTCCCTGCAAAGCCCAGGCCTTTGTATAAAGAACATTCAACCTTTTTTCAAGCTCCAGACGATATTCCTCCAGTTGCTCATCTTGAAGTTCCGGAGGAACAAAAAGGGGCTCACCATAGAAAAAATCGACCTTGGAAAAGGGCAACGGCAGGGCTGTTCCATCCCAGGAGCCGAAACGTTTATAGCGGTTACAGGACCAGGATAAAGGCAGAACCGGGACCCCGGTTTTAGAGGCAAGGATCAGAGAACCTGCCTGCACAATCCTGGGCGGCCCCTGTGAGCCGTCAGCCACCAGAATGGCGTTTTTTCCCGCCCGTACCGCCCGGATCAACTTTATGACTGCCTGCATTCCCCCTTTTTTCCGGGATCCACGTACCGTTTCATTACCCAGCTTCTCAACAATCCGACTGATATACTCGCCGTCCCGGCTGGCACTGACCATGGCCACCCCGGACTCCTTGCGAAAAAAGTAGAGGACATACAGGACCCCGTAGTGCCAGAAACTGGCAATGGCAGGATTTTTCGTAGCCTTGATCTGATCCATATATTCCTGTCCGTGGACTCTCAGCCGACAGGTGCTGAACCATATTCTGATCAACCATACAAAAACAAACGGCACCGCCTTCAGCGACACCTTATACCAGAATCCGTCTTTCATCGTCGTTATTCCTTTCTCCATGGTGCTAGCGGCACCAGGCCGTCCAATAGCCTACGCAATCTCAATCTCCAAACGACGCAAGACCTTGATTCGATCCCGCAGGGCAGCCGCCTGTTCAAAGGCAAGTTCTTTGGCCGCAGCCTGCATCTCTTTCTCCAGTTTTTTGATCTCTTTTTCCAGATCACGGATACTGGTATAAACAGGAAGTTCTTCTGCCGCCTGCAGAAGATCCGCCTGATACCCAGCCTGATATCCGCTTTCAGCAAGATGCTGCTGCAGGCTGTCCTTAACCCGTGAACAGATGGTGCTCGGCGTTATACCATGTTCCTGATTATATTGTTCCTGAATCTTCCGTCGCCGTGCCGTCTCATCCATAGTACGCTGCATGGAGCCGGTGATGGTGTCGGCGTAGAAGATAACCATGCCGTCGGCATTTCTCGCCGCCCGTCCACAGGTTTGGGTCAGCGACCTTTCGGAACGGAGGAAGCCCTCTTTGTCGGCATCCAGGATGGCCACTAACGACACCTCCGGAATATCAAGCCCTTCACGCAGCAGATTGATCCCCACCAGGACATTATAATCACCGTTTCTGAGATCGCGGATTAGCTCCACCCGCTGTAGGGTCTTGATATCGGAATGGAGATAGCGCACCTTGACCCCCAGTTTTTCGTAATAATCGGTCAGATCTTCGGCCATGCGCTTGGTCAGCGTGGTCACCAGCACTGCCTCATTCCGCTCAGTGCGCAAGCGGATCTCTTCGAGCAGATCATCAACCTGGCTTTTGGCCGGACGCACCTCAATCCGGGGGTCAAGCAGGCCGGTGGGCCGGATGATCTGGGCCACAATCCGCCCTTCCACCTGCTCGAGTTCATACGGGCCGGGGGTCGCCGAGACAAAGATCACCTGCCTGATCCGAGCATTAAACTCCTCAAAGCGCAAAGGGCGGTTATCGAGGGCCGAGGGCAGACGGAAACCATAATCAACCAGGGTCATTTTCCGCGAGCGGTCACCATTATACATCCCGTTGAGCTGCGGCACGCCGATATGGGACTCATCAAGAAAGAGCAGGAAATCATCCGGGAAATAATCGATCAGGTTAGGCGGGGCCGCGCCCGGTTCCTTGCCGGTCAGATGGCGGCTATAGTTCTCGATACCGCTGCAATACCCGAGCTCCTGGATCATTTCCAGATCAAACATGGTGCGCTGTTCCAACCGCTGTAGCTCAACCAGGCGATTTTCCTGCTGATACCAGGCCAGCCGGTCTCTCAGCTCCTCCTTGATGGCCTCCATGGCCACCTGCAACCGGTCGCGAGAGGTGACAAAATGGCTGGCCGGAAAGACCGTGTACTCATCAAGTTTTTGCAGAACCACCCCCCGCAGAGGATCAATCACCGAGATCGCCTCCACCATATCGCCGAAAAACTCGATTCGTATCGAGACCTCTTCCTCATGCACCGGGAAGATATCGATGACATCGCCCCGCACCCGGAAGGTACCGCGATGGAAAGAGATATCATTGCGTTCATAGAGC
This sequence comes from Desulfocapsaceae bacterium, assembly GCA_028697885.1. Classification (GTDB taxonomy): domain Bacteria; phylum Desulfobacterota; class Desulfobulbia; order Desulfobulbales; family Desulfocapsaceae; genus UBA2270. The sequence continues at coordinate 6,813 of JAQVER010000007.1, forward strand.
ATGAAGACCAGACGGCGCTGCACCTTCTCCATGGCATATTCTTCATCGCGGCGCAGGAAAAGATGCATATTCTTATATTCATCGGGTGAGCCCAGGCCGTAGATACAGGAGACCGAGGCCACGATCAGCACATCGCGGCGGGTGAGCAGGGAACGGGTGGCGGAATGGCGCATCATGTCGATGGCATCATTGATGGCGGAGTCTTTCTCGATAAAGGTGTCGGAGGTGGGGATATAGGCCTCCGGCTGATAGTAGTCGTAATAGGAGACGAAATATTCGACGGCGTTATGGGGAAAGAGCTCCTTGAATTCGGCAAACAGCTGGGCGGCCAGGGTCTTGTTGGGGGCAATGACCAGGGTGGGCCGCTGCACCTCGGCCACCACACTGGCCATGGTAAAGGTCTTGCCCGATCCGGTCACCCCCAGCAGCATCTGGCTGCGCGCCCCACTGTTAAGGCCGCGCACCAGGGTTTCAATGGCCTGCGGCTGATCGCCGGAGGGAGAAAAAGGAGTAACGAGTTGGAAGGGATTATCCATGGGTAATATGGGCGAAATGGGATGTTATTATTGCTCAAAGGTAACTATTCAGATTATTCACAGATTAAAAATAATCTCGCGCAGAGCCGCAGAGGCGCGGAGAAAAACTTTTTTGTCCTTCTCAGCGCCTCTGCGGCTCTGCGCGACAAATTCTTGAAAAGCAGCCGCTTACTCTCATATATGCTGAATGGCGACGTTCTTTTTTACGAAGAGAACATTTCCTGTAATATATTCAGGATACTATTCTGGACCGTACTGCTGATTGTCCCGAGCTTCGTAACAAGTCTCTCTTTATCTATGGTCAGAATTTGATCGAGAACAACCTGCCCTTTTCTCCCTTGAAAAACACAGGGAACCCTTGTTGGATATTTTTTACCCTCCACTGTCATCGGCGCGCCAATGACAGTGGAGATAAAGCAATTCATTTCATTCGGGGAAATAATGAGACAAGGTCGCGTTCTATTGATTTCATGACCAACTATCGGTTCAAGGCTAATCAGGTAAACATCGAACTGTTTTACTTCCATTCCCACTCTTCCTCATCCCACTTACTGCTTACCTGAGCATCAAGTAAAGCATCATCTCCATTGGCAGCCATCACCTTGAACGCACGTTCCCAGTCCTGTCGAGGCCGCTTTAAGGATTTAATCACCAACTCATGGTTGCGAACCTCAAACTCGACTTCGCCGGCAAACCCGCATTGTTCAATGATTGGTTTCGGGATGCGCACCCCTTGAGAATTACCGATTTTAATAAGAGAAGCTTTCATATACGCCACCAGGATACAGATGTTTTCAAAACGGAAACAAAATATCTACATTGTAATTACCCCGTTATAAATTGTCAACGCAGTTCGGCTGGCTTGTACTTACACTGGGGAGTGCCCCGTTTTTTACAAGAGCGCCTCGCTCTTAAGAATGCGAGTCAGGTTTTCGATGACCTGCGGATGAGCCCATGAGAAAAAAATGGGGACGAGTTGGAACAGCAATACCTAAAGGCACTGCAACTGCTGGAGGCCAATCCGTACCACCCTTCGCTCAGCCTGCACCGTCTATCCGGACGACTCGCGGACCTGCATTCGGTCTCGATCAACCTTTCTTACCGCATCCCCCTGGAGTTTCTCATCCAGAATCAAGAGATTATTCCTGTTGATGTAAGCGATAACGACGCAGTCTATTGAACCTGTAGAGGTTTAAAGAAATCTGCAGTATGCCGTCCGGCTGGAAACACACACTGAAGTGCTATACACAAGAGCCACGCAACCGCTCCTTCCCCATGCTCACAACTCGCTGCCATGCAGCCGCAACAGCAACAGCAAACCAGAAAAACACAAAAGTCATTGTCCGCCGCGCACTAACCGCACCTGATACAAGCCGTTGACGCGATTACCGTCGTACGCAACGCCTTCGTAGAACTCGACAACCCACGCGTAGCACCAACTATAGGCAGCACTGGGAGACCCAGACAAAATATTCCCAGGTGGAGTATTGGGAAACCGGGTCAGGTTAATTGACGGATCATAACATTTTTCTTCGACAAGGGAGACCAACTCCTTGATATTGGGGAGCCGCCAGTCGGTGTGCCCGGCAAATCCACTGCCGTTGTTGACCACATCAGTTTGCTGCAGGGCGGTTTGCCAGGTGAAACTGCCTACGGCACCGCTATCACAGTTACTTCCGCTCACTCCCTCCACACATTTCTTCCACATTAAGCCAGTTTTGCTATCAGTGATGGTACCGTCACCATTATCCGTCAATTGACTGTCCGGGGTGGAAGCGGGTATATTGGCGTTACAGGTCTGGGCCTGAGCCGAGCGAAAAGAGATTAAAACAAAGAGAAAAAGAATCAGGAAATGACAGATCCGCATAATAAAACTCCTATTTGAGATGATGAAGGGATGGTTAAAGATTCAAGACAACGACGACGCAGTCCGCCTGGCAGGTATCCCTGTTGGCGAACGATAACTTCTCTGACAACTAATCTGAGATCTTTTCTATTGGGAATCACAGAAGCTCACACCAACAGGTGGCAAATAAAGATAGCCTGCCACCGCAAATCCTTTTCCACCGCATACTTATGATATCGAGGAAACCCAAGTACAGCCTGTTCTATTTCCAGCAGCAGACGATCACAGTCTCACCAGATGGGCAGGCGGATTCCGTTATTCATAGTTTCTTCTTACAGAACATCAAGAAAGACAAAAAACAAAAGTCACTGTCCGCTGCGCACTAACCGTACCTGATAGCCGCTTTCGCGATTATAGTTACCCGAATAGCCATACAAGAAATCGACAGAGCGCGCGCCGTCCGAACCGTAGGCTTCGGGAGAGGGAGACCCAGACCAGACAACCGAAGAAGGGGTATTCGGGAAATATGCCGTATCAATGGTTGGGGCAACCCGATCATAGGAAACAATTCCCTGCAATTCCGTACGGGTCGGCATACGCCAATCGTTTTCCCCGCACCAGCCGGCAGCGTTAACCCGCGCCGTATAGGCTTGGGTGTTGCAATAGGTAGATGGTTGACCGGCGACATAGCCTGCACAGGTATCGCCTGGGTTCTCATAGCCGTCCACTCCGCCGTTGATGGCAGTATCAGTATTATACCAGCTATAGCCATCATTCTGGTCATGCAGCCCGCCGTCTGCGGTCTTCACCTCCCAGATGAGGCCGGTAACATTATCCTGGACACAGGCCCAGGGGGTGGTGGCGTAGTCGGCAGCCTGATTAATTAGCGGGACGCCATCGGCATCGAGCTTAGTGAAGCTGAATCCGGCATGCCCATCGGAATCGTTATTATTAGTAAAATCACGACCATGGGAGCAATCCTGGGCGCCGATCTCCTCGCCGGTGCATCCGGCATTGTTGTCCGAGGGATAACTGCCACCCCAGGTGATGCCGGTGTCGTTGAGGGACGGAGTGAAGGTACCGGAAGCAGTCGTAAAGGCCACACTCTGTACCGCTTCCTGCACATTGCTAGACGTACTTTTGGCAACAAAGTAGAGTTTGTAATTGGTGAAAGAATTCAAACCGGTAACGATTACGGTCGCTGCAACATTGGCCCTCATGGCAAAAGGAGTCCCGGCCAGCACCTCCGCCACCGTTGGCTCCGCCTCTGTGGCCGGACGCACCAGATAATAGCCGGTACCATATTTATTAATCGTTGCCGTCAAGTTCGAGGTCATCAGTGTAATTGCGGAAATAGCAGGCCCAAGCATAGTCTTGGGAGCAAGGAACAACAGATGATAGATGCCAGGCAGTGATTCCTGTCCAGCCTTGGCCGCCGCACCGCAAAGCATGACAGCAAGCAGCACAAATGTTGTTGTCACCGCATTTTTTGTTTTTCTCACCGGATACCTCCAGTTACTAGAAATAGATTTTTCACACCAGACAGCCTGAAGTGAAAATAAATGAAAAATCATTACAATTCAAAAAATTTAAAGTCAACCCGGGTTTCCTGCAGAGTTTCTCTTCTGGTCTTCCTGTCCCCTACGATACAGGGAAACCAGAATGTGCAGGGTCACTTTTAAGTTTCAAGTTTACGCTTTTACATGTTAAGATAGCAAATAGTTTTTTCCTGAAAACGATTAGCAACCTATAACACCCTGAAATCACACTAATCAGACCAATACCATCCACGCAATGAATCGTTTTCCCCATCTTCCCCCATTGCCCCTGCTGCTTTACAGCTACCTGGCCACTGAGATCCTGGCTCCTTTTTTTGCCAGTTTTCTGATCATGAACTCGGTCTTCTTTCTGGTCAAGCTGATCCCCTTCCTCAATGTGGTGCTTGAGCTCAATATTGGTTTTACTGATTTTCTCCGTCTTTTTTCCTACCTTTTCCCTAACATGTTCCTCTATTCCATGCCCATGGCCGCCATGATGGGCATGATCATCGCCTTCAGCAGACTCTCCAGCGATACCGAGATCCTGGCCTTCAAAGCCAACGGCATCAGCATTTATACTATTCTACCCCCTGTAATCATAGTCTCCATGGCCATTGCCGGTATCACCGGATACTTCTCGGTCAAGCTCATCCCCACCGGTGAGATCGCCATGAAGCAGCTCTTGTTTCAACTGGCCAAAGAAAAAATAGATAAGGGGATCAAGGAGAACGCCTTCACCGAGGCCTTGGGCGATGTAGTGGTCTATGTGCAGTCCATCGACAAAACCACCGGGCAATGGCATAACGTCTGGGTTTCCGACATGCGGGACCAGAAAGTTCCTTCCATCACCATGGCAAAATCAGGTTCCATGGTTGGCGACAGCAAAAAAATGCAGGTGACGATCATCCTGGAAAACGGCAGCCTCAACCGCCCTGACGGTACGTATACCCAGACAGTCACCTTTGACCGTTACCAGATCAACATCCCCCTGCGCATTCCCAGTATTATTGACGGCACCGATGTCACCCAGCAAGCCATCAGCTCCATGACCATGTCGCAGTTACAAGAGGTAATCACGCATTTCGGCAGAGAGAGCAAACAAGGCCGGGAGGCATTGGTGCACTTCCACAAGCGGCTGGTCCTGCCGGTGGGTTGTTTTATTCTGAGCCTTCTGGGCCTGCCCCTCGGACTCCAGGCTCGAGCCGGCAGGAGCGCAATTGGCATCCCCCTTGGACTGGGAGGATTTATTCTTTATTATGTCCTGTTCACCATAGGAAAAAATATCGCGGAGGAGAGTTCAGGCTCCGTCTGGATGGCAATGTGGTTTCCCAATCTCATCTTCTTTGTTTTTACCGTACTACTCCTGCGCCAGACCGCCAATGAGAGGCCACTGATACCCAAGATACTGAGTCATGCATGGGCTGTCTTCATTACCAGGCTGGTTCCCCCTCTAATGGAAAAATTGCGCGCCTGGATCCACCTGCCGGTAAAAAAATTAATAAAAAAATCTACTTTAAATCTACGGCAGTATAATAAAACTCGTGAAGAGCTCCTGGGCTCTGGCCACCTGACTTCCGGTACTGTCCATGGCAACATAAAAAGCATGGCCTGTCATGTCCCTGGATGTGAGTCCTATTCCTGCCAGCATTGCACCATTGAATTTAAAAATATGGAAATAGCTCTGCAGGCAGGTTTTACCCCCTGTAATACCTGCAAGGCTATTCTGGAAAAAAATAGCACTCTGTCAACAAGTGATCAGGCACTCCCATGAAACCTCTCCCCTCTGGCCCCTCAGGTTCATCGATGGCGTTCATACTTGACACTGGGATTCAGGCCATATAAGCTAAAAAATGAAGTTGAGAATCTTGGCAGAACGCAGTCAGCATTGACGATAAGTGCTGACGATCAAACACCATAACGGCTTGGCACACTCAAAGGCACTTACGTCATGAATCACGAATCCTTTCTTTTAGACCTTGTCACCAGCCTGCCGGAGATAAATGGCGCATTTCTCTTTACCCCTCAGGCAGGAATACTTTCCCAGCATATTGATGATTCAATAGGCAATTTTGATTCACTGGCAATAGGGAAAAAAATGACCGGCATTGCAGGCAAGGCCTCTGATCATTTTAATGATATCACCCATCTCCAGGCTACGTTTGACAATATAATCCTTTCCGGCCGTCTGCTTCCTGAAAAGAAATGGCTTTTTCTTCTGCATAAACCTGAACTGTCCAGCGGCATGATTCGCATGGCTCTGCAACTGGCCTTGAACAACATTGTCAAGGAAAGCGATACCCCCAGCACACCACCTGAACCGGCAGCTGAAAAAACCGCTGCCATCGAGCCACCTGTCACAAAGGAAATAATTCCCGTCGATATCGATTCATTGATGGCCCCGGGAGCACCCCTGGCCAAACACTTGAACACGCTGCAGGACGCTCTTGCCAATTGTATCGGTCCGGCGGCGATGCCTGTTTTCCAAGATGTCCTGACTGAATGGTGTCAAGAAAACACCCCCGCGCTGGATACCCTGAAGCACTTGATTCCTCTCCTTCACAACGAGATCGATGACAGTGAGGATATAAATATTTTTAATAACAATATCAAAGACCTCTTCCCCCAGGAGTAGCATTATGGCCTCTGCCAAAGATTTTTGCCGCCTAGATCAGATCAATGGTGTTGCCAACTATATCCTGGTACGCGGTGATGGACAGATCATCAGCCAGAATATGGCAGATGCAGCAGCCTTTGCTCCAATCATCTCCACCGGCGGGACTCAGTGCGATACCCTTAGCACGGATATGGGCGGGAATCGGTATATCCATCTCTGCATTGAACGGGAATCAGGTAACGATCTTTTGATTTTCTCACTAGGCCGCTACTATCTTGGAATCTTTAAACATCCCGAGAGTGAACGTCAGGAAATTATTGACAATGTGATCTATTTCCTCAAGAATCTCTCCTGATGACACCTTGAAAGTTACAGGTCCGGGCCATGTCACAATGATACTTCCATTTGCCAGTGAAATGCGGGAACTGGACCGGCGTGCCATAGAAGAATATGGCATCCCCGGCATGGTTCTTATGGAAAATGCGGGTCTGGGCACCGTCTTGATGATGGAGAAGGAATTGGGACCGGCTGATAACAGTTTTGCCTTGATCCTGATAGGTCCCGGCAATAATGGCGGTGACGGGCTGGTCATAGGACGTCACCTGCACCAGCGCGGCTGCAAGCCGGTCTTTATTTTTCTGGTAGCACCGGAGAAACTGCAGGGGGATGCGGCCACTAATCTGCACATTGTCCAGAAGCTGGCCCTTCCTCTGCATGTGCTGGACTCGGTGGAACGTGTTCAGAGTTTTCCCTCCCTCTTTCAACAACTGATCTCCCGAGGAAAACCCTGCTATGCCATCATTGATGGACTCTTTGGCACCGGACTGACCAGAGAGATCAGTGGTCACATGGCTGAGTTGATCCAGCTCGTCAATCAAGAGACATTTGGTGCCTCCATTCCCCGGATCGCTGTTGATATCCCTTCCGGCCTGCACGCTGATAGTGGCAGGATTCAGGGGGTCTGTATCTCCGCGGATCATACCGCCACTTACGGTTGCGCGAAACCAGGACAGCTGCTCCATCACGGTCCGGATCTCTGCGGCAGCCTGCATGTCATTGATATAGGCATCCCCCCTGCGGTCGTTAACACACTGCCGGTTCAGCAGCAAGCCGTCACCGAACAGACTATCGTTCCCTCCCTTGCCCGGATACAACGGAAAACGTCATCCCACAAGGGCAGCCACGGCCATCTCCTGGTCCTTGCGGGCTCCATCGGCAAGACCGGGGCGGCCATTCTCAGTGTCAAAGGCGCCCTGCGTAGCGGCTGCGGACTGGTCAGCCTCTGCTGCCCTCAAGACCTTAATCCCATATTTGAGAGCCAGCTTGTTGAGGCCATGACCATTCCTCTGCCTGCATCACGCTCGACGATTAGCATGGAGGATCTCCCAACCATTGAAGCGCAGCTGCAGGGGAAAAAGGCCATTGTCATCGGTCCGGGCCTGGGCATGGCAGAAGCGACGGCCCAACTTGTACTGCATCTCTATCGTACTGTGCAAGCACCCATGGTCATTGATGCCGATGCTCTCAATATCCTGGCACAACATAGAGATCAGCTCAAGGCCCCGCCCGGGCCCAGGATTTTTACCCCCCACCCCGGCGAGATGGCCAGAATCCTGGGCATATCCACGGCCAAAATCCAGGCTGACAGGCTTGAGGCAGCCCGGACGGCCTGTCAGCTTTTTGATCAGTCTGCCGGCAACTGCACCGTCATCCTCAAGGGTGCGGGCACGGTCATCGTCTCAGCAAGTGGTGAGGCCGGGGTCAATACCAGCGGGAATCCCGGAATGGCAACGGGAGGAATGGGAGATGTGCTCAGCGGGATCATCGGATCCCTGATCTGTCAGGGGCTTTGCCCGCACGAGGCCGCCTGCACGGCTGTGTATCTGCATGGCCGGGCAGGAGATATGCAAGAGAAGACGAATGGCACAGGTTACACGGCAACAGAAGTTGCCGACACATTGCCCCGGATCATCAAAGATCTGAGGAATTAAAAACAACAAGGAGTTTTTTTATGCTGACAGCCCGTGATATCATGACCCGTGACATCATTACCGTAACAGAGGAATCAACAATCAAGGAACTGGCCAAGATTCTAACCAGCAACAAGATAAGCGGTGTACCTGTTGTCAATGACAGCGGCAAGCTTGTCGGTGTGGTGACCGAGAGTGATCTGATTTTTCAGACCAAAAAAGTCCACATCCCCACTGTTATCACCATCCTTGATTCCGTCTTTTACCTTGAAAATCCGGAGAAGATGGGCGAAGAGATGAAAAAGATGGCCGGTACCAAGGTAAAAGACATCCTGACCAGCTCTCCTGTCACCGTAACCGAGGAGACCCAACTCGACGAAATCGCCACCATCATGTCAGAAAAGAGTCTTCACACCCTGCCGGTTGTCAACAAGGAGATCTTGGTGGGAGTCATCGGCAAAAAAGATATTATCAGAACCCTGATCGATTAAACTCAGCCCTTCCCTTTCTTTACGCCATCCGCAACAAGGCATTGACGATGGCCACGGCGACCGGACTTCCGCCCTTGCGGCCCAGGGCAGTGATAAAGGGATAGTTTTTCTGCGATAGGATCTCTTTAGATTCAGCGGCATTGACAAAGCCCACCGGCACCCCCACCACCAGATCGGGGCTGATAATTCCGGCCTCAATGAGTTCCATCAGGGCCAGTAAGGCGGTGGGGGCATTGCCGATGGCGACAATCCCCACATTGTCCTCCGCCGCCATGGCCATGGCCGTCTCTGAACGGGTAAGTCCCAGGCGACTGGCCCTCTCGGCAACCTCCACCTCTCCCACCCGGCAGATCACCTGACCGCCGAATTTGCCCAGATATGAGCGACTGATCCCGGCAGCGGCCATATTCACATCGGTCAGCACATTCTTTCCAGCCCGGATCGCGGCAAGACCGGCAGCAATGGCCTGCTTATGAAAACGCAGGTTGGCCGCAAAGCCAAAGTCGCCGGTGGCATGGATGACCCGGCGCATGACGGCAAACTCCTCCCTGGAATAGTCTTCAATCTGGCTGCCGGTCTCACCTGCAAACTCGCGTTCAATGATCCGGAAACTCTCCGCCTCAATCTCGAGGGGTTTTATCTGCTGCAATGTGACCATCTTTATCCCTTTTGAATCTGCATGATATAATTATAAAAAGCATCCACGTTCTTTTTTGTCTGACCAAAATGGAGATGGATATAGCCGCCCACCGCATTGCCCACCTTGAATCCTTCCGTCCGCCCGTCCTCCAGCTGGTAGATGGCCTCAACATCTGAGTCCATCCTCTCAATCACCGAATAATGAAACTCATGACCGTGCAGCACCTCACCCTTTTTTCCCCACAGACAGTCCTTGCGCAGGCGTGGCTGGCGATAGCCCAGGCGGGAAAGACGACTCTGCATCTTGACCGTTGCCGGAAAGACCCCGGCCATGGCGTGCGCCTTGCCATCAAGATCGATCAATTCCTCACACAGATACATGAATCCTCCGCACTCCGCATGAACCACACCCCCACCCTTGGCCCAGGCTGCAATGGCCGTGCGCATTGCCACATTCCGGCTCAGGGCGGAGGCATGGAGCTCGGGATAGCCACCGCCAAGATAGAGGGCGTCCATGCCTTCGGGAAGTTTTTGATCGTGCAGGGGGCTGAACATGAGCAGCTCAAAGCCTGCCTTCTCGAGGATGGCCAGGTTGTCTTCATAATAAAAGCAGAAGGGCATATCGCGGGCCACTGCCAGTTTCAGCGATGTCGCCCTTAGCTGCAAAGGAGAGTCCACCTGATTGCTGACCCTGCTGGTACCAAGAGACAACAGACCGTCCAGGTCAATATGCTTCTCAACGGCTGCAACCAGCCCCGCCAGCTGCATTCCATCCAACGGCGACTCTTCTCCCATATGCAGGCCAAGATGGCGGTCAGGGATCTCAAAGCGGGTGTCACGAGGGAAAAATCCCAATATCCTGGCCTGACAGGAGTGCTCCACGGCCCCGCGGATCAACTCAACATGACGATCAGTGCCCACCCGGTTAAAAATCACCCCTTTGATCTGCACCTGCGGGTCGTACACCTCAAAACCCTTGAGCACCGCGGCCACACTCTCGGCCGCTGAACGGGCGTCAATGACCAGGACAACGGGCAGGGCCAGGGCCGTGGCGAGTGCTGCCGAGCTGGAGCGATTGCCGTCAAAGAGGCCCATCACCCCTTCCACCACCCCCACATCCTGACCTGCAAGACGCCGGTTAAAGGTCTTCCGGCAAAATTCCAGACCACACATCCGCAGATCAAGGTTGGACGAGATCCGTCCAGTCGCCATCCGGTGCAGGGTGGGATCGATAAAATCGGGCCCGCACTTGAAGGGCTGCACCGCCAGCCCTCGGGCCGCAAGCGCTGCCAGTATCCCCAGAGTAATCGTGGTCTTTCCGGAACCACTGGCGGTACCGCCAATGAGAAAAGCCGGGATCTGGCTGTCAGACGAGCTCGGAGTTCTATCAGAGCTCAGGGTACTATCATTTTGTGGTATCATCTCATTATCCTGGTAATATCCGTCTGAGCAGCAGCAGGACCATCAGAAACAGGGCGGAACCAACAAGCATCAGCCGGTTGGTAATCAGAATATCGCTATCCGCAAGCTCCCGCGTCCTCTCTCCCATGGTTGGCTTGGCAACTGCCTGGCCAAAATAGATGGATTCCCCGCCAAGTTGCACCCCCAAAGCCCCGGCCACCGCCGCCTCTGAATGACCGGAATTGGGGCTGGCGTGACATAATCGGTCACGGATAAAAATCCGCAGGGCACTCTTCCCATCAAGCCCAAGAAGAAAAGAGGCCACCACCAGGAGCAGACCACTGAGACGGGCAGGGATAAAATTGACCACATCATCCAGCCTGGCTGCAGTCCAGCCAAAGGCAAGATATCGCTCATTTTTATAGCCGAACATGGAATCCATGGTATTCACCGCCTTATACCCCATGGCGCAGAGGGCCGCCAGCACAACCGGGCTCATCTCCAGAAACGGGGCACAAATCCCTCCTATGACCGCGAAAAAAAGAGGGGCTGCCACCCCATCCACCATATTCTCGGCCACCGTTTCCACCGAGGCCCGAATCACCCCGGTCCGGTCAAGGGCTGCCGTATCCCGGCCCACAATCATCGCCACGGCCTGTTGTCCGGCCAGAAGACCAGATGCACCCTCCTGCTGCAGGGCCGCATAAACCTCCCGGCTATGACGGATCAGATCCCGAGCGGCAATGGAGGTATAGATCAGAAAGACGGCCAGACCATCAGCCAGCAGGGGCGAAAACAGCGCGGCAGCCCACAACAGCATGGTAACTAGGCCAAGGGTCACTCCCAGGACAGCAAGAACCGTCGCCGCTCCCGCCAGTCGTTTGCCTATAAAAATCCTGCGAAAAAGCGCCTCCAATCTGACACAGAACCAGCCGATAATCCGTACAGGATGGGGGAACCAGCGGGGATCGCCCAGAAGCAGGTCAAGGGCCAGGGCGCAGAGGAGTTGCAGCTCGAAAATCTGAAAAAACATTAAATGCTCAACTATAAAGGGTACGCCGCACGTACCAATAAGGATTGGGTAAAATAATTTCTTTTTGTCTGCATCCTCATTCCCGTGATTGCAGACTGGAATGAATATATATCAATCATTGAATATTCTGTCCATCGATATGGGAAGCTGCCAGCCACTCCCTTTCAGGAAGCCACTGGCTCAGGCAGTGCGACCATAAGACAGCGAACGTCACGTCTAATTTCCTTGACGAGTGTGACGGAATTATGAGAAGTTTAAAATAATAGTTGCAACTATCATCACACAAAAGAGGTGGCGGCAAACCGCAAGCCGCTCTCTCCTTGGCTCTTTGTTATACCCTGCTCTTGAAACGGAACAATGGAAACCACACCTGCTGGCTTGAGATCTTTCCTCTTGCCTCAATGTTCAATCAATGAAAGGAGATACGATGACAACTTTTTTGAATCGGATGATTCATGCGGCAAAACTGGATGTCCATCTTTATGAAGAGGTTGAGGCAGACAAAGGGGCAATGTCCCAGGCCATGGGGGTTGTTGTTCTTTCCAGCATAGCCGCAGGAGTGGGCAGTATCGGCACCATAGGGATTAGCGGCATATTGTTCGGCACGCTCATCTCCCTTGGCGGCTGGTATATATGGGCCTATCTCACCTACCTCATCGGCACCAAGCTCCTGCCGGAACCGCAGACCGAGGCCGATCTCGGCCAATTGCTGCGCACCACCGGCTTTTCGAGTTCACCCGGCTTGATTCGAATTTTGGGGATCATCCCAGGGGTGGGCACGGTGGTTTTTGCCGTGGCTTCAATCTGGATGCTGGTGGCAATGGTTATCGCGGTCAGGCAGGCCCTTGATTACACGGGAACCCTGCGGGCCGTGGGAGTTTGCGCCATCGGCTGGATCATTCAGTTCCTGATAATGGTAGTGTTGTTTTCCCTTTTGGGTGGCCCGCCATCCATCTGATGCTTTTATTGATGGAATAAGCAGAAATCATTCTTCAAATTCCTGTCCGGTATGGCTGGAAGGAATTGTTACTGTTATTTCTTATACCAGCGCCCATTTGCATCCTGCAGCCAGTGGCCGGACGGGGTTATCTCCTTGATCTGCTGAGCCCGCCGCCGCCCTACCAGATCAGCAGTCGTGCCCTGCTGCTTGGCAATGGCCTGGTAAACCTGGAGGCGGTCATTGTTTTCTGCCCCCACCAGCGCCGCCTTTTCCTTGGCCGGCCCGACAAACTGCAGATAGCCAAGATTGTCTTCGCCGATTACACCCTTATTCTTCAGGGCTACGATCTCCGGCAGCCTTGCGGCCATGCGCTCTTTGATGCCATTGGCGGCAACACTTGCGACAGAGGAAAAAAGCAGGACCGAAATCAAACCGAAGAGCATAAAAAACAAACGTTGTCTTTGCATTTTTATCACCAATTGTGTGTATTTTTTATTTCAGCTTCTCGGTAGCAGCCTTGTCCAGATCGCCGAAGAAATCATCCAAGGCCCGATCCACCTTGATGTTGACATCGATAGTGATGTGGATGGGTTTTATCTCAACGGGCGCCACCTCTATTTCATGATGGGTACATCCTGGCAGCAGCAAGGCCAAGGCCACCAGCAGTAGTAAACTTCTTTTTTTCTTCATCAACACTCCTTTTCCCTCACTGGGTCATTTTATACAATTTCTGTATGCCACCACCATACTCAAGGATTTTCTCAAACGGCAGACGCAAATTCATATCAAGAAGAATGGGATGGGTTATTCCCCCAGTTTCTTCCGCCTGCAGACGGGTCAAGCTGCCGAGCTGACTATTGTAACGGAAAGGTATCGGATGGAGCGGCTGGCCGTCAAGCTTTATCTGCAGCAGAAGCTCTTCCCCCTCACTGCTGAGCAGCAGCTTGGCTGAATTGTAATGGAAATCCTTCAGGGCCTCACCGGCAAAATCAAGCTGGGAGAACTGCGGACTCTCCTTGGGAATCCCGGCAGTCAACAGCCCAAGGTCCCCAATGCGGATATTGCCGCCCTCACCGGCGGGTGAGGAGAGCAGACCCTCGACAAAACGCATCCTACCGTCGACAACCGTTATGGGAATCCTGCCGTTCAAGATACCTTCACCCTTTGCCCTTTGTACACCAAACTGGGCAAAAAGGCTGGCAAGACTCAGGCGGTCACACACTAAAGTCATCTCATAATCACTGAGGTTAGTGCTCAATCGCAGGGACTCGGTGGAGACATGGCCGTCGCACCAGGCAAAAACACCTTTCTCCAACAGCAGAGAGTTGGGCGATTCTATCTGGAAGGCAAATTTCCCGTCGGCAAAGGCAAGATTGCCGACCTTAGCTGTGGCAAAGGTCAGAGACTGGGCCGGCAGGCTCCTTGTCTGAAAAAGATCAGGGAGCGCCAGAGAAAGGTTGAGGCCGGACACCACAATCTCCCGTTTGGGCAGCTCCAGGCGCGTATTGGCAAGCTGCAGCTGCAGCTCCCCGTTCCTGGCGCCTCTGGAGAAAGTACCGGCAGCCTGCAATCCGAATTCACCGGCAAGGGTTATCTCCTGCCTTGCCTTGACAAACCTCCCCAGATTAAAGGCGACGAACTTCTGTCTGGGTACAGAAAGCTGCAGAGATCCGTACAGACCGCTTACGGGTGAGCGGCCCACCTCTCCCTTGATCTTTACGCGAATCCCCTCCAGGGCCTTGCTGTCATGGCTGCCAGCAAAAACAATTCCCTCTGCCTGCTGCTCTACCGTAAGCGAAATACCGCCCAGATCCTGGCCGTTCAACATAATCCGGGCAAGTTGCAGAGAACCGGAGCCACTGCCTCCCTTGTCGGCAAGGAACCCTTCGCCACTAAGTTGTGAAACCGTTAACTCAACCGGGGAGTGCAGCGCCAGACCATTGCATTCAAAATGAAATTTACCATCGGCCACGGAGAGCGCGAAAAGAAATGGCGGCGCATCTTCAGCCCCGGCGCCATTGAGGCGCCAACTGTTGTTTTCACCTCTCAGGGCGAATTGTTCAATCTCACAATGCAGAGCAAGAGAGCTGATGGCAAACGGCTTCAGCCCCACCCTGCCTTCGGCGGCAAACTGCAGCCGACCGCTGAGATCCTGCCCCAGAAAAGCGGCTATGAATGTCAGAGGGAAATCGTTGGTTTCCACCTTGAAACTGAGTATACCGTCCGCCACCGCTGCCTTGAGGGCGATGGCAAGCTCCTGGCCTTGGGGATGGAGTGTGAGCGAACCGGTCAACGTCCTACTACCGTTTCCCCTGTTCTCATTTTCCTGGTCAAGCTGCAGGCTGAAAGGCCATTGTTCCATGCGGCCAGACACCCCGTAACGGAGCTGGCCATTGGTGAGGACGAGGTGACCGATGGTACCTGGCACGGAAAAATCCGACGTTCCTGATGGCTTCACGACCCCTTCATTTTTGGAAAAACCCGTCAAAACAAAGCCGCCTTCCCCCCATTCTCCCTGGATCAGCAACCCATCAAGGACCAGGCGCTCGACATGGCGGCTAAAAAGGCCGGGCAGAGAATAATTGAGGTGCAGAGAATCAATGCGCAGTGCGGGCCTCTCGGGGTCTCCCAGAACAATCGCCTCCAGATCGGCCCCGGAAATGCCGACCCGACGCACCGTACAGGAAAAAGGCTGTTCCGGCAGGGACTTGGCCACTAGATGTTCTATGCCTTTTTCCACTAGCGTCGGGAGACTGACCCACCCCACAGCCAATAAGGCCAGCAGTGCCAATGCCCCTGCACCCAGCATCCAAGCCAGCTGTTTTTTCACCATGCAACTCCTTCCCGATTCGCCAGGGTCCAAATGGTCTTCCTACCAAAAGGACACTATAACAGAAAAGGGAGTGGAAAGCTCTCAGGCCAAAGCCTTTTTCAGCGGACAATCTCCGGCAATATCCTGCCCCTGCCGATAGGCCTGCAAGAGCTCGACAGATCTGGCAGCCAGCAGCCTGCGCACCTCTCTTCTTCTGCCCTTGATCCTGGCGATGTTCATTGAGTCGTATGCCGTGGTCTGGTGGCGCATCCAGGCAATCACTGCGGCCTCGGCGCGTCTGGCAATGGGGATGCGTACGGTCCGGGCTACAGTGCCACTGCCCACCGGGGTTGCATGAGCGCTGATTTTTTCCGCGAGAAGTGCAGCCTCGGCCTGATAGCGCGGATGAAAAGCGAGAAAACGGATGACCTCAGCAGAGAATTCCCCCACATAAGTCTCTTGCTTGGCCTCACGTCTGACAAGATCGTTTTTCCGCCTTCTCTCATATTCAGGGCTCGATCTCTTGGCCTCGACCTCCTGTTGCGATTGCAGGACATGCGCCTCTTTGGCCCAGATCCCCTTTACAATCAACCTTTTTCCTTTGCGTACCTGGACGACCCAGGTCTCGCCCTTGGCCTTGACACTTCTGGTTATGGCAGCATCTCCAGCCGGGAGAAAGACCCAATCCTCGGGGGGATTAAGCCGTTCACCTGCTTCCGAAAAAACCGTTCCTTGCACCCGACCGGGCAGCACTACTCGATGAATATGCGCCATAATTTTAGTGGCCGTTAAGAAATAACCCATACTTTTTATCCATTTCTTTACGGCCACTTATGCCGATAATGACAATAATCGTAGTAGTTATTTTTGAACGACGGCTTAACAGAGTGAAAAATGAGGAATAAATAGCCAGGAAAAGCTTCAGCACCCAGAAGGCTATTCTACCGACACCTGAACTTCCACCGCCCTGATGGCATCGGCAGCAGAGCTGGTTATCCCGCCGGTATAGCCAGAACCTTCACCGATAGGATAAAGATTTTTGATAGTAACGGATTCATATCTTTCATTGCGTTGAATGCGTACCGGAGAGGAAGTTCTGGTTTCCGCCGCCAGCAGGATTGCCTGATTGGAGACAAAGAGGGGAACTTGCTCTCTCCATTTATGAAAGGCGGCCGACAGCTCCTCCACCACAAATCCGGGAAATATCTGCTTCATATCGGCAGAAACCACCCCCATCTTATAGGAGGTTTGATGCAGGCCGGCAGAGCTGCTCTCACCCAAAAATGCCATCAGATTCTGGGCCGGGACCTGCCAGTTGCCACCGCCTGCGGCAAAGGCCTTGCGCTCAATATCCTTCTGCAGCTCAATACCCGCCAAAGGACTAGATGATGGATAATCTTCCACATGACAGCTCACCACCAGGGCGGCATTGGAAAAGGGCGACGACCGCTGAGAATAGCTCATCCCGTTGAGAACCAGCATGCCGGGCTCCGATGAGGCATTCACGACCTCTCCGCCCGGGCACATGCAGAAGGTATAGACCCCGCGCCGGATCTGCCGGTTGGTATAATTCAAGGAATAGGTGGCAGCCCCCAGGCCCGGAAAATCTTTGTATTTATGACCATAACGCATCAGATTAATGGTCTCCACAGGATGCTCAATCCTTACTCCCACTGCAATCGGCCGCTGCTCAAGGGCCACCCCCTTTTCATTGAGCATTGCCACGGTATCGCGGGCCGAATGTCCCAAGGCAATATAGATACTGGAAGCAAGATATTCCCTGTCGCCGTTGATGATAATACCGGTGGCTCTGCCCTCTGCAATCAGCAGGTCGGTCATCTTGGAGCTATACAAAATTTCCCCGCCCCGCTCCAGGATATAGAGCCGTATATTGCGAACGATCCGGCACAGGACATCCGTACCCAGATGGGGTTTGCTGATGTAGCCTATTTCAGCCGGTGCCCCGAATTTGATAAAGGTCTGGAGGACCCGATTGACATAGCTGGTGTTATTATTGCGCCGGGAAAAGAGCTTACCGTCCGAGTATGAACCTGCCCCCCCTTCCCCAAACTGGATGTTGGATTCAGGGTCGAGTTTCCTCGCTCTTATAAAGCGTTGCACATCAAGGGAGCGTTCCTCTATCTTTTTGCCTCGTTCAAAGATGAGGGGTTTAAATCCATAATCAATCAGTTCAAGGGCCGCAAACATACCGGCCGGACCGAAGCCCACGATTATCGGCCTATCCTTCCTGTCTGCTGTTTTCCTCTCTGACTGTATTGCTTCGATGTAAAGCGGGAACTTCTGCCTGTTGGCAAAGCTGTCATCAGTCGAGACAACAATGGAAACCTTATAAAAAAGCTGCTCACTATTGCCCAGATCAAGGGATTTACTCAGAATTTTGGCGATGACAATATCGTCCTCCCCTGTTTGCATCTTTTGGGAGGCGGCATGAATATAGGCATCCATGCCGTCTTGTTCGATGGGAATGTGCAGATTGTTCAGTATCAAGTTCAAGGGAACGTTCCTCTCATTTTTGCCATGGTCCCCTCTTTTTGCGGGTTCTCAAGATCCTTCACTGATTATCATCCTCCGTTGCACATTGCTATTTTAATTTCACTATGCTTCAATATAATATGAAGGTGCTCCTATAAAATATGAGGTTGCTATCATCTCACGATGAGTTGAAGAGACCTCTTCCCCATTACCTTCTAGTGACATCCCGTCATGCCTTGATCAACACCTGACGCAAAGGAGTCTATTTATGAGTGAGATAAAACAGGGTAAATGCGAAGAATGCGGCAAGGATTATAAGGATATATTGACCGTCTGTGGCCATTGCGGCTATTCGCCCCATGGTTCGTTTACAACCGCAGCTTCCGATCCGTACTGGAAATGTGGGAATTGTGGCAGGACCGTACAGGCTGCAAATCCTCCTGAGAGATGTCCGGGATGTGGAGAAATCTGCGACTTTAAAAATGTGACCTGCTATGACCCCGCCTGTGGCGGTCCTGGAAACAGTGACCCCAGGCTTTAAATTTATACCAACGATATAATATCCATATTCACAAGAAAAATATATCGTCTACCACATTAACATAATCAATGGACAACTCATCATACACGGAGAGAGATAAGTACTGCTGACGATGACGGCTGGTAAAGACAAGCCCTGTGCTGCGATTATTCACTAAACGGCACCTGGAAAAATCAGGGCCCTTGCTCAAGATCAAGGCGTGAAGAAAATTTTACCGCAGGCATATCTTTGATACCCCGAGGATAAAATTTTATGAACAACGCAAAGCTTGGACCAAAAGACCATCTTCCAAGATACACTAAAGAAAACTCACAGCCTTAACAACCGTCATCATCTACGAGTGGACAGGGAGGAGGGGAGACGAGGGGAAATCCGCCCTTACCTCTGGCAGGACTCAGTCTCAGACATTAACTATGAATAGCTGAGACCTTTGCCCGCGAGAGACAGCACAGGGATATCGAATCCCAGCCTGAATCGCTCCCTTGCAGCACGGATCAGCGTCCCCTGCCTCCACCACCGGACCCCATACCCCCGCCACCGGACCCCATTCCACCTCCACCTGATCCCATACCTCCACCGGTCCCCATCCCACTGCCTGTTCCCATCATTCCCCCTCTGACAGGTGGCTCTTGGGGCAGGGTCACACCCTGTTCCCTGGCTCGCTCTTGCATGCGCAGATGATGTTCATTGCGAATCTGTTCTCGCTCCATAGCTGTTTTCGCAGAACGCATTTTGGCACGAAATTCTGTTCGTTCTTGTTGGGTCATGAGCTGACTTCCATAGATTTGATCACGGTCTTGCATCTGTAGTCTGTCCTGAATCCGATCTTGGTCCTGATCTGGGGTTTGGAGTCTGTCCTGCGTTTGCAGCCTGTCCCGGTCCTGCAGACGATCCTGGTCCGCTGCCAGTGTCAACCCGGCAGATAATGACATGACACCTACCAAAGCGGAAAGCACTAACGTGTTTCGTTTCATGATTTACTCCCCTATTGGGTTGTCTGGATACTAACGCCATGGTCAATGCAACCCGTTCAATGGCCAGGAACAACATCTACAACAACCGGCACGAACGATTCATACCGATTGAGTTACCGATTACGCACGGTTCACCTTTACAGTTACCAGTGGCATCTCTTGAGCAACAGAACTAATACAAACTTCACCATACTTTAAGGCTACGACAGACAATGCACACTACTCACTTATGGCGTCAACGTAGGATAGTCAGGTGGGTTTTGAATTATGTTCTGCAAATTAAACGCTCCACCTCCATAACGCCATTCGCAGCGAAAGGTATCCATATAAACAAGTGGCCCCTGCGAATAATTTTCATTCATTACTTTCAGGTAAACCTTGAGGGTAATATCCTGGATCTGATCCGTATGGACGCCGGAAACGGTATATTCCATGGGGCCGTCAGTCGAATACTCCTGGCGCTCAAGCATCGGAGAATCCCACAAGACGCTTGTGCCTTCATATAAAGCTACCCGGTCCACCCTGACAATGGTTTGTCCGCCAGATCCGCCCACACCTACATCCAACAGAAACGAGTCCAGAAAACCACCAACGGGGTCAACCAGAAAACCGGCAACCTGACCGGCAGCGTCGGCAATTTCACCGGCGGTTCCGAGATTTGAAAAAGCAATATCCAGGAGACTGAACTCGCTGCTGACACTGTAATAATACCATTTCCGCCCGCTGATTTTGAGACTGATGCTGCTGAAATCAGCGGCATCCCCGCTGACGCTGTAGATCATACTTCCTTGGAAATTAAAGGCGCCGTAGGTCGTGGTAATCTTATAACTGGGCGCATCGAGGAATCCCGGGAAGGAGTCGACCCTGTTCCAGGCAGCATGCGTAAAGTTACCCAAGTCCGGACCACCTTCAGTTCCGGCAAGTATTGCCGGAAGGTCTGCAGTGCCGATATTCAGCGTAGGCGTGTTCAGGGTAAATGTGATCTGTGTGGACTGGTAATGCTCTTTATCGAAATAGACTGTATAGGCGCCGTAAGGGAGGTCACTGATGGAGAAATCTCCACTGCTGTCAGTGATGGTTTCTAAACCCGTTCCCTGGATGGAGACAGATACACTTGCCAGGGCGCTTCCGCCCGAGGTGACATGACCGGTGATCGTTCCCCTGTCAGTTGGCGTGAGAGCAACCGGGCCCAAACTGTTGGCGCCGCCATGAATCGTGATACTCCCCTCTGACGGGAGGTATCCGAAGGCTGTGATGGTATAGCTATAAGTTGCGGGCATAATTTCATTCAGGAGCAGTCCATTTTCATCTCCGCGACCGATATAGAAGCGAGAAGAACCACCCTGCTCCTCCAGAGTCAGTTTGACCCGGTTGGGCGTGGGGTGTAATGCTCCCCCCTTCTCATCAACAAAGGTCAGCGCCAAGTCGCCGGGAGGGTCAAGAGTAAGTGTCGAAGCTGCGCCCGGCACGGTTATCTCCGGGTTGTCCGAGGCATATCCATATTTTGACAGATAAAAGGTATAGGTACCATCCGGCAGCCGGAAGCTGATCTCGCCATGGTCATCGGTCTCATTGAGGAGGACGATGTCACGCACTTGGCCGTCGACCGTTAATATGTGCGGTACCAGGATGCTTGCCAGGGCATTGGGCAGGAGCTCATGGGTTACCCTGTTCTCGACGGTCCAGGTATAGAGCCCTGCTCCAGCCGGATAAATAGGAGTGCTGTTCGGATAACGCACCAGAGAGTTGATAGAGTTATTGCCGCTCCAGTAGCCATTGGGAACGTTAACTGTCATGGTCGGCATTGACGAAAGATATGCCGGAGTGATCAAACCGGAGAAGGTCACTTCCTGATTCTCGCCGGGGGCTAGCGGCCCGATGTCTCCGGAAAAGGTTGCTCCGTTATAGGTCAGGGTCACGCTGGCCGGATCGCTCTCTGCTTCTCCGCGGTTGAAGACCCTCACCAAAAGCCAGATTTCATCACCCAATGACGCTATCCCCGGAGATTGAATAATATGGGGAGCTGATACCACCAGGTCCGGCTGCCCTGAGGTAAAGTCGTACCCAAGATGTCGGCATACCAGCATCCGGTAGTTGCTGGGTTTGTCTCCGCTGTACAATATGGTCGTCCTCCTGCCATTAACAAAGACATGCGGATGCATCTCCGTATCTGTCCCATCATTGATGGCGGCATCCATTTTAGGGATAAGCAATTTCCCGGTCAGGTCAAACACGGCATAGTTGCAACCGTTAGTGTTGCGTTCGCGAAATACCAGTCGGACGGTTTTTTGAGCATCAATGGTCACCATATGTCCGACAGAAAGGGTATCTACGACCAAGCCGTTAACACTAACCTCTTTTGCAACGGTACAATTGCTGTTGAGCAGGAGAAACTTGTAGGTTGAGATATATCTTGGCAGGGAGACAAGAAGGCCCTCCGGCGTGGGCAAAAGCTGGTATGAATACTGATCGTTAACGGATCCGATCTGCGCAGTGTAATCAACAAGGACATCGCGGGTGCCGTCCGGCGTCCATCTTGTCATAAATGTGCCGTCACTGGTTTTGTAATAATCACTGTACATGAGATACAGCCGATCAAGATCCGGATCATAGGAGGCAGCAAAATATTCCCATAGACCAGTACCATTTACTGGTGCCGGGACTGCCTCCCAAGTCCTTGCATCACCGCTGTTACTATAGATGCCGCACCAGATGGCTCCATCCGAGAGCGCGGCAAAACTGGTACGGCCATCGGCTGTGCGTGTGGCCCAAAGAGCCTTGAAACCCTGGCTGTGGAGGTTGCGCTGTGTCAGCACTGCCTCATTATGAAGAATCTGCCCACTCCGGTTTAACAGATAATCGTGCAGGATGTCAGGTTTTGTCGTCCCCACTTCGCCGCCCCATTCCGTGGTGAGTACTTGAACTCCACCGTCTTCTCGGGGAAGAAGGGTAAACCTGTAGAAATAGTGTTCATCAGTCGCATTGGTTACAGTGGTCAGTTTAAACGGGGGAATCATGGTCCGACCGTCCAGATTTATTTTCATGAGGAAGAGATAGCCGTAATAATATCTCGTGAAGGCTATCCAATAACCGTCCTCCACTTGTACCACCTTGCATTGTCTGAGCTCATTATCTAAAGGCTCTTCGTCATAACCTTCGTAGGTAAGTGGAATGGGATGAGAGAGGGTTGTATTTTTCCAACCGACATTGCTGCTGTTCAACAGATGATAAATCGCCGGCAGGAAAGCAGTATTGCTTGCAGCTTTGGCAGAGCACAGAGGGAACAGAAGAGAGGTGAAGAAAATGCAGATGGCAAGAATAATTACTGCCCGGGAAAGTTGAAAGAGCCTTAAATAATCGGAATGACACTTAATAGAGTTACTGTACATTGCGCCCTCCTGTTGTGGAGAATAATCCTCAAGATTATATCCGGGTCAGGACCTGATACAGAAAACATATAATGCCAACAAGCAATGCGGCTAAGATTCGTTATATTTTTTTAGAACTCCTTTGAGGGATGAAAATAGAGACTACAGCTATTCCCTCTTCCAGGATAAATCAATTTTTTATCAAAATTCAGAGTAGTTAATTTAAAATGGAGGTTATGATATCTTTATATCTAAAATATATCATATACACATTTCAGATGTCAAAGCAGATAAACACACATAGACTTACAGCAAGGAGGAACCAGGCCCAACTCAACTTATTTTCTTATTTAGTTCCAGATAGTTACAATCGTCAAGTCCATGATTAAGCCTTGGTTTATGATGTGTTTGATGGAGGTAAAACAAAAATGTACAGCGTTTGAGAGAGTGGCGCAGAATCTCTAGTTAGACTTTGAGACTTTCTGATTATAGAGTTGTTTGAATAATTCAGTTCTCTTCTTATTAACACCCGCATCCCCATATCCGACTCTTGAGGCTGAGCGGATATGAATCATTTTCTGAGTCGAATCTATCCTCACTTCAAAATCATCCATAAATCCAAAAATAGCCGACGTAAAGGTAGCTGCAAAGTAATTCTCTTGTTCAGTCCGAATGGTCCCTCCCATATCTATCACTACATTCTTCAGAATGAATAAAGGATCAAAAGTGATAACTTGAGGAAGATGGAGGGGGGCAATTGAATGGTTACTCTCATCTTGTTGTTCACTACAGACGCAATTAGGGGTATCAGGGCATCTTGCCAACCTGCCGGCGACCAAACCGGGGGCCTTTCCTGACCTGGAGATGACCCCAAGAACGAAGAGCAAGAGGACCCCGGCGACGATGAAGAGGGACAGGATAATAATAACATTTTTCATATGTGAGTTTTTTTCAGAGAATTAGGTGAAAGTTGCGGGACCATCCGTATTTTAACCTGTAGTCGCACTAGAACGAGTTATCATGTATCCGGTATCCATACCTTTAGTTCGCTCAAGGCAGTTGACGAAATCAGATATGATTCTTCGGTTGCCAAAGAGAGTCGTTGCATTTCATCAAATAATTTCTTTAATGACCACGACTCAATACGAGGTCTTAACTTGCCGGAATCAGCAGATACGTAGCCCCACATATGTTGCAAGGCGTTCCTGATTCCACCGGCCGGAGGCTGTTCTCTGAGAAGTTCTACAAGCATCCTGGCCAATGCAGAAAATTCGTCACCGGGTTTCATGGTTGAAACCTTCCTGCCAATAATCTTGTACCTCGTAACATCACGGGCCAATACGGAATATTTGTGATGACTCCATAGCTGTTGCGCGTTTTCAGGCAAAGGAATACGACCCTGCTCTTTGTCTTTATATTTTGTTTCCAAAAGTTGAAATTGATCAGCAGGTTCATCAATATATACTTTCGGCCACACGCCCTTATTAGTACAGGTCAACACAGGGGATTTTTCATGAAAGCCTCGCAGGGACATTTCGGCAGCAAGCAACTGGTGACGCTTCCTCAGTGACCAACCATAACCGACCCAGCGAATGGTCTCAGGGTGGCGGGAATATCCCTTTTTGCCATTAACAATGATCGAGACGATGCCATGAAGCTCACGATGTTCTCCCAGCAGGCTTTGGCGATTTAAATATCCAGGATTTATATCCCAAATGCGCATTGAGTCATTTTTCCAAGTAGTTATTTCCCTCTGCTAACTGATGCCACTATTTTCAAAATTAAAAGAATCCACGGGATGCTATGCAAGAGCAAGTCAAACCAATCCAATGGCTTGATCAAGTTTCCTTTTATCAGCATTGATAGTTTTTCGACAATATGCGGAGGGGAAAAGGGAGCAAGCCCGAGAGTGGCACACAATATTATAACCATCCCCCAATTTAATTGATCAACTACGGACAATATGCTTTTCATTGATTTTCATCCTTATAACTAAGATAACCGGCCAGCCCTGTTTAGGGCTGCTATTTACTCCGTCCTTTCAATATATCCTGGCTGTATCCAAATCCTGTGTCTGAGGGGACATCAATCAAAATAAAGCCAGAGCGCTCCTGAGCCTTAATAACCAGTGGTTCAGAAATGTCAATCTGCGCCTGGTCCTTGGCAAGCAGTTCATGGCCATTAGCCGTAAGATGCCCGTCGGTCAGGTAGATAAAAATCCGGCGGCCGGCAATGGCCTGGTGGGTAACTTCTTTCCCCGTCTCCAGATTACAGCGATAGATGGTGGCATCCGTATGAAATGTGACTGCCCCTGAGATATTCTGGCCGGATGCCAAGGGGAAAAGACGGTTCTGCCAATCCCCGGCTGCATAGGTTTTCTGGTCGTATGTAGGCGCAAGACCTCTTTGGTCCGGAAAAATCCAGATCTGGAAGAAATGGACGGGTTTCTCGGCCAGGTTAAATTCAGAATGGGTCAAGCCGGTGCCCGCCGACATGCGCTGCACATCACCCGCCTTGATCACGGCCTTGTTCCCCATACTGTCTTCGTGGGTCATCTCACCGTTAAGAACAATGGTCACAATCTCCATTTCCTCGTGCGGATGGGTTGGGAAACCTGTTCCCGGTGCAACGATGTCGTCATTGAACACGCGCAGGGATCCAAACTGAATATTGTGCGGATCAAAATAACTGGAAAAGGAGAAGAGCCAGTATGTCTTTAACCACCCGAAATCAGAGAAATGACGATTTTTGGCCTTGATTATTTCTATCATCGGTCCCTTCCGTTTTTACATTTTTTGGTACCAATTGGAAAAAAACTTGTCTGGAGAAAGACATAATCCCCATAATTTTGTAATTTCATCTTGTTATGGATACTTTCCGCCAGCCCGGGTGAAATTAGTCCTTTGAACATTAAAAAAAGCTTATCATGAATGTTTCTTTAATTTCAACGGGTCACCTTGAATTACCACGGATGAATATGATAACGTATTATAGAGAGACTCTATTTATGACGTTCGCATAAACAGTTGACATAAAGGACCAACCATTGATGTTTTGATTTAATTCCAGCCCAATGAGTCGCCAAATGTAATTTTATAGATAATATTTTATTGTATAGCCGTTTATCTCAGGGGAGAACTGTTATGGAAAACAATTTCCTATCACCTGATGGTCAGAGAAACGGACTTGCACGCTTATCGTACCTCTTCAATTCAATCCGCTATAAAACCCTTTTTATCCTGATCTGCACCTTTCTTGTATCCTTTCTCCTCTTGCACTCGGTTGCCAAATTTGTCCTGATGGATAGCTTCCAGGAACTGGAAATTCACAGCGCCAAACACAGCCTGAGAGAAGTTAACAATGCCATCCAGTCTCGACTTGAGCTCTTGGATACCATCAACCGGGACTGGGCGTGGTGGGACGATGTCTATTCATTTATTGAAACTAGATCCCCCGAGTTTATTACCTCAAACCTGACCGATGAGACCTTTACCAGTATGAATCTAGATTTCTTGGGTTTTTTTGACCGCAATGGCAAACCTGTATCCTTGAATGTTTTTGACAAAAATCTCGGTAAAAAAATCAAGCCGCCAAAAGAACTTATTACCTATCTGGAAAATCACCAGGAATTGATCCTCCTCAAAGAGGCAAAGAGTTTTCACAAAGGTCTTGTCCAGTTTCCTAAGGGGCCTATGCTCCTGACCTCGCGACCTATTCTGACCAGTGAACAAAAGGGACCAATCCAGGGAACGCTTATCTTCGGCAGATATCTAGATGGAGAGGAAGTGAAACGTATTGCCGAAAGCCAGCAGATTCTTTTAACGATTATTCCGCTGCCTCTGGAAAAATCGACGTTACAGCAAAAGGAGATATTGCAGGCCATGCAGCAAACAGGCGAGAAGCTGGCCGTCCAGAGCAATGGCGAAAGCTCTATAACCGCATTCCTCCAGATCAATGATATTACCAACAATCCCCTCCTGCTTCTGGAAGCCAAACTTGAAAGGAGCATTTACCAAAGAGGCCTGCAGACTATAAATACTTTGCAGTGGTTTTTTTTATTGATCAGCATTGTAATTTGCCTGGTGGTAGCTCTTATACTTGAGCTGCAGGTTATTGCACCAGTCATGAAGCTGAGGGAATCAGTGTCGCGCATCGGCAGTCAATCTGATCGTAGTATCAGGGTCAACGAACACGGACCTCTTGAAATCAGACACTTGGCAGTTTCCATCAATGACATGCTTGCCACTCTCGCACGATATGCAACGGAACTGGACCAGACAAACCACTCGCTCGCCACACAAAACAAGAATATCGGGGCTGCCAACGCTCAATTGCAGAAAGAAATTACTGAACGTAAAGCACTGGAAAGAGAAAGGGAAGACCTGATTTCCGAACTCCAGGAAGCCTTGGCCCAAGTGAAAACATTAAGTGGATTTTTGCCGATCTGTGCGGCCTGCAAAAAAATTCGCGATGACAAAGGATATTGGAATCAGATTGAAGCATACTTAGGTACACGTTCCGATCTCCAATTCAGTCATAGTATCTGTCCTGACTGCGCTAAAAAACTTTATGGTGATTTTCTTGATGTGAACACGAAGGAAAAACGAATCTCCCGGTCAGGTTGAATTAAGTGATACAAGGGCCCATCCCTTTCTTAGCACTTTTTCTGTGCCAAAATTATCCTGTAAGTCTAAACAATAGGCAAAAAGCCGGTAAGCAAACTGAACCGACAGAGATCTCTCCTTTCAAGGAAATCCGTTTGAGGTGGATTTCCTTGAAAGGAGGTGTGGTGGAGCTGGAAGCGTAATGTTTATCTCGAAGACCCGTAAGTCAATTCCGACTCCAATTATGCCCCTTTGAGTTTCCCGACTTCTCCGGAATATCTTTGAGGAAAATACGGATTAATCGGAAAGGAGTTTAAACGAGAGTTTCACACGTGCCCGAAAGATGGTTCCTATGCCATCCTCACCAATTTTCATATCAAGAGTAACAACTTCTGCAATGCGCAGATCACGCAGGCTTAGTCCGGCAGACTTGACGGCATTCTGGGTAGCATCCTCCCATGAATCCGGGCTTGATCCGACCATTTCAATTATTTTGTAAACACTCTTAGACATGGTATTCTCCTTGGTTAAGTTTTTTGGGGAACTTTTGTTGAATACACAACCTCTTGAACGTTACTTGGTCCGTTGCAGGAAAATTGACAAAAAATCTGATGCGATATTTTGGAAATTAAGTTGATACAACAGACCATAAGAATATTCTATCGTGTAGATTAGAAAAACTGAAGGTGAAATATCTAATAGCTGATTTAAAATTGCAGATTGTTAAACTATGAGAATAGCCCTTCAACATCTTCCAAAATTCTGATACTAATACAGATATAGAGTTCAGAGGGTTCTCTCAATCACATCCTTTTCAGCGGGAAGACCATGGGCAAACATTATCTCAGCTCGCTTTTCGAGCCTCAATCCCTTGCCGTCTTCGGGGCCAGCGACCGCATCGATTCGGTCGGGCAGGTCGTTCTTGATAACCTGCTGCACAGCTCCTATAAGGGCAAGATCTATCCCGTCAACCGCAGCCACGTGACTGTTCAGGGCCAGAAGGCCTACCCTTCGATTGCCGCTGTCGGCCAGCCCGTTGATCTGGCAATTATCGCTACCCCGGCCCAGTCGGTCTCCACACTTATCGATGAATGCGGCAGGCATGGGGTCAAGGCGGCCGTCATCCTCACCGCCGGATTCGGCGAGTCAGGGGCCAGCGGGCTGGCCCTGGAAGAGGAGGTAATCAAGAAGGCCCGGCAGTACGGAATCAGGATGATCGGCCCCAACTGTCTGGGCCTGATGCGGCCGGCGCTTGGCCTCAATGCCACCTTCAACAAAGGCGGTGCCAGGAGCGGCAACCTGGCCTTCGTCTCCCAATCGGGCGCCCTCTGCACCGCCATACTCGATTGGGCGCAGAGCAACGACGTCGGATTCTCAACCCTTGTTTCCCTCGGCTCCTCCGCCGATGTCGACTTCGGCGAGATCCTTGACTACCTGCTCTCCGACAGCAGCACCAAAAGCATCCTCCTCTATATTGAAGGCATCCGCAAACCCCAAAGCTTCATGAGCGCCATCCGCGCCGCCGCCCGCATCAAACCGGTTATCCTGGTCAAGGTCGGCCGCCATACCACTGGATCCCAGGCCGCCCGCACTCATACCGCATCTCTTGTGGGCGCCGACGATGTCTTCGACGCGGCCATCCGGCGGGCCGGCGTGGTGCGGGTCCAGACCATCACCCAGATGTTTGTCGCCGCCAAGGCCATGTCGTCCGGATTCCGGCCGGTGGGCAATCGCTTAGCCATCGTCACCAATGGCGGCGGTCCCGGCGTCATGGCCACCGACCGGGCCTCCGATCTGGGCGTCGTCATTGCAACGCTCTCTGAGACGACCATCGACCATCTCAACCAGGCGCTGCCGCCAAGCTGGTCGCACGGCAATCCGGTGGACATCATCGGCGATGCCCAGGCGGACCGCTATCAACTGGCGGTCAAGGCCTGCCTGGATGACGCAGGTGTCGACGGAGTCCTGGTCATCCTGACGCCGCAGGCCATGACCAAGCCGCTGGAATCGGCCCAGGCGGTGATCGAGCTGTCAGGCAAGAGCAGCAAGCCCCTGCTCCTCTGCTGGATGGGGGAAGGCCAGGTTGCCGAGGCCCGGGCCGCCTTTGCCCAGGCCAAAAAACCCTACTTCCGCACTCCGGAGCCGGCAGTGGAGGTTTTTTCCTATCTCTCCGCCTATACCCAGAACCAGAAACTCCTGAAACAGATGCCCGGCCCCCTCTCTCATCACCTGGAGCCCGATGTCGAAGGTGCACGCATGATCATCGACGCCGCGCTGCTGGAGCGGCGCATGGTGCTGAACGAAATGGAATCCAAGGCACTGCTTGCGGCCTTCCATATCCCGGTGGCAAGTACCATGATTGCCCGCAGCCCCAACGAGGCCCTGTTGATCGCCGAACAGGCAGGTTTCCCGGTGGCGATGAAGATCAACTCCCCGGATATCTCGCATAAAACCGATACCGGCGGCGTCCAGCTCAATCTCGGCAACGCCCAGGCCGTACGGGCGGCGTATCAGGAGATACTTGACGAGGTGCATCTGCACCGGCCCAACGCGGCCTTGAACGGAATTTCCATCGAGCCGATGATCATCAAACCGAACGGTCGTGAATTGATGGTGGGAGTGAGCAATGACCAGGTATTCGGCCCGGTGATCAGCTTCGGGGCCGGGGGGACTATGGTTGAGGTCATGGGAGATCACTCCGTGGCCCTGCCTCCGCTCAACTCCTTTCTGGCCAAAGACCTGATCGAACGGACCCATGTCGCCAAGACCTTGGGCCAGTTCCGCCACATGCCGCCGGTCAATATCGAGGCTCTGGAGAGTATCCTGCTCCGTATTTCGGAGATGGTCTGCGAACTCCCGCTGCTCAAGGAAATGGATATCAACCCCTTGATCGTCGACGAAAACGGAGTTCTTGCCGCTGATGCCCGGATAGTCCTTGAGTATCGGCCGCCCAGCACCGACCGCTACGCCCATATGGCCATCTATCCCTATCCCTCCCACCTGGTCAGCCATCATCAACTGGCAAACGGTAAAAATATCACCATCCGGCCGATCAGGCCTGAAGATGCGGAGATCGAGCAGGCCTTCGTCCATAATCTCTCGGCGGAATCGCGATATTTCCGCTTCATGCACACCCTGCAGGACCTCTCCACCGAGATGCTGGTCCGGTTCACACAGATCGATTACAACCGTGAGATAGCCTTGATTGCGGTAACAACAGAACAGGGAGCGGAGGTCGAGATCGGGGTGACCCGCTTTGCGATCAACCCGGATGGAGAGAGCTGTGAATTTTCCCTGGTGATTGCCGATAACATGAGCGGCAAGGGTCTGGGTCAGAAGCTGATGACTGCCCTGATGGATGCAGCCCGGTCAAAGGGACTTAAGGTCATGACGGGAGAGATCCTCAGCGACAACGACAGAATGCTCAAGCTGGTAAGCCGCCTGGGATTCACTATCACAAACAGTCCGGAAGACACCAGCATTAAGCTGGCAAGCAAGGATTTGTAACGGAACACACAACTTCTTGTTTTCACTTATAGAATACTGCTAAAAAGATCAAGAAGTCACCTGATATTCTCTCCGGAAGACAATGACGGCTGGTAGGCCATGCCCTATGAATGCTCACTAAAGTGAGCTCATAGCCTTAACAACCGTCATCATCTGTGAGTATCCTGAATATTGCGAGGGAGAAGCCACCCCGTCCTTTCTGGCAGGGCTCATGCTCAAAAATCAATCCTGACATCCGGAGTTACCCTCACCATGGTGAGAAGAGCACATAGGTGCCAATCCCACCCCTGAACAGTTCTTTTTCACTACGGCTCAGCGATGTCCTCCACCGGAGCCCATTCCGCCACCACCGGAGCCCATTCCACCACCACTGGAACCACCACTGGAGCCACCACTGGAACCACCACTGGAGCCGCCACTGGAACCGCCACTGGAGCCGCCACTTGAGCCGCCACTGGAACCGCCACTGGAACCGCCACTACTGGATCCCATTCCAGCACCATCATGAATTTTGTCCCGTGTCCGATCTTGATCCATATCCTGATCCTTATCCTGATCCGGATCCTGAATCTTGTCGCGTATCCGATCTTGGTCCTTATCCTGATCTGGTGTCTGTATTGCGTCCACTGTCAGATCCTGATGAATTTTGTCCTGTGTTTGAAGTTTGATCTGGTCCTTCGTACGATCCTGATCCGATGCCAGTATAAACCCAGCAGATGATAAGGACATGACACCTACCAAAGCAGAAAGCACAAACGTTTTTCGTTTCATGATTTACTCCTCTATTGGATTGTTTGGATATTGCACCATGGTCATTGCAACCCGTTCAGTGGCCAGGTCTGACACCGACAATAAGGGGCATGAAGATCTCGCTTTGCTGGAGAGTGTTATATTATAATTACGTACGTTCAGCCTTTTGGTTACGAGAGCAACAGGACTGGAATACAGGCTACTTTGAAAAATCAGGATTTTTATTCAAGATCAAGGCATGAAGAAAATTTTACCGCAGGCATCTAGTAGATATTCCGAGGATAAAATTTTCAGAACAAGGCAGATCTTGGGCCAAAAGATCATTTTTCAAGGTACCCTACACTTATTACCGTACTTAAAGGGGTAGCAGCTCCCGCTACACGCTTGCCTTTACACTTAGTCCTGCCAATGTAAAAGATGAAAAGTGGTCACGTGGTCATTTTTCTCATAAACAACTTTTCCGTTCATCAATAAGTGAAATTAAGAGGAATGGAATTTGATCCTCTTTGCAGGCTGCCCATTTTAATATTTGCCTGTTTTCTAAATCTTATTATTACAATATTATGTCAAATAACACAGAAAGTCAAAGAGATCACACTGAAAAATCATACGCAGGGCATAACTCTTTACTGAAGGATATATCTTATTGATCACTCAAGATAAAATGGATCAGGAGACGTCCATCTCACTTTGGAATGGAGTTTCTCACAGCTCCATGAGAGCATCGAACAACTCCTGGCTGAAAAAACATAGGGAGGGGCAAGAAGGGTAAAACAATGAACAATAGAGCACGTACTTTGGCGTGATCGAGGTAACAGCGTGATCCGTCCCCTCCTTACAGGATACGAACGGATCAGAAAAAACGATAGATGACCGTGGTTGCCACGGCCCAGAGCAGGATCAGGACTGTCCCCAGCGCACAGGCCGCACCAAGCAGCCGGTGATTGAGCATCTCGCGGCGGTTTTCCTGATAGCCCAGAAGCAGTCCGCAGAGAATGCCCGTCGCCATACCGCCGCCATGGCCCCAGTTGTTGATTCCCGGCACCAAGAGGCCAAAGGCAAAGATACCTAAGGCCCAGCCGCCGACCTGCTGGTACACCTGCTGGCCATAGATCCCGCCCCGGCTTTTCCCGTAATACAGGGCGGCGCCGATCAGGGCGCAGATAGCAGCCGAAGCGCCGATGGTTAGAGGAACTCCGGCCAGATAGGAGAGCAGAAAGCCGCCGATGCCGCCCAGGGTATAGATGGTGAACATCCGGGAAAGACCGTATTCCTGAATGATCAGGGGGCCGATCTGCCGAAGGGCGATCATGTTGAAGACGAGATGGAGCAGGCTGCCGTGCAGATAACTGGCAGAAACCAGCGACCACCAGCGGTGCAGGGAGGCGATCGGCATGGTACCGGTCGCTCCCAGCAGCAGCAGGCTCCGATTGTCCGGCGACAGAAAACCAAAGGGGCTCATCCCCATGCCCATACCTCTGGGGCTGATGATCAGCGAGAGGACAAAGAAGGCGATATTGACGCCAACCAACCCCTTGAGGAACAAATCCGGATCACTGAACAGGCGCATAATGCCCGTATTTTTCCACCAGGAACCAGGATTCTTGAGACCGCAATAAGGGCATACGGCTTCGTCCCGGCTGATGAGGCCACGGCAGTTCGGACAGAGCTGAGAATTCTTGTGGGGAGTGATCATATGGCAGTTTGATGAGTTGATGAGTTGATGTTGTATTGACACAGATAACCATATCTCTTCTGAAAAAACCAGAAAAAGCGTGACGGCAGGATCCGGATCATCCAACGAGACCACTGTTGAAACCAAGGACTGCTCCAATCATTTTTCTCTTCCTTTCCACCACCGGGCAACACTCACGATCTTTCTCTGACAAACTCAGAGAATACCCTTCAAAATCATCCTAAATTTTGCTATGACTATAAAATATGGGGTGCGTTGAACACCATGAATGAATTCCTTTCTGCAGGTAAATCATGGGCAAACATTATCTCTGCTCGCTTTTTGAGCTCCAAACCACTGCTGTATCCGGCGCCAGCGACTGCATCGATTCTGTCGAGCTGATCGTTATCGAGCACCTGCCGCCCAGCGCTTTCCCAAGCAAGCTCTATCCCGTCACCCCCAGCTACAAGACCGTGCAGGGCTCAGAGGCGTACCCTTCTTTTGACCCTGTTGGCCAGACTGTCGATCCGGCAATTATCACCCCCTGCTCCTCTCAGTCCCTGCTCTCATTGATGATTGCGACCACCGACATGACCACGCAGTAATGGAGGCAAGCACGCAGCGCAGAATCGTGTTTATTTCTTGATCTATTGTCCACCCGGGCAGCAAGCCGGGTTCAGAAGACAAGGACAGTTTAACGACAGTTGCTCTCTCAACCCTTACAGGAGGTAGCCATGATTACGTTCCAGGTAAACGGTATCAGTCATTCCGTTGATCTTGAGGCGGACACCCCGTTACTCTGGGTGCTCCGCGACCATCTCAAGCTCACCGGCACCAAGTTCGGCTGCGGCGAAGGTCTGTGCGGGGCCTGCACGGTCCTGATCGACGGCCAGCCCCAGCGTTCCTGCCAGACCTCGTTAGCCGAGATGCAGGATAAAAAGGTTACCACCATTGAGGGTGTCCCCGTCAGCCACCCGCTCAAAAAGGCATGGCTGACCGAAGAAGTCTCCCAGTGTGGCTACTGTCAGCCAGGTCAGATTATGAATGCCGCCGGCCTGATGACGTCAAAGCCCCACCCAACCGATGCCGATATTGATAACGCCATGAGCGGCAACCTCTGTCGTTGCGGCACGTATGGCCGCATTCGCAAAGCGATCCATGTCGCCTCTCAGCAGGAAGGAGAAAAATCATGAGCGAGATTATCAAGCTGAGTCGCCGCGAATTGATCAAGGCCGGAATTTTGGTGGGAGGCGGTCTGGTGCTGGCCTGCCATATACCCGGGGGACTGCGGCAGGCTCTGGCCGCCGGGACCACCCCATTCGCTCCGAACGCCTTCCTGCGGATCGGCAGCGACGGTACTATTACCGTGATCGTCAACAAATCCGAGATGGGACAAGGGGTCTACACCTCGCTGCCGATGCTGATCGCCGAGGAGCTGGAATGCGACTGGCAGCAGGTGCGGGTGCAACCTTCCCCGGTAGCGCCGGAATACGACCACGTCACCTTCGGCAATATCATGGCCACCGGAGGCAGCACCAGTGTCCGTACGGAATGGGAGCGCCTCTCCAAGGCGGGCGCCGCGGCCCGCGAGATGCTGATTGAAGCTGCGGCCAAGGATTGGAAAGTCAAGCCATCCGCCTGCCAGGCAAAAAACAGTGTGGTACATGGCCCGGGCGGCAAACATCTCAACTACGGCGAACTGGCGGAGCAGGCAGCACTTCTGCCGGTGCCGAAGGAACCGAAGCTGAAAAAATCGAAGAAACATACCCTTCTCGGCAAACCGATCAAACGCCTGGACAGCCCGGCCAAGATTAACGGCACCGCAATCTTCGGTATCGATGTGGACGCACCCGGCATGCTGACGGCTGTGATCGCCCGGCCACCGGTCTTCGGCGGTACAGTGAAGAGCTTCGATGCCAAGAAAGCTCTTGCCGTAGCCGGCGTCCGCGAGGTGGTGGCAGTCGATGCCGGGGTGGCAGTGGTGGCCGATGGCTTCTGGCCGGCCCAAAAAGGGCGCGGCCTCCTGGAAATCGTCTGGGATGAGGGCCAATGGGCAAGCATCAATACTCCCGCCATGCGTGAAGAATACGCCAAGCTGGCGGCAACACCGGGGGCCAAGGCTTACAGTTCAGGGGACGCAGCAGCAGAGCTGGATAAGGCGGACCGCAAGTTTACGGCCGAATATGAGGTCCCCTATCTGGCCCATGCCCCCATGGAGCCTCTCAACTGTTTTGTCGATCTCAAACCCGACAGCGGACTGGTCCGTACCGGTTCCCAGTTCCAGACCGTTGACCGCGCCGCCGCCGCTGGTGTGGCCGGACTGCAACCCGAGCAAGTCACCTTTGAAACCACCTTTCTTGGCGGTGGTTTCGGCCGACGGGCCTGTCCTGCCTCGGATTTCATCATTGAGGCGGCCCAGGTGGCCAAGGCGGTCAAAAAGCCGGTCAAGGTGATTCGGACCCGCGAAGACGATATGCGGGCCGGTTTCTATCGTCCCATGTGGTACGACCGGATCAATGCCTGCCTGGACAAACAAGGCAGGCCGCTGGCCTGGCAGCATACCATAGTCGGACAGTCGATCGCGGCCGGGACCTCGTTCGAGAATGCCATGGTCAAAGACGGCATCGACAGCACCTCGGTGGAAGGAGCAGCCGACCTGCCCTATGCCATCCCCAACGTGCTGGTCGATCTGCATACAACCAAGAACGGGGTGCCGGTACTTTGGTGGCGTTCGGTAGGACACTCCCACACCGCCTTCGTGGTGGAGAGCTTTCTGGATGAACTTGCCCATGCTACCGGTCAGGATCCCTATAAATACCGCCGGTCACTGCTTGCCAAACATCCGCGCCATCTGCAGGTTCTGGAGACCGTCGCCCAAAAGGCCGGCTGGGGGAAACCGCTTCCGGCCGGAGTCGGACGCGGTATTGCTGTGCACGAGTCCTTCGGCTCCTTCGTCGCCCAGGTAGCTGAGGTCTCAATGACGGACAAGGACCAGGTTCAGGTCAAACGGGTGGTCTGTGCCATCGACTGCGGCAAGATCGTCAACCCGGACACCATCACCGCCCAGATGGAGGGAGCAATCATCTTCGGCCTTTCTGCCGCTCTGTATGGAGCGATCACTCTCAAGAACGGCCAGGTCGAGCAGGGTAACTTTGACGGCTACCCGTTGGTGCAGATGGATGACGCCCCCAAGATTGAGGTCCATATTGTAAAGAGCAACGAACCGCCAGGTGGGGTGGGCGAACCCGGTGTCCCTCCCCTTGCCCCGGCGATGGCCAATGCCCTCTTTGCCGTGAGTGGCGCCAGGGTACGGTCACTGCCGATAACCCCTGACCAAGTCCGGGCTGCCATGGGGAAAGCGTGATGGACCTGAAGATCTATGAAGAGATGGCGCTGCTCTCCCGGACGGGCGTCTCCTTTGCCCTGGCCACCGTAATTGATCACAGTGGGTCCTCGCCCCGGAAGGCCGGGGCTAAGATGCTGCTGCGCGGCAACGGCACTATTCTGGGCAGCATCGGCGGCGGCCGGGTGGAAGCGGAGACCATCGAGGCGGCCAAAGCAGCCCTGGTCGAAGGTACTCCCCGGACTCTCCCCTTTGTCCTCACCGAGAAACATGGTTTCGCCTGCGGCGGATCAATGACGGTCTATGTAGAGCCGCACGGCAATGCCCCACGTTTGGTGTTGTTCGGGGCAGGCCATGTCGGCAAGGCAACGGCTGTTTTGGCCAAGTCCTGTGGTTTCAGGGTGACCGTGGTGGACGAACGTCCGGAGTACGCCAACCAGGAGGCAATCCCCTGTGCCGACGAGCTGCTCTGCTGTCAGGTCGAAGAGGCTTTTACCGGCCTCAGGCTGGACAGCAATTCGTTCGTAGTTATTGCCACCCCTGGACATCTGCACGACTTTGTTGCGGTACAGGGGGCGCTCAAAAGCGAAGCAGGATTCATCGGCTTGGTCGGGAGCCGGCGCAAAAAACAGGCCCTGCTGCAGACCCTGACGGAAAACGGCTTTACGGAAGAAGAGCTGGCACGGGTCATCACCCCGGTGGGGGTGGAGATCGATGCGGAGACCCCGGAAGAGATCGCAGTCAGCATCGTTGGCCAACTGATTCAAAAAAGGAGAAGGCATGACACACAGCGCCGGAGCAATCCTACTGGCTGCCGGAGCTGCCCGGCGCATGGGGAGCTGTAAACAACTTCTTCCCCTTGCCGGGAAGACCGTTATCGCCCACTGCCTGGAAACCCTGCTCACGGGGGGAAGCAAAGAGGTGATCGTGGTGGTCAGGCCGGAAGGCGATGAGGTGGCCCGGGCAGCCAGGGACTATCCGGTGCAGGTGGTGATGACCACCGACCCTGATGGCGACATGGCCGCATCGGTCCGCACCGGTCGAGATGCCCTCTCTTCTTCCATAACGGGTGTGATGGTGGCTCTCTGTGATTATCCTCTGGTAACTGCCGCGACCATCTCGTCCCTTATCGCGGTGCACTGCATGAATCCGGAGGGCATCATCATTCCGTGCCACCATGGCCGACGCGGCCACCCCCCGCTCTTTCCCCGTCAACTGCTGGAAGGACTGGCAGCACCGCTGACCTTGCGGGACCTGATGCGAGCGAACCCGGAGCGGATTAAGCACCTGTCTGTCGCCGACCGGGGAGTTCTGATCGACATGGACACCCCCGAGGATTATCAACGAGTAACCGAATATTTCAATCAGAACAGGTACGTAATAGGTACGTATCAATATCAATAACTCAGGAGGAAATTATGGACCGAAGGACTTTTGTAAAAAGTGCAGCTTTAACGACTCTCTCAGTTGGAATACTCAAAGAGGCCTTTGCCGCTGAAATGTCTTCCCCAGGCAAGGTCAACCGGGGGCTGTTCGAGACGATTAACAGGGTGCAAAACCCAGCCAGCAAGTCCCCTCTGGAGATGTCGCATGCCCCGGTCATCACCGCTCCGGCCAAGGTAAAGGCCGGCGAGCCTTTCACCGTTGAAATAAGCGTGGGCGAAAAAGTCCATGGTATGGGACCAACGCATTGGATAGAATACATAGAACTGAATATCGGCAATGAACCTGCCGGCAGAATCGATCTGCAATCTAAAGGCTACCTGCAACCCAAGGCGACCTTTACCGTCGTCCTTGCTCAAGATGCGGCTCCTTCTGGCATGGTCACCCTGATCGCCCGGCAGAGGTGCAACCTCCATGGCTATTGGGAGTCAAGCAAGGACATAAGCCTCACATAAAAGTGAGGCCTATAAGTGAGGCAGGAACTTTGTCACCATCTTACCAGGGGCAGGACATAACCTTAGCGATCATGCCCTGCCCCTCTGATCACTCCAAAATACATTGAACACGGACCACTTTCCCGGCAGGATATCTGTCGGGAAAAGGTGCCGGGGTTCTACTCGGCAGGCGACGTGGAGGGCGGTTTATAGCCTTGAACTTCTTATCCTGAACAATAATTGAAGCAAAATTTAATTTTAGTTGCAGACTGCAGACGATGCATCAGGGATGGTACCTGTTTTCCCATTGCTATACGTATAATTGCAGGCAATGGATGACTTCGTACCTGTGCAGGTAAGCAGGAAAGCTCCACAACCAGTGGAATCTGTTGTCCCTGATCCGGTATATGTTGAGCCATTACAACCTGTAATTGAACCGCTGGTTTGTACACCGTAGTTGGACAAGGAGCTAAAAGAACAGTCCGCATTCATAGTAAAATTCATCCTGCCGGCAAGAACAATGCCTGGACAGTTATCAGTAAATGCTCCTTCATAGCATCCGGCAATATTCTCGCAAGTCACGTTTGTATTAGTGCAAGATGAATGGCCGGTAATAGGAGGCAAAAACATAAACCAGGAAAAATCCTTCCCACTTACGGAAATGGGCCCGAGAAACAAAAGTAATACAACAATGCTGATTATTTTTTTCATGATACCCCCGCCATTAAATGGTTTGATTTATAAAATGGTGGCCAACCAGTTCCGTTCTTCTTGATTCATCATCTTACGAACTCTAACGAAAATAACAAACAAAAACAGAGAGCTATACCCTCTTAACTTTCACCCGAATCTTTGTGATCTTTGTCACCAGCAGACGAGGCGGGAAGATCTATTTAGCGGAAAAATCAGCTTTGATCTGCCGGGCCAGAACCTTGGCCTGCTCTTCCGCCCGGGCCAGGACCTCATCATCAGGTCGTCCCTGCCATTCCACCGGTTCAATAAAGTCCCATTTCATCTTTTCTGTGAGGACCTCAAGTTCCCTTTGAGCACCGCCCGACCAGCCAAATGAGCCGAAGCGAAGCACTTTTTTATTCCAGACCTTTTTCCGGCCCAGCATGTCCAGGGCCCAGGCCATGGGGGGAAACATCCGATACTCATAGGTGGGCATGCCGAGGATAAGACCGGCTGATTTCCAGGCGGAGGCCAGGATAAAGCTCACATGTTCATCCGGCACCCGATGGATATGCACGGGCAGACCTTC
Source organism: Desulfocapsaceae bacterium (assembly GCA_028697885.1). GTDB lineage: Bacteria > Desulfobacterota > Desulfobulbia > Desulfobulbales > Desulfocapsaceae > UBA2270. The sequence goes on from JAQVER010000007.1 coordinate 47,026, forward strand.
GGCCCGCACGCCCTGGACCATGGCACTGACTACCTTCTGCGTGTTCCCGTACATGCTTGACCAGATGACCGTTACCTCGGGTTCGGCCGGTCCGTTCATATAGCGGGCAAAGCGGGAATAGGCCTCAATGATAGCGGACGGGTTTTCCCGCCAGACGATACCGTGGGACGGGGCCACCATTCTGATATCAAGACCTTTCACCTGCTCGATGGCCTTGGCCACAAACGTGGAAAGACCGCCGATGATATTGGCATAATAGCGCAGGGTTTCCCGCATGAAAAATTCGTGCTGCTCCGATGACAGTTGATCATCAAATATGATATCGGTAATAGCGCCGTAGGAGCCAAAGGCATCGCAGGTAAAAAGAATCCTGGATGACTGTTCAAAAGTGAACATGGTCTCCGGCCAGTGCAGGTTCGGCGTCTCATAAAAGGCAAGAACCTTCCCCTTCCCCAGATCCAGCGTGTCGCCAGTTTTGACGATATGGACATTGCGTTCAATACCGCAGAAGGCCTTAAGCACTGCCGCCCCTTTTTCCGTGAGATAAAAATGCAGGTCCGGATTCTTCTCATACAAGGCGGGGATCCAACTGGTGTGATCAGGCTCCATATGATTGATGATCAGGCAGTCGACATCCTCGGCTCGCAGGGGAATGGAGGCAAGCTCCCGTTCAAACTCCACCGCTTTATCATCAACATCCTCGGTCAGATCGATAATGGCCGTTTTTTCCCCCCGGATAACATAGGAGTTGAGGGAAATGCCGTTCGGCATCGGCCACATCCCCTCAAACAATTTGTCACTTTCCAGGTTCACCCCCAGTCGGTAAATCCCCTCTGTGATCTCGGTTGCCTTCATGATTTTCTCCTCACTGAAAGTATGTGCCAACAGCCAGCGGCGACAGAGTGCAGGTCTGTACTATCAACGTTCTGTACGGCGGCTAGTAAAATATATTTTGAACTATCCAGCTTAATGCCGGAAAGGAAACTTAACCCAAGTATTGTAACTATTCAGCAGTGCTCCATATGCGAGAAAGAGGCCTGCGAAGTGTACTGATTTGTCCATGAACAGGCTGATGACGAAGCAGATGGGTGCTGCTGGACAGTTACTATGTTTTGAATTTTCTATATGGAAACCAACAGCCCCGAAGACCGTGCATCCTGCGGCCTGCCTCACTTGACCTTGTTATGTGATGCACTTCACTTAAACGAGGTTTCCCTCGACATCTTCATAATCATCAATCGAAAACCGGGGAGTACAGATAGCTAGAAAAACCAGATCTTCCGGACCGATGTTAGTGATACGCTGACGACACATCGGTGGGATTATAACGACATCACCGGGATGCACCTCTCGGGCCGGCAGTTCTCCAATCTCTACGCGCCCCCTGCCACTGACTATCAGGTAACGCTCGCCGGTCTTGGTCAGGCGATGCCAACGAGTGGTCACCCCTGGCTCTACTCTTGCTCGGGCGATTGATAACTCCGGATCGTCAGGTGAATTGGACAACTCGACGATGTGACACCCCTCCGCGGTATAAAACTCGTTCCCCGGATCTTGCTGTTTAATAGTTTCCTTCATCTCAATCTCTTTGCTACCGACCGACGCCCACGAAACATCCCCCGTTGACAAAGCCTGACCGTTCGCGGACCGTCTTGGCAGTTCGATAACTGGCCGAATTGATCGTTTAATTGAGACGTTAGACGCATTACCTCTGTTTGTCCTTTAAGACAGACTTAATCAGCTTGCCGAAATTTTTATCCTTTTTTCGCTTCTCTGAATACGACAACTCGTTGAATTCGGCTTCTCTTTTCATCTTCTGGTAATTCTGATAGCGGAGCTCAGAGAGATCGCCTGCCGCTATGGCTGACAATATTGCACAGCCTTGCTCGCTGGTATGAGAACAGTTGCCAAACCTGCATCTATGGGAAAGATCCACTATCTCCGAGAAAGTTTCATCCAGACCATCATCGAGCGCCATGTTGCCAAGCTCTCTCATCCCTGGAGTATCGATGATCATGGCTCCATTGTCCAAGCGAACTAATTGGCGGCTGGTAGTGGTGTGTCGGCCTTTGCTCTGTTTCTTACTTACAGACTTAACCTCAAACTTCTCATTACCTATAATGCTATTGAGCAAGGTGGTTTTTCCGACACCAGAAGAACCGAGCAGGCAATAGCTAGATCCTTTCTCTAATAAGCCGGTAACTGAATTAATATTCTCTCGACTCAGATTGCTAAATTCCAGTACGGTAGTATGAGGAGCGATACTGAGGACACTTCTCTTGAATTCGTCAATTTCTTCTTGAGATACAAGATCACACTTACTCAACAGGATAACAGGTTCAATACCACTGTCATTGACCATTACCAAATAGCGTTCCAGTCTTCTTAGATTAAAATTATCATTCAAGGATTGAATGATAAGAGCAACATCGATATTTGCGGCTATCAACTGAAAATCAACTGACTTTCCAGCTGTTTTCCTTTTGAGAAGAGTCTTCCGGGGTAAAACCCCATATATGATTGCGTGGGTATCATCATCGTAAAAGTCTGCATAAACCCAGTCACCCGTAGTAGGAAGATCACTCGCAGACTCTGTGCTATAGAGAAGATTTCCTGACAATTCTGCAAACACCTCCTCCTTGCCCTTGCTGACGGTATAACTGTCTTTATGCACAGATATTACCCGTGCCAGACCATGAGCAGCGATTTTTTCATCATCCACCCGACTCTTAAACCAGTCGCTATACCCTAACTCTTCAAGATTGCTCATAATTGAATTTGGTGAATTCAAATCAACTGTATTGTTAATCAATTTTACTTTTTGGTGGTGAGCAGGCAAATCTCGGCCCCTGTCTTGCCACTTTTTCAGGTTGGGGACTATGCAGAAGAGGTTCCGCTGGAGAGGCCATGACTTTATTGTAAAAATCTATTGTCGGATTGCAAGAACTGACCCCTTTTTTTCTTTTTGATACAATCCTGCCATTTCAAAAAAATAACAATAAAAATCAGCAGTTCCTCTGCTGAATTTTATTGTTATTTAATGATATGATATTCCCTAAATTATTAATGCTGCCTTCACTTGGAATGAAAAATAAAAAACGGATTTATGGGGATCACGGTCCGTTACGAATAATCCATTCTTGGAAACCGGCGAGGTTAAACCAGCACCACATCGGCGCATCTCCACCACCAATTCCGTCGGGTGGCCCGCTAGCTGTAAGGTTGGGTGGATTCAATGCCCTGCCCCAGGGATCGACATACCAGCCTGGCCCCTGCGTAACTCGGATACGCTGGTTCTCCTCTGCTACCCACAAGGGATGGAGGCGCCGGATGATTGCCTGGTAATAGGGATTGTCCCAAATCTGCTGGGCGGAACCCACCGGCGGCCAGGGAGGAGTGGCGGGTGGAGACGGCGCCGGAGGAACAGCTGCGATCAGGATGAATTGGACCTGCATCTCGCCTTCCAGAATTGGCCGGTCGAGACGTATTAAAAAACGGTATTGCCCGTCGACCGGAACTTGAATACGGGAATTCCAGATGAAATTACTGGGGTCGGCATCAGCAAAGAACTGGAATCCGGGAACGGGATTCTGTGGCACCACGACCATTCGTGTATCGAAAGGAACCGTAACGATTAACGCATAAGTACCTCTAAGCAGAAACTGATCAATAAAATACTCTGGCTCTTGCAACCTCAGCGCAATCTTTTGTATTTTGATTTCATCTACCATGTTTCCTCCTTCTTATCTTATCTGAAATTGGGTTTGCGGTAATCAGAATTTCCGATCTGCGTTAATCCTCCAGTCCCCCATATGCCGTAGCGGGTGGGATCGTTAAACATCTGCACCGACATTTCGATGGCTTTGGATTCGGCCATGGCTCGGTTGGGGAAAGGACCAAGGCGACTGTAGCGGTATTCCCCATCCTGGTCCACCAGCGATTGGATGGTGACAGCCGGGTCGTGGAAGTGGTTGGACCAGGAAAATAAGCCTGCCAGACAGAGTTCCTTCTTTCCGGTGCGGATATGTGTCCTGAAGACGACGTAGTAAAATTCTACGGCGCCGTCCATAGCGATTGGGTATCCCATTCGCCGGTAGTGCTCCTGTTTGTCTCCGCTCATTGTTTATCTCCTTTTAATTCTTAATAAAGAAAAAAATAGAAAAAATAAAAAAAAAGGGGCCTCAAACGAATTTTTTGCAACAATCCACTTTCTATAATTTTATAACAGGATATCACGCTCCTAAAAAAGGAGTTTCCATGGTCTGGTCAATAATCAGTACCATTGATCACCCTTATTCTCAGCATGGTGAATCTAACGAAATTGGTTGGCTGCACGTGGCGTCATGCGTGTCAGATGCACCAAGGGGTTAGAACTTGATGTGACGTTCGATAATATTGTCTAGTTGCTCGATGGTTGTATCATCAGAAAGGCCATCCATTTCATTGGAAATATCAGACAACTTCCCTTTCAGGAAGAGTTCTTCATTGAATGGAGTGCTGATATGCGTTCGAAATAGAAGCTTATCGCGAGAAAATGTATGTTTTGGGATGCTTGCAGATGCCCACGCGCCAATTCGTACCCCAGCGTAAAGTACGCGTGCCTGTGCAGCATTGCAACCTCCTGCTCGACATGCGTGGAAAAACATCACATCAGCTTCCTTACGTGGGATGCCTGGTGTATTACATGCCACATCATGGGTAATTGACGCGCGGCGATAATCGTCTGTATACGGACTACCTACGGTTGACCACAATGGTCTAGGAATGCTCGCACCATTGATTGTTGAGCCTTTGGGTGCAAGCCAGACTCTGCCCTGGGGGTCTGTGTACGAGAAATCCGCAAGCAACTCCATATTGCGATCCGCTTTGTCCGGATCAGTAATCCATAGAGTTTTGGGGTCTTCCGAGAAAAAACCGTGATTTGACATGCTGATCTCCTATTTTAAGGTCTAACGACAAAATCAGCCGCAAGGGTAACGTGTTGGCTGGATTGCGTTGTGTTCGCCCAGCATGGGCGTGAACTTATGGAGCTCAGGTCCCTTGTAAGAGAACCTCCCTTGAGTAAAAACTTATCATAAATTACTTGTCAAAGGCAAGGGAATCACTGTGGGGTGGGAGGTGAAGGAAGCAGGGGGCAGGAAAGCGAGGAACGAGACGTCGAAGATGTGGGCTGTCATACAAGGCCGAGTTCCCAGGTAAGACAGCGCAACATGTCAACGCCCAAGGAACAGGGGATACGGTTAATGACGTGGTCAGAGTCTTGTGCCTCGCTTACATAAGGGGTACTGAACAGAGTCCTGGGACACCTGGTATCTATACGGCATAATCTTGTTTTCAGTGAGATTACCGCTAGGGATTTCAGTAATCTCTCCTCTGTCATCTCTCATGCCGTTTACCCCATAATGTCCCTGATTTTTTGTTTAACGACTTGCATTACCAGCGGCCCTGCCAACTTGCCGCGTCAGGGATGCCGTCCTTTTCCGTCTTGAGAATGTTCTTGTTACGTTCCTATGCAAAACTGTTTTTGATAACTACATCGTTAAGATCCAGCTGCCCCGGTCTCGGCCACGCCTCTTTTGTGCCCTTGCCAATTGCCACAAACATTGCAATTACATGGTCAGCGGGTAGATGAATAAGTTCAGCAACTTTATCGAAATCGAAGCCATCCATCGGACACGAATCGTAACCCATCGATTTTGCTGCAATCATTAATGTTTGTGCAGCTATGCCGCAAGATCTCATCGCCTCATCTCTCTGAACCTGGTCTTTGCCTCGATAGTAAGCATCGATAGCTGGTACTATAAACTCCTGAACTTCTTTTGGAGCATTAACCCAGTATTGTTCAGGCCTTTTCTCCCATGACTTCAGGTCGGCACAGAGAACAATGAATAACGATGCATCTGTAACTTGTGCCTGATCCCAAGCCACTTCCCTGATTTGTTTCCGCAACTCTGTATCAGTGACCACAACAAAGCGCCAGTTTTGAATATTAAATGCCGTTGGAGAAAGAATGGCTAATGACAATAGCTCATTTACTTCTTCAGGCGTCATACTATGGTTTGCATCATAGTTCTTTACAGCCCGTCGTGATTCTATTGCTTGTTTTGTATTCATAACTTTCACTCCTCCTTCGTTTTTTTTTTTTGCTGCCCAATGATACCGTACACCGGGAAATTGGCCGCAGGCCAATTTCCCGGTGTATTGGCTTGATAATTGTTATGGCCTTCCTTCAGATGAAGGACGATAATGCAGGTTCCAGCAACATTAAACCTTCACCCAAAGGAGGCCAATCTGATGAATTTCTAGACCCAACAACACAAGTATTATTGCGGAATCGATCTTCATGCCAGGAAAATGTATGTCTGCGTTCTCAATCAGCAAGGAAATGTTCAGGTTCATAAGAACATCGACACCAATCCAGAATTGTATCTCGACCTTATTTCCCCATATCAGGAAGATATCATTGTTGGGGTGGAATGCGTCTGCTGCTGGTATTGGCTTGCCGATCTCTGTGCCGCCAGGCAGCTCTCCTTTATCCTGGGACACGCCCTGTATATGCGGGCAATCCATGGCGGTAAAACCAAAAACGACAAAATCGATTCCTATAAAATCGCTCATCTGCTCAAGGGCGGCAATTTCCCCGGATACAGGATTTTTCTTCCTATGCCCGCCTGATCCGTCCGAAAAAAGAGTCTGACGGCAAGTGGGCTGGAACCTCCAATAAAAAGATCGGCAATCACCATCTCAAATGGGCTGTCAAAGAGGCCGCCATCCTCATGCTCAGGGAGTCCAGCCAGGCAAAACTCTATGTGGGCAGATTGGAACGAAAATACAACAAAGGCAAAGCTGGAGGTGCCAGCTTGTTGCCTAACTGAAATCACATGGGTGGATCTGATTTCTCTTGATATCCCACATGCAGCATGACTGCCTCAAAAAGAGTGGACCCGATACCCGAAGTTCAGAGCGTTTGATTGGCGGCACTTTCCAGCTCCAAATTACACTACGGATATTTTGCCAGGTGATGATCGTGTTCTGCTCCTTGCCCGAGTGACACCCTAACTGGATGATCGCATAATCGATCAAGCCCATTCTTTTGATTGCGCCGGGACAAGGGTTCGAAATATATTCTGATGCTGCCAGAAGACAGCACGCTGATTGCCAAAGAACCTTTTTGGTTTTTCAGTTAATCCCGATAGATGTTTGGTGCAGACACGCTATTAAAACGTGCTGATACCCGCGACCGAAGACCCAAGTCGGAACCAACGAGTCGTTTGTCAAGAAATCTGATTATAAGATGGGATCTTTGTTTCATTTTTTACCTTCTTCCAATCTATAGGGGATTTTTATTTCTTGACAACCAGAGGCCATATAGAGGTTAGGCCTCTTCCTTGCTGTTTTCTTGTAATACTCTCCTGTGAATCCAAACAAACTGGTGCAAGACAATCTCCCTCCCTTCCTGGTCAAAGTCTCTGGGGAAATTCTTCTGGTCTTCTGGAAGATTACCTAAGTATCTCTCGATATATGATAAGATAAAATCTGGGTCAAAAATTTTTGTCACGGAATCATACTGATCTCTTTCAAAATTAGATTTATGCGACACGCCAGATTCCATTCCCCAAGCTGTGGGTGTATAAAGATCAAGCAATCTTATGACTGCCGAATTATCAGCATCCAAAACTTGCATTACATGCTTAAAAGCAATTTTGTTTTTGGAATATTGATTGAGAATATAAAATATCTGCGGAGCTATTCGGCTCGACTCAACAGTGACATCGACACTACTTTTTAGATAATTCTCCAATGACTTGGCAAGATGTCGGGCGATATTTGTTATATCCTTCTCTGGGAAAGAATCTTTCTCAGGCCTCTCCTGATCTTCACGCCTTAACCATCTAAAAATTTCAAGTTGAAATGCTATAGTTGCTGATTTATCTATACATTCTTTAATGATATCGACTCGTTTTGAGTTATCTACATTTTGAATGAGATCACTAACCAACATTGCGGCTTGTGTATGAGGGGCATCCCAACCGAACATACTTTCAGGATTTGGGAATATTCCTGCTGAATAAGAAATGGCTAAAGATAAAGCTATTGATTCATCTTCATTCAGAATATTAGACTTATTTCTAAGTTTACGTATCAGCGCTCCTGAATTCTCAGGAGTAAGTACATCACTCAACGGGTTATTATTTGAAGACAATTTGCATTTTTCTCGATGGACCTTTTCGACCAGAAGAGTTAATGCGGTATCAGGGAAGTCTCCCTTTGGAACTGAATACGTGAAGTATCGATCAAAATAACCTGATGCACATATGCGTTGGCCTTCATCCCATATCTGATACCAGTCACTTCCATAGCTCATATTCCCATAAACAGATTTAATCTTAGGGAATATATTCTTAAGAAGCTCAATGTAGCCATATGGCTGTTTGATACCAGCAAGAGAGAATGAATTGTCAATAAGTTCTTTTATCCGTTGTTTTTCTGGCTCTGTATTTGTGTGCATAGACTCTCTAAATGCACCTGCAAAAGAGTCTTTATTCTTGCGTATGGTGTCATATAATTCAGGAACAAATACTCTTAAGCCCTCTATCAACATAAGATCAACTGGATTCACCTCCCCCTTTAGTATAGGAAGAGAAAACATTAGTATATTGCCGTATAATTTAGCTTTGCGTGGTGTTGTTAAATTCTCGTCAAAAGCTCGCGTAAAATCTCTCGCAAATTCTTGGACTTGTTGCTCGCTCAAAGAGATTTCAGATGAATTGAGAGCTTCATCGACGCCTTGAAAACAAAAGTGTCTTAAGTCTTTATCTGGGACGGCGGGCAGGTGAAGCGGAACTTGAATAATTTTTTCTAAAAATTGTTCTCCGGACTTTTCATGTGCCCCTGAGTAATTTTCGGACAAAGAAGATGCAACAATTGCCTTGTCAAACGCCAATAGGTACGCAGTAAATTTGAAATCTGCAACTAGTTTAACCAGTTTAAAAATAGCATAAATCTCAGCCTTTTCTAACCGATCTACATCATCGATCATAACCAAGATTCGTTTTTGCGATTTTTCAAGCTCGTTTTCTATGCGTTCTCGGAGTTGAGTGATACTGGGACCATGCAAGAAGGAGCCAACAGCATCCCCAATGCCTTTCATCCCTGCAAATGAGGCAATACCAGGAGCAGTTTTTTTTAAAAAATCCTTAAGTTTCTCTCCCTTGGTGATTAATTCTGTGTCAAGAGCATCGGCAAGCACATTAAAAAAACCGAGTAATAAAGATTCGACGTTTCCAAATATCCAGGGATTAAATCTTACAACGATAACAGAGCCTTTTGTTTTAATTGATTCCTCAATGAAGTTTAGAACAGACGTTTTACCATCACCCCATGGCCCATATAGACCGATTGTGATTGGGCTTGGGCCTTTTCTCTCAGAAATTACATCTGCGACTCTTTCGGCAAAAGCCCAGCGAGAAAATTTGTCTTCAGCAGCAGTATGTACAGGTGTATCGCTGGAGTACTTGTCTGTTTCCATACTGTATATTTCCTTATTGGCCTAACGCAAAGCTAAGACACGCGCCTCTCTTTAGCCGATTAAGTTCGAGTTGTAGGTAGTTGGCCGAAGCCGTTAAAACTGGCATGCTCGCGCGTCGTGCTTGAGCGAATTGTTATGCGATTTTATCAATAAATTCATGCTGATGCTAAGTGTCTTGATTCTAGTTCTCGGGAGAGCTGTTTCATTTCCATATTTGCGTGATGTTGCCAAATTAATTTTGTAAAAACAGAAGAGGCGAGTATCTGACGCAACTTGCTCGGAAATGTGATTTTAATAATAAGGCCCAGAATAGAACCATTTCCATTAATATCAAATGTGAATATTGCTTCTGACTGATTTGTATTTTTAATAATTCCGAGAATTGTAATCTTACTTTCTTCTGAAATGAGATGAACAATTTCGTTTTTTATGCGTTTCTTTATTTTGTAGTGATGGGTGACAGTTTGAAAGCCGGCAGATTCTATGATTTTAATTTTTCCGCCGTTTTCCCAGTTTTTGTCTTGAATTAGATATTGATGATGTCCCTTGCTTAAAGAGGTGTAGTAATTTTCGATACTGAGATACTCATTGTAGGCAATTTCTCTGTCTACATTGCAATAAGCTTTTGTTGATATCTCTATAGTCGCACCATCTTCCATGAATGCCATGAAAAGAGTGATGGATAACCAGAGGATTGATATGTACAAAAGAATCATATGGTAGATCCCCTCTTATTTCTTGTTGATGCATAACGCCGCGCTCTGAGGCAAGTTTGGAGCGCAGCGGAAAACTTGTCCTTCAGCAGCGCTTTGTTATGCATTTGGCTTTCCAACTTTGAATATTTTTGCCTTAAATCCCATATAGTTATTATTACCTAACAACCAGTTTTTCTGATCTTCACTTAGTTTGTCGTTCCTAGACTTCACTTCTACAAAAAAGAAGCTTTTATCATCAAAAACTAGCAAGTCTGGCCAGCCACAGAAATTTTTCCAGTAGTTCATTGACATGTAATTGAGAACTTTCTTGACATTATCTAGACCGAGTACATTCATTACCTTTTTAGCTTTAGAAATATCTTTTTCTCTATGCGCCCAAAGGTATTGCCTTAGGTTTGAACTATATTCCAACCAATAATCGAACAGCCAATCCAAGTCATGAAGTTCAGATATGTGCCAATCGATGAGTTCTCTCTGCCTTTCATAGTACAGCGCACTTCCAAAATCATCAGGCAAAATCGTCGTAATCATACCTTCTTGGCATGTATTAGTATCGAAGTCGTTTCTGCTACCAAACTGAACAACTCTTCCTTTGCCGTCACCCGGATCTTCAATGACCAAATACATAAAGACACCGAATAAAACATGGAACGGTACACTTTCTACCTCTACGACATTTAGTCCTTGTTTTTTGAAATAGTCAGCAGCAAATTCTTCAACTGTAAGGACTTTGTCTCCGCTGCGGATGCCGACTTTCTTCTCGCCTGTGCTGAGATGCTCAGCGTTTACAAGGATAACTTCGGTGTTTGTAATTTCGATTACTTCTTGTTGTGTTCTTTCACTGTATTCATACTTTGGATTAATTTCATGCTGTTTTTTAATTTCAGAAATAACCTGCTTTTCAATAACACGCCTTTCTTCTGGAAAGTTAAATTCAGATGAGTTGTGGTCCAAAGGATCTAAATCTGGATGGGCATCGTAAAACCTTCTAGTAGTTTCAAAGAAAATTTCACGCCAATAATACCTTACAATTTTCGTCGTAGCTCCATGCATAGGAGCTTTTGGTGCAGCTACAGCCTTCAGCCCTCTACAGACGGGACATATTTTTTCCTGAAACCCTATTGTTACAGAAACCTGTTCTCTTGAGCCTTCCCAAGAACCCATATTAAGCTGGTGAGGTAGAAATCTCTCTCCATGCTCTTGATCACATGAGCACATCATGACTTCATCGCAATCTTTGCAGTGATACTTGCGAATCAAATCATACTGATTTAAACAAGTTACATTTTCGTGAGCACAATTTTTCATGATTTATGCATAACAGTTCAATAAATGGAAAATTTTCCATCATATCACCCTATAGGCGGATAAAATTTCCATTTATTCTCATATTGTTTGTGGAATATGGAAAATAAGGAATTTCCCTCTCCACTTATTACCTTTTCTCTCTATTATTTCTATATATTGCATATGTTATATATGCAGGGGTATGGAAAGTCAAAAACAATGATCACAGCCCCAGGAGCTGATAGATCCGCTTCATATCCACACTCGCGCGGACGGTAGCGGCCAGGCGGTCGAAGGCGGGTTCCAGATCGTAGGGGGCGGGGATGCCGGACAGCGGAGATAATCCTTTTCGCTGGCGCAACCGGTTGATAAACCAGCGGCGGAAGGGGTCGGAATCGAAGATCCCGTGCAGGTAGCTGCCCCAGATCCGTCCCGAGGCATCTGCTGCGCCGCAGCCGGTTCCGTCGGTGAAGGCAAGGGTTGGCGCCAGGTCGGTCTGGGAGCGGCCGTGATGGATCTCATAGCCATACACCGGTTGGCCGGACTCGGTATGCACGCCGGACTGCCGGGTCAGCTTTTTATCGGCGGCCAGCACGGTGGTCATGGGGAGCAGACCAAGTCCTGCAATCGTGCCCTGGTTGGACTCGATGGCCAGCGGATCTTCGATGCTTGTCCCCAGCATCTGATAGCCGCCGCAGACGCCGACGATCTCACAGCCCGCCGCCGCCAGTTGCTGGATGGCGGCAGCCAGACCGCAGGATCTGAGAGCGGCCAGGTCGTGAATCACGTTCTTGGAACCGGGCAGGATAATGGCCTGCGGCCTCCCAAGATCGTCCGCCCGCTCCACCACCCGGAGATAGACATCGGGTTCGGCGGCCAGGGGCTCGATATCGGTAAAATTGGAGATATGGGGCAGGCTGATCAGGGCAATCTCCACATGGTCGCCTGCCGGCCGATCGGTCTGAAAAAGGCCCGCCTTGAAGGAGACCGAATCCTCCTCGGGGATGCCGAGATTCTTCAGGTAGGGAACCACCCCCAGCACCTCGCGGCCGGTATGGGCGCTCACATAGTCGTGGGCCGCTTGCAACAGGGAGGCCTGGCCCCGGAAACGGTTGACCACAAAACCGGCCACCAGCGCCCTCTCCCACTCGTTCAGCACCTCCATGGTGCCGACAAAGGAGGCATAGACCCCGCCCCGGTCGATATCGCCAACCAGCAGCACCGGGGCCTGGGCGTAGCGGGCCATCCCCATATTGACGATATCGTGCCGTTTGAGATTGACCTCGCCCGGCGAGCCCGCCCCTTCCAGCAGGATCACATCGTAGTCGGCGGCCAGACTGTCATAGGAGGCATGGGCCGCCTGCATTGCCGTTTCCTTGTAACGCAGATAGGTCATGACATCCATGTTGCCCACCGGCCGCCCGTGGACGATCACCTGACTGCCGGTATCGGAGTTGGGCTTGAGCAGCACCGGATTCATGCGCACGTCCGGGTCGAGGCGGGCGGCCTGGGCCTGCACCACCTGGGCCCTGCCCATCTCCAGGCCGTCATGGGTGACAAAGGAGTTGAGCGACATGTTCTGGGCCTTGAAGGGGGCCACCCGCACCCCGTCCTGGAGCAGGATCCGGCACAGGGCGGCGGTGAGCACCGATTTTCCGGCATTGGAGGAGGTGCCCTGGAACATCAGGGGGCGCGCCATCCTGCGAATTGATTTTGCAACCTTCTGCGGCTGCGGTTGCAGGATATCGGCAAGGGCAGCCAACAGCAGCCGGTTTTCCTTCTCCGTGCGCACGGCGATGCGGAAATAACTGGCATCCAGTCCGACATAATTGGCGCAGGTGCGGATCATGATCTTCCGTTCCAGCAGTTGCCCGGCCAGGGTTCGGGCATCGCTGCCGTCCTTCAGGCGCAGCAGCAGATAATTGGCGGCGGAATCAAAGACCTGCAGGGCGGGAATCTGCTGCAACTCCCGCATGAATTCCGTCCGCAGCCTGGAGCAAAGGACCCGGCTCTGATCCCCATATTCCTGGTCGGCCAGGGCCCGGACGCCCACGGCCTGGGCCAGGGTATTGACCGTCCACGGCGGCAGATGCTCGCGCAGCAGACGGGCAACGGGCAGCGGAAAGATGCCGAAGCCCAGACGCAGGCCGGGGATGGCGTAGAACTTGGTCAGGGAATGGAGGGTGATGATGTTGTCGGCAGTAAAAGCGACGCTCCTGCCGCCCTCGACAAATTCGAGAAAGGCCTCGTCAATCAGGAACAGGGCGGACGGATGCTCTTTGGCCAGCCGGATGATCTGCTCCGGATCAACCAGCGCCCCGGTGGGATTATTGGGGGAGCCGATCACCACCAGCTCGCCGCCGGTGATCCGGGGGGCAAGCTCCTGCGGGTCGAGCACAAATCCCTGCTCGGCGGAGAGCAGAAAGGAACGGACGGTCATCCCGGCCAGCTCTATCACCTTGGCATAATCGATATAGGAAGGACAGGGAATCAGTGCCTGGGTCCGGCCGAGGAGCCGCGGCAGTTGATAGAGCAGTTCGGTGGTGCCGTTGGCCACCACCACCGCCTCCTCGGGTACCTGATAGCGCTCGGCAATAACACTGACCAGCGCGCCGGCATAGGGATCCGGGTAATGGACCAGATTCGCCACCTCGCGACTGATGAGCGGCCGCAGCCACTCCGGCGGCCCCAGAGGATTGATATTGGCGCTGAAATCGAGCAGAGTGGTCACATCGATGCCCATCTCCCTGGCCAGACCATGGACATTGCCGCCATGACCGGTGTTTGTTGCTTGTAAAGACGCTCTCTGGTTCATCTCGATCCTCATACTGATTCGATCACTATTCCCTCGCACAGAGGCCGAGAAGACGCTGAGAAAGACAGAAAAGAAGGCAAAAAATCTCTGCGCCTCTGCGTCTCTGCGCGAGATCAGTCATTCATTCCCTGACCGAAGGTCATGGCAATGGCTACCATCATCTCGGTGAGTTCACACACCGCCCCCAGGGTATCGCCGGTGGCCCCGTTGATTCTGGCCCGGCACCAGAGGGAAAAGAAGAGCACGGTGATAAGCACCGCAAGCAAGACGGCCAAGGACATCCGCCAGCCGCCAAAGGCCACCACAATCGTCAGCAGGGCCAGGGACCACAGTGCGGCCCAGCGGCTGGACGGCGAATAAAAAAGGCGACCCAGTCCCTCGCCTTCCCGGGCATAGGGCAGGCAGGCCATGGTCAGGACGATGGCGCAGCGGCCGGCCAGGGGCATGGCAATCAGGGTGGCAAGCAGGGTCGGCCCGGCCAGGGAAGAAAGAGCCGCATATTTGCCCAGGAGTACCACGACAATGGCGATCACGCCCATGGCCCCGGTGTGGCTGTCGCGCATGATCTCGAGGATGCGTTCGCGGGGACGGGAGCTGAGCAGACCGTCGCCGCTGTCGGCCAGACCATCGAGATGCAGGCAGCCGGAGACCCCGGCCAGCAGAACAATGGCAGCCAGGGCCAGAACCGGCGGCGGGAAGAACGGCATCAGGCAGAAGATGAGTGCGGCGCCAATACAACCGATCATCAGCCCGATCACCGGGAACCAGGCCACGCTCGCCCTAAAAAAACGGCCATCCTGTTCACCGTTCCAGGACAGCGGCACAATGGTCAGGAAACGCAGGGCCGCCAGAAAGCTTGCCAGCGGGTACCTGAGCGCCTCCGGCAGCCACGACTGCCTGTCTTCTTGAAAATCGGTCACGACTTACTTGTCAGCCCCGGCCACCGCAGCCTCGGCAAAGGTCGCCACCTCGGTGAGCACCGCTACAGCTGCCTCCACCAGATTCATGGCCAGGGCCGCGCCGGTGCCCTCGCCCAGGCGCATGTTCAGGTCGAGCAGGGGTTTCAAATTCAATTTTTCATGCATGGCGGCATGCCCCGGTTCCATGGAGCGATGGGCGCAGATGATATAATCACGGACAAAGGGCTCGATGGCATAAGCAACCAAGGCACCCGCCGTGGAGATAAAGCCGTCGACGATAACCGGCTTCTGATTGGCGGCCGCACCCAGGATCAGGCCGGCAATGCCGCCGATCTCGAAACCGCCCACCTTGGCCAGGACATCGAGGCCATTCTTGGCATCGGGCATATTGACGGCCAGCGCCTTGATGATCACCTTGGCCTTATGGCTCAACTGATCATCATCCAAACCTGTGCCCCGGCCGGTACGTTCAGCCACCGGTTTGCCGGTGAGTACGGCGGCAATGGCAGTGGAGGGAGG
>JAQVER010000080.1 GCA_028697885.1 Desulfocapsaceae bacterium
GTGCATATGGAGTAAGCTCCAGAGCTTTCCATCTGAGAACAACTTAGCCCCGATCACCCCGCGACTCCCCTCAACATGCCCAAGAACAACGGCTCCAGCACCATCGCCAAAAAGGATACAGGTGTTTCGATCCTCCCAGTTCGTTCGGCTGGAAAGGGTTTCAGCCCCAATCACTAGAATTTTCTTGCTCGGATCGGCCTGGATATATTTATCAGCCAGATCAAGAGCATAAACAAATCCTGAACAGGCAGCGTTGATATCGAAAGCAAAGGCCCTGTCAGCAGCAATCTCTTTCTGTACGAAACAGGCACAGGACGGCATCAGCATGTGAGAAGAAATTGTCGCGACAATGATAACATCAATCTCGGAGGCAGACAACTCAGCCTTCTTCAAGGCCCTTTCCGCAGCTCTGGCAGCCAAGAGATAGGTTTCATCTCCCTGCCCACCAATACGCCGTGTACTAATCCCGGTTCTGGTCCGTATCCACTCGTCACTGGTATCAACAATCTTCTCTAAATCCTGGTTGCTGACAACCCGTTCAGGCAGATATGACCCTGTTCCAAGAATCGCCGTACCCATCAGACCACTGCCTCTTCATCCTGAGCGATTTCGGCAAGACCGGCCGCGATTCTCTGATTGACTTTCTTTTCTACCATTTTGGCAGCTTCAAGGATTGCATTCTTAATGGCCTCAGCGCTGGATTTACCATGACAGATAATGCCAATACCATTGATACCCAGAAGAGGCGCGCCACCATATTCTGCATAATCGACACGTTTGGCAAAGGAACGAAAGGCGGGACGGGCAAGAAAGTATCCGATTTTGGCAGCAGTTGACTTCATGATTTCGTCTTTCAACATCTGCATGGCGGCCCCAGCCAGACCTTCGCTGAGTTTAAGGCAGATATTGCCAACAAAGCCATCACAGACAATAACATCCACATTGCCTTGAAACACATCCCGCCCCTCGACATTTCCCACAAAATTCAGGGAACTGGCAGCAAGCCGCGCGTAGGTCTCTTTAACAAGAATATTCCCCTTCCCAACTTCTTCACCAATGCTGAGAATACCAATTCGGGGATGATCTATATCGAATATATGGGAAAATGCAGAGGCCATGACCGCAAATTGAAAAAGATGCTGAGGACGACAATCGACATTTGCCCCAACATCCATCATGACAACCGGCTTCTTCAAGGTGGGAAAGATGCTGGCTATTCCTGGCCGGGACACATGTTCCATCCGGCCAAGCTTTCGTACAGCGGCAGCCATGGTTGCCCCGGAGTTACCCGCACTGACGGCTGCATCAACCTGCCCCTGACGCACAAGATCGAAGGCCACCAGAACCGAGGCGTCTTTTTTCTTGCGGATAGCGTCAACAGGCGACTCACTCATCTCAACCACCTCAGAGGCATGGACAATCTGGATACGTTGCAACAATCCAGTATCGCCAGACCTCAAGCGGTCAAGATGAGCCTGCAGAACCTGCCGATTACCAACTAGGGTTACTTGCAGATCGGTCTGTTTTACGGCAAGCAATGCCCCGTCAATCAATTCCTCGGGGCCATGGTCTCCGCCCATGGCATCCAGGGCAATCCGCACAATTGGGCCTATTCTATATCAATATCAAGACTAACAACCGTACGCCCCTTGTATTTTCCACAACTTGGGCACAGACGATGTGGCTGTTTTGGCGCACCGCACTCGGCGCAGGTAGACATACCTGGCGCACTCAATGCATCATGCGACCTTCTTTTACGGGTACGTGAGTGAGAATGTCGTCTCTTGGGTAATGCCATAATATCCTCCAGCAAAAAACAAAATATGTTTTTCAGGGTAAATTGAGATAAAGTTACACATATTGTATAACAAAGATAAGCTACTGAATTACTACATAAAGCAACAACACTTCAAGACTGACAGCGAATATTACAGCTAACAGTTTTTATTCACATCAGATTATTTCATTCAATAAATTTCAACGAAGAACGCAGACAAAGGACATAAAAATAAACAATTTTTTCAAGAATGGCCAGAAAAAAAAGCAGCCCGAAGCACTTTGTCAGAGAAGAACGAACAACTCCATGACGAATCTACAACACATGGGCCAAACGTTCAGCTGTTTTCTCCAGACGCAGACTGCTGATCAACAACAAGTGTTTCAAAAGTTGAATAACCAGTTGCGAGTCTGTGCGTTCCAGAGCCTGCAGCTCTTGACACCCTAAACGAAAAAGACGGGAGCGCTCAATGGCTCTGACGCTTACACCATGGACATGACCTGACAGCAGCCCGGCCTCGCCTACGATGGCCCCTGCTTCCAGGATAGCCACCACCTGCATTTTACGATGAAACCCTGTTTTTTTTTGAACTGACAACCGTCCCTGAGCCAGAAAAAAGACCTCATCGGCAGGGTCGCCAACCTCAAAGAGAAACGTATCCTGCTCAAGAGTCCTTTCGCTTACCACAGACGCCAGTCGTTTTTGCTCTTCTTCTCCAAGAAAAGCAAAAACATCTGCACTACTTTTCTGTTCTAATCCTGGAGAATGCTCTGAGGAAAGTAAACTATTCAAAAGTCCTGTTTTTTTCCTCCAAGAGCTTGACCAACCCGTCAAACTTGTCGCGACGAAGGATAGATTTGAACTGTTCCATGTAGTTGCGAACCAGACTCACCCCTTCAATATTAATATCGTAGACCATCCATCGATCTCCTTCTTTAATCATGACATAATCAACAGGAATCAACTGGCCATTATTTTCAATTTGAGTCGAGACAATCGCTCTATCGTCCTTCTGCCGTTCTCCAATATACTGAATTTCCTGCCCGGAATAATTCTCTAATTTGCCGAGATAGGCATTTTCAAGCAGTTTGGTAAAAATCTTTTGAAAATTATCCTGTTTTTCGGAAGTCAAAGTCTTCCACTCCCTCCCGATCACCCGTTTGGACATCTCACGAAAATCAAACGCCTGGGTCACATGCCCCATAATTTTACTACGCCGCTCCACCTTATGCTCACTCCCTTTCAAGGAAGGATCAAGCAGGATATCTATCACGACATTTAGCGTGGGCCGTAACTGTTCTGTGGGCCCAACAAGTGCAAAAGCTGAAGAACCAGACCAGAAAGAGCACACAAGCAGGGCCAGTAACGCATATATATATTTCATCACAATTATTTTTTTTAAATTTCTAAGTAACATTTATCCACACAACTCCTGGCTACAAATCATTGATTATATTATTTTCCACTTTCTTATCCAACACCTTATTCCGCCTGTACTCAAGATACACCTGTCGCATAGAGATATAAGGATCCAAAGAATATCTTTTCATCTCTTCATAAAGGTCAGGATTCAAAGACAACAGATTCAACTTATCAGCTGAATAATAAGCAGTGCTATCCAGATACGTACCACTAACATAGGTGACCGGATGAGTTGCAGCGTCACCAGCAAAACCGAATGAATCCCGAAGAGTCAAGGGCCCAATAAGCGGCAGACACAAATAAGGTCCCTCACCCAGCCCCCAGACCCCCAGGGTCTGGCCAAAATCTTCAGGTTTAGGTTCAAGGCCAAATGAGCGCAAGGCCGGATCCCCAAGCCCCAAAGCTCCCACTGTAGAGTTAATCAAGAATCTTGATAAATCAATGGTCGCATCGGTAAACTTTCCCTGTAAAAGATTGTTTATCACATGCACCGGAGCTGCAATATTATCAAAAAAATTACCAAAACACTGTCGAAGATCAAAGGGTACAATTGTTGAATATACTCTATTGACCGGTTTCAATACCCAAAAATAGAGTTTATCATTCACTTGGAAAAAAAACCTATTCATGGACTCCAAAGGATCATATCCACTCTCTTGTTCGAAGAATGCGTCAAAATCTTCATTCCCATCATCATCCAGCAAACCAACATTTCCTTCTCCATCTTCAGCCCAGCTACCGGTGACAGGGACAACCATAAGCATCAGGAACAAGAAGATAATGAACATTTTTTCTGGCTTCATAGTGTGATCCATCCTTGCTGACAAAATTAATTCATGCCTAGCTGTTCAAGACATTGCTTCAAGCTGTCAGGAGTATCCAGCTGCAAGGCCTGATAGACATAGCCTTTAGGGGCAATCTTACGTATCATCCCTTTCAACACAGTCTTGGGACCCACCTCGATAAAGGTATCAACTCCCTGCCCGATCATGGCCTGAATGAGTTCGAACCAGCGAACCCTGGAGGCTATCTGTCTGGCCATTATCTCTCGAATCATGGCCGGCTCCTCTTCCGTTGCTGCCAGGACATTAAAATATACAGGAATCTGCGGACGATTAAATTCCACCTCTGCCATAAATGTGGAGAAATCAGGAACAGCATCCGCCACCAGCGGACTATGATTGGCCACACTGACCGCCAAAGGAATAATTCTAGCACCCCGCTCAGCGGCGATGCCGCCAACGGCATCCAGCGCCGCGACCTCCCCTGAGATCACGATCTGCTGCTCGGTGTTATAATTGGCAACGGTGGCTACACCAGCATCCGCACACTGAGCAATCATTCCTTCAATATCACCAATACTCAAGCCAAGCACGGCCCGCATGGCACCTGGATGCTTCTGCCCTTCACGCTCCATCAACATGCCACGCTTGGCCACAAGCCGCATGGTATCCTCAACACTGAGTACCCCGGCAGCACAAAGGGCTGAATATTCACCCAGACTATGCCCGGCGAAACAACTGGCACCAATCTTCCCTCCCCAGGAATTTTGCAGCGCCTGCCAGCAGATAAGATTGGTTACAGTAATGGCAGGTTGCAAATGAATGGCTCTGGTCAATTCCTCCATAGGCCCTTCGATGCAGAGCTGGCGCAGAGGAAAATCACACACGGCCTCAGCCTGTTCCATAATAGCAGCACAAACAGAATCTGTCTCAATAAATTCACGCCCCATACCCAGATACTGGGAGCCCTGCCCAGGAAAAAGAACTGCTATTTTCATTTCAACACCTTTACTCTAACTACTTTGACACTACTTGACTCTTCAACCTTCACCTTTCAATCTTCCTTCTTGTCGCTTCTACACCCATCTCTGACGCCCGCGACACTGGAGCGTCCCTGCTCTGAGGCTTCCAATATATTGGCAAGTAAAAAAACAACTACCCCAATACTGATTGCTGAGTCCGCGACATTAAAGGCCGGCCAGTGATGCGTCCCGACATAGACATCAAGAAAGTCAACCACAGAACCATACCTGACACGATCTATCAGATTGCCAAGGGCACCGCCACCAATAAGTGGAAGGCTTATTGAATAGAGCCAGTAAGCATGCCGCATTCGAAACCAGGCAATGACAATCACCACCAGGGCCACTGCCCCAAAAATCAGAAACAGATAGTGTCGCCATGCCCCTGTCTGTCCAGCCAAAAAGCCAAAAGCAGCCCCCTTGTTCGTCAGATAGGTAAGGCTGAAAAATCCGGGGATAATCTCCTGAGTCTCATACAAAGAAAACGAATTCAGAATCCACAGTTTGGTCAACTGGTCTCCGACCACTACCGCCGCTACTATTGCCAGAAAACGTATCATTTATACGGATGCCCCAAGATCCATCTCCGTCACCACTGAAGCACAGCGCGCACAGAGCTGTGGATGAACCTCATGCTGCCCCACAGTGGTGGAGCGAATCCAGCAGCGCTCGCATTTCTCTCCCGTGGCCTGCTGCACTGCGACAGAGAGCCCAGCCAGCTCTCTGCTCACATAAGGAGTGAGACCAAGAGGGGCAAAGTCGTCGCAGGGAGTCAGCTCAGAGACAATGCAGACATCCTTGATGGTCTGCCACTCCTGATGGATAAAATCAGCCCATTCACCACCGACCTGGAGTAACACCTCTGCCTCAAGGGGATGACCAATCACCTTGTCCCGACGGGCTCCTTCCAGGGCCTTGGTGATCTCTGAACGAACCATGACCAGTTTTTCCCACCTGCCCTCCAGCTCGCCATCGCGCCTTTCCGGATGCAGCGGTGGAAACTCCACAAAAAAGACACTCTGCTCAAGGGGTGCATCCGGTGCAAGATTATAGAGAGACTCCCAGGATTCGGCTGCGGTAAAGCTGAGCACCGGGGTCATAAGACGAAGCAGGCCATCAAGAATCTCGTGAAGTACCGTCTGGGCCGCACGGCGCGAAAGCGACTCAGTACCGGAACAATAAAGCCGGTCCTTGAGGATATCGAGATAAAAGGCACTCATGGTCAAGCCGCAGAAATAATTGAGCCCCTGATGGATCGAATGGAATTCAAAACGTTCGTAAGCCGCCGTCACACGTCCTTTGAGCTCCTCAAAACGGGCCAGAGCCCAGCGATCGATCTCCGGCAGATCGCCATAAGCAACACGATCCTGTTCCGGATCAAAATCAAAGAGATTTCCCAGCATATAGCGAATGGTATTGCGGATCTTTCGATAAGCATCGGCCACCTGTTTCAGGATCTCATCCGAGACCTTGACGTCATCACGGTAATCTTCACTGGAAACCCAGAGACGCAGGATCTCAGCGCCGAATTTATCAATCACCTCCTGGGGAGCCACCACGTTGCCAATGGACTTGGACATCTTCTTGCCCTTGCCGTCAACCACATAACCATGGGTCAGAACCCCCTTGAAGGGAGCCCGCCCCCGAGTACCGACCGAGGTGAGCAGAGAGGACTGAAACCAGCCGCGATGTTGATCGCTGCCTTCAAGATAGAGATCGGCAGGGGAGCGCAGCTCTTCCCGCTTTTCACAGACCGCGGCATGGCTGGTACCGGAATCAAACCAGACATCCAGGATATCCTCTTCCTTGACAAAATTGGTGGCACCACACTGGGTGCAACAGGTGCCGGGCGCAAGGAAGTCCTCCACCCCGTGGCGGAACCAGGCATCAGCCCCTTCCTCTTTGAACAGAAGATCAATCCGTTCAACCAGCGCCTCACTCTTGACGACCTCTCCGCACTCCTTGCAACTGAGCACGGTGATCGGTACGCCCCAGGTGCGCTGACGGGAGAGACACCAGTCCGGCCTGTTAGCGACCATGGACTGGATGCGCTGCATCCCCCAGGCCGGGGTCCATTCCACCTTTTCAATCTCGGCCAGGGCCTTGACACGCAAGTCATTCTGCTCGAGCGAAATAAACCACTGGGGGGTGGCCCGGTACATCACCGGTTTCTTACAACGCCAGCAGTGGGGATAACTATGGGTAATGGCAGATTCATGGAGCAGTACGCCTGACTCCCGCATATCCCCATTGATCATTTTGTTAACTGCCGGGACCTGCTGACCCTGATATTTTCCGGCTTCTGCGGTATAACAACCCTCACTGTCAACCGGTGACAGGACCTCCAGCCCATAACGCAGTCCGGTCAGGTAATCGTCAGCACCATGGCCGGGGGCCGTATGCACACAGCCGGTACCGGCCTCGGCAGTCACGTAATCGGCAAGGACCATCAGGGAGTTCCGATCCAGGAAAGGATGACGACAGTTCCTGCGCTCGAGCCCGCGCGCCGAAAAGGTGGCAACAATGGCATAATCAGCTATGCCCAGCTCTGCCATCACCTTGGGCACCAGATCCTGAGCCAGAATCAGAATTTCACCCTCAACAGCCACTGCGGCATAGACAAAATCGGGATGAAAGGCCACGGCCAGATTGGCCGGCAGGGTCCAGGGAGTCGTGGTCCAGATAACCACCGAGACCTTGGCAGCTGCCAGTGCCGGATCAATATCCGCGAGGTCCTCCACCACCGGAAATTTCACATAGATGGAAGGCGAGGTGTGATCATAATATTCAACCTCGGCCTCAGCCAGGGCGGTGGTGCAGGTGGAACACCAGAAGACCGGCTTTTTGTTGCGGATCACCGCGCCCGAGAGCAGAAAGCGGTTAAACTCCCTGGCAATCACCGCCTCATATTCATAATTCATGGTCAGATAGGGCCTGTCCCAGTCACCGAGCACACCAAGGCGTTTAAACTCGGCCTTCTGGGTTTTGACCCACTTCTCTGCATACTTGCGGCAGGCACCTCGTTTGGAGAGCTTGGGGATCTCTTTTTTCTTATCACCCAGCTCCTTGTCCACATTATGTTCAATGGGCAGGCCATGACAGTCCCAACCGGGGATATAAGGGGCTCTGAAACCAGCCATCCGACGGGATTTCAGGATAATATCCTTTAATATTTTGTTAAAGGCAGTTCCCAGATGGATATGACCATTGGCATAGGGAGGGCCGTCATGCAGCACATAAAGGGGTTTATCCCGTCCCAGCTTCTGTAACTGTCCGTACAGGTCCTCCTTTTCCCAGCGCTTCAACAACAGGGGCTCCTTCTGGGAGAGGTTGGCCTTCATATTGAATTTGGTCTGGGGAAGATTCAGGGTATCCCTGTAATCCATGGTATTCTCCTTTTTCAGCAAGGCAAGGCTCGTGAAAACATTAAAGTTACGGTATAATAAATGAGAAACAGACTGACTTTGTACAATGTACTCACCCTGTTCCTTCTTTTCATATAAAACTTATAAAAATACCAACTGCGTATCAAGTTGCAAGGGGAAAGTAAGAATCAACAGCCAAAAGCACCTTTAATTTGACATAAAGTGTGGTCTTCATTATATGAAAGAGAGGTTTAAGTTGTTTTTCAAAAATAACATTGACCTTAAAATTGTGAGAACGGCCCCAAAAAACGTTAAAGGTATAATCAGGGAATCATATCCTTAATGGTTCATCAGTTTCCCCAACTCTTTTCCTGAACAGAGATATAAACGAGACAGACGATGACAAAAGTAATAGCCATGGCCGGGAAAGGTGGCACCGGCAAGACAACCACATCCGCCCTGCTGACCAGATATCTCCTGCAGAAGAAGATGGCCCCTCTTCTCCTGGTCGACGCAGACGCCAATGCTAACCTGAACGAACTGCTGGGTATGGAGGTGGGCCTTACCCTGGGCAAGATCAGAAAAGAGCTGAAAGGGGAGCTACCCCCGAATATGAGCCGCGACCAGTTCATGGAGCTGAAGATTCACCAGGCCCTGATCGAAGAAAGCGGTTTTGATCTCCTGGTCATGGGCCAACCGGACGGCCCGGGCTGCTACTGCGCCGCCAACCAGTATCTGGCCATGACTATGGACAAACTGGCAGAGAACTATCGCTATATCATCGTCGACAATGAGGCCGGCATGGAACACCTAAGCCGGATGAATCTGCGCACCATCGACTACCTCTTTATCACCTCCGATCCTTCCGCACGCGGCATCCTGACCGCCAAGCGCATATCAGACATCACCGTCCCTCTGGGACTGGATGTCAAGCATCAGTACCTGTTGATCAATCGTGCGCCCCAACCTGTACCCAGCCTGCTGCAGGAAAAGATTAATGCAGCAATCAGGGAAACAGGCATGACCCTGGGCGGGATCATCCCGACCAGTAACGATCTGATCAACCAGGAGTTGAGCGGCGGGTCCTACCTCAAACTGGGCGATGACACCGAGATCGTTCAAACCACAACTGCTCTTTTTGATACAATCTTTGCTAAGGACACTGCCCAATGATCAATTACCAATTGTTCATCTTTTGGAATAACTAATCCGCCATGACCGAGACTACTGCTTCCTCCCGCACCGCCATGATCGAGGTGATCAAGGTCAGCAAGAGTTATCCGCCAAACGTCACGGCACTGTCCGACATTTCTGTCTCCATTGCCAGCGGAGAGATATTCTTCCTCATCGGCAGGAGCGGCGCAGGCAAAACGACCCTGCTCAAATTACTCTGCAATATGGAAAGGCCCAGCAATGGCCTCATTGAGGTCGCGGGCATGAATATCCACCAGGTCACCGGCAACAAACTGGCGAAACTGCGGCAAAAGGTGGGGGTGGCCTATCAGGATTTCCGGCTGCTTACTGACCGGACAGTGGCGGAAAACATCGCCATTTCCATGGAAGTATCCTACAAAAAACCGCAGATCATCCGCAGCCGGGTCAGGAGCCTGCTCGCCCAACTGCAGCTCGAAGATAAACACGACATCCTGACCGGCGACCTCTCACGTGGCGAACAACAACGTGTGGCCCTGGCCAGGGCAGTTGCCAATTCCCCCACCCTGATCCTGGTCGATGAGCCAACCGGTAATCTGGATGCAACCAGCACTGCCCAGGTCATGGAGCTGCTGGTCAGGTGCAGCAAATCCGGCGCCACCATCGTCATCGCCACCCATGACGAAACCCTCTACCGCCACTCCACCCATCGTGTCATGAAACTCCATAACGGAACAATAGCATCGCTGACCAGCGGTAACGACCAGGGAGCGGGAGCAACTGGCGGGGGAGGTGACGAAATATGAACTTCTGGTTTTCCGTTTTCCGGCAGACAGGACGCAACCTACGCCAGACATGGACAACCCAGTTCATGACCTGCCTGACCGTCAGCCTCTCTGTGCTGATTTTTTCTTTTTTCTATCTGATCTACCTCAACATGCTGAACGCCGGCGATAAGGTCAGCGACGATCTGCGCCTTGTCGTCTATCTGGAAGAAGAGCCCGGTCCCGAAATGCAGGAACAGCTCAGAAACAAGATCACCCAGTTCGACCAGGTTCAGGAAATAAAATTTATCTCCAAGGCAGAGGCCTACTCACGCTTCGCCGAGGAACTTGGCGACAACCGTGATGTCCTCACCGACATGCCCACCGATTTCCTGCCCGCTTCAATAGAAGTAACCCCATTGAAAAATCTGCGCAGCCTCAACCAGATCAAGCTCTTTTCCGAATACCTGGCTACCCTGCCTGGCAGCCAGAAGGTGCAATACGGCCAGAAATGGGTGGAGCGTTTTTATTATTTCACCCAACTGCTCTCCATTGTCGTACTCCTCAGCGGCTTCCTGCTCATTCTAACCGCCACCTTCATGGTTGCATCCACCATCCGTCTGACCATCTTCGGCCGACAAGAAGAGCTGGAGCTCCTGAAACTGGTTGGTGCGACCAACAACTACATCCGTACCCCTTTTCTCCTGGAAGGAGTGCTCCTGGGTTTCATGGGGTCGCTGCTAGGTCTGGCCTCACTCTACACCCTCTTTCAATGGACCTTACGCCATTTTTCGGGAGCAGGTTTTCTTGATCTCTTTACCTTCACCTTTTTTCCACCGGAAATCATCTGTACCATTGTTATTTTATCCATTATCCTCTGCACCGCAGGCAGCTACGCATCCATGCAAAAATTCCTGCGCATCTGAAGCACTCCTAAAATCCAGGATGAAGACAACAACTGCCAATAGCCACTGTTCCACCAACAAAGTATTATTCCCAGGAATAAAATCATTTTATTGTTCTGCCCTCTTTGGCCTTACAGTCCTGAGTTTTCTAACCGTACCGGCAGCGAATGCCACAGACTGGAAGGCTGAAAAAAAGGCAATTGAACAAAAGATTGAGACCCAGAGCATCTCAATCAACCAATTGCAGCAGGGGCTTAAACGCCAGCATGAACAAATTCTGGAAACCATAACCCAAGAGAGGAATCTCCTGCTCGAGCTTGAAGCCATTGACATGAACCTTCTGGAAAAGATCAGCAAACTGCGTACCCTGGAGGCATCCATGACCACTCAACAGGAACAGATAAATGCCAAGGAAAAAGAAATAAACGCTATCCAGATTAAAAAACAAAAGGCCCAGACCCACCTGCAGAAACGAATCACAGCCTACTACAAGACAGGAAAAATCGGAGTGATCAATGTGGCCTTTTCTGCCGACACCCTGCCGAAGCTGCTGAGCATCCACGACTCTTTCAGTTCTTTAATCCGGTATGACCAGGATCTCATGCGGCAATACCGGAAAACCATTGAAGAACTGGAACAAACCAAGAAGGCCCTGACTCTCGAAAAAAATATACTCGACACCTTTATCAACCAGGTCAACCAGGAAAAAGAAGCTATCCAGCAGACCCGGCAGGAAAAAAAAGAGCTGCTTGCCCAGATTCGCACCCAGACAAAACTGCATGAACAGGCATCAGAAGAGATTGAGAAGGCGGCTGGAGATTTGTCAACCCAACTTGCAACCATGAAACAGAAAAGAGAAATCTTCAGTCAGGGATTTCTCATGAACAAGGGCCAATTGCCGGCACCGGTGAAGGGAAAAGTACTCACCCTTTATGGACAATCCACTAAAAACAAGATGGGAGTTGAAGGTGTATCAGCCGGTATTGCCATTGAGGCACCTGATGGAACAAAGGTCAAAGCAATATTTGAGGGCAGCATCAACTACGCCGGATATCTTCGAGGATACGGCAATACAATCATCATCGACCATGGTTTCCAATATTACACCGTTGCCTCCAGGATAGAAAAGCTGTTGAAAGAAGAAGGCGATGTGGTTAAGGCAGGAGAGGACATTGGGATTATGGGTGAGACAGCCACTCTGATGGAAGATGGATTATATTTTGAAATCCGCCATGGCGCTGAGACAGAGGACCCACTACTGTGGCTGGATAAAAATAAACTATCCCTCCCCTGACACAGCACATTTGAATGATTATTTTTCTTAAAATTAAAAAGAATCCCGCCGCCTGATAGATGGCAACAAATTTTCAATCAGAGCCAGACGTAATACTAACCCTTAGAACTCATTTTAAAAAACCGATATGTTCCAACCACTCAGTTCTTTACTCCGCTATGGAATCCTGACCGCTCTCATCTTCTGCCTGCCCCTTCAGCTCCATGCCGAGATCTCAGAGGTAGAACGCCAGTCCACCTACCAGCAACTTGAGACTTTTGCCAATGTTTTAAGTATCCTGCAAGAGAATTATGTGGACGACATTGATGCCAAGAAGGTTATGGAAGGGGCCATCAGCGGCATGCTGCTTTCCCTTGACCCCCATTCATCCTATCTCAAGCCTGAAGATTTCAAGGAACTACAGGAAGAGACAGAAGGAAGCTTCAGCGGCATCGGTATTGAGGTCTCCATTGAAGAAGGAATTCTTACTGTAGTTTCTCCTATTGAAGAGACTCCGGCAGACCGGGCCGGTCTGAAGGCAAAAGACCTGATCATCAAAATCGATGGCGAACCTACCCAGAGTATAACCCCCATTGATGCCATCAAGAAACTACGGGGACCGAAAGGATCAAAAGTCATCCTCTCCATTCATCGCGAAGGCTGGGAAGAGCTGAAGGATTTTACCCTGATCCGTGACACCATCCCCTTACACAGTGTCAAAGACAGCTTCTTAGAGCCAGGACTGGCCTATATCCGCATCACCAATTTCCAGAGCCAGACCACAAAAGAGGTTAAAGATGCTTTACAGAAACTTCAGAAAGAACATCCTATCAACGGACTGATTCTTGATCTGCGCAACAATCCCGGCGGCCTGCTCGACCAAGCTGTTTCAGTCACGGATATCTTCCTGGATGACGGGCTGGTGGTCTATACCAAAGGACGGGTCAGAGAGCAGAACATGACCTTCCAGGCCCACAGTAATGGCGGCAAAAACCTGTTTCCCTTGGTCGTCCTCGTCAATGAAGGCTCGGCCAGCGCCTCCGAAATCGTGACCGGCGCCATTCAGGATCACAAACGGGGTATTATTGTCGGCACCAAGACCTTTGGCAAAGGTTCTGTGCAGACCATTCTTCCCCTGCCGGAAGGTGCAGGCCTGCGAATGACTACCGCCCGTTACTACACACCCAACGGCCGCTCCATTCAGGCCACCGGAATCACCCCGGATGTTGTGGTTCCCTTTGTTTCCAGCGACAATACAGACAAGAAAAGTAAACCAACAGTTGCCTTAAAAGAGGCTGACTTAAAAAACCATATTCCCAATCCGAATCAGGCTCAGGAGCCAGCTCAGACTCCTGAGCCCCTAAAAGAACAAGAACAGCCTCCCATTCTCCTGAATGAGCCAGGCAACACCGAAAAACCGGCCGGCAATATCGCGATCCTGCTGGAGAAAGACAATCAACTCCGCTCAGCCCTGAATATCCTGAAAAGCCTGAAGATTTACTCAACCGCGAATAACAAAAAGGTACCTGTACCTGCACAGGAGGGAACCGCCCCGATAACAGAATAGATGGGTTGTCTTATGGCTTCCTTGAAAAATTGGGAAGTCCTTATTTAAGTACAATGGCCTAACAGCTGGATAGTCAGGCTACTCATATCGTTCTCTCAACTGAAACAATTCAACCGCAACGTCCTTTTCATATGCAGAGGTATTGTCAATTCATCGCTCATGTATAGTATCCCTCGTGCTCTTGCGCATACCATTGCAGCCGTTTTGCTCTCCTGGATGTTTTTCATGGCAGGCTGCACCTCTTTCAGCCATCTTACCCGGATTACCCCTGACGGCCATGACGGGCCACAGGCAATCCATTGCGGTGCCTGTCATATACAGCAGTATCAGGAGTGGCAGGGAACAGCTCATGCCAGGGCCTTCAGTAGCAAATCTTTCCAGGAAGCCACCGACACCCCGGAAGAAGATGGTTGCCTGAGATGCCATAGCCCTCTGGGCATTCATAAGGGAGAGGCAAAGGCTCGCTCCTTTCACCGTGACGAAGGGATCAACTGTATCAGCTGTCACCTCTCTCAAGGAAAGATGCACGGCCCCCATAAAAGTTCCGCCCTGTTCAGCCCGCATCCGATAGAGCAGGATCCTTTTTATCTGACCCCGGCTCTCTGCGCCACCTGTCATGAAGAAACCTATTCTCAGTGGAAGAAGGTATCCGCAGGACAAAAGATCAGGAGCTGCCAGCAATGTCACCAATGCTCTAAACAATGTTGTGTAACCCAAGGGACCAACCTGTTTTCCAATGTCTTGGTCTCTTTTGAAAAAAAGGTCCAGGCATGCAACCATACAATCACTTTGGATATGATGGCCAACTTTCCCAACGGCGTCAACATAACGGCTCTTGCCTTAAATAAAGGAAAAGAGGCACCGACTCTCTCAATAAATATTCACAACAACCTTCCCCATGACCTACCCACCGGAACCTTTGGCAAAAAGGAAATCCAGCTTTCGTTGCTTTTCATGAAAGGTGATCTCCAAGTGACTGAAAAAAAACTGCTTGTCAGTGATGAAAGGAAGGCCCTGACTGCCGGGGAATCCAAAAAAATTATTTTTCCCCTGACACCTGAAGAGAGCCGTGCCGACACCCTCCGCCTCCAACTGGAACGTTACAGCACGAATGATCCTGAAAGGCCTCCCATTGTCCTGTCTTCAAAGATCATAGCTGCAATCCACGAGGCTTTTCATTAATCCCATGCGAAAATTCACCGTACCAACCACATTCTCTTCTGATTTTATCGATGCGCTCAATGAATTGAATCAGGAATTTGCCGATAGAGATGGGAAAATCTCTGAGATTTATGGCTCATTCCAGGAAGGCACCTTTAACTCGGCGCGACCGGCAAAATATCTTCCGGCTGTCAACCAAAAGCAGTTTCAACATCACGTTGCCCTTGCCCGGGAAAAGGGTATCGGCTTTAACTACCTGTTCAATGCCCCCAGTTACGCAAACCTTGAATACACCCATGAAGGCCGGAGAGAACTGGCAGCACTTCTGGGCTTTCTGGTGGATATTGGGGTCACTTCCGTAACCGTTGCCATCCCCTACCTGGTTGAGATTATCAGCAGCACCTTTCCCCAGCTCGAGGTGGTGACTTCAACCATCGGCTATGTGGGAGCTGTGGCCGGGATCAATCAGTATCACAAGGCCGGAGCATCCCGGGTGGTGTTGGATGTGGAGGTTAACCGTGATTTTCAGTTTTTACGAAAGGCGTGTGCAACAAGCCCGGTGCCGCTGGAGATCATCGTCAATCCCGTCTGTATCAGCCAGTGCCACTTCAAGTACAACCATTACTGCGTGGCCTCCATGGGCTCACAGAGTTTCCTGCGCGGCGGGGCAGGGATTCCCTATAATCAATATTATCTCAACTGGTGCTTCCTGCAGAAACTGCAGAGAGAGGAAGAATTTCTCAAAAGCCCCTGGGTACGGCCGGAAGACCTGCATCTCTGGGAAGAGGCCGGCCTTTCCTACTTCAAGATAGCGGGCCGGGGACTCCCCAGCTCTGAGATCCTGCGTCTCTGCCGCAGTTATCTGGCCGGGGACTTTTCCGGCAACCTGCTGGAGCTGTTAGGATGGCCGCACTGGCTTGCCTTCCGCGACAACAAGGATGGCACCCGTCTCCCTGCTTTAGATGTGATCCTTGACAATAAGGCCCTGGACGGATTCCTTGATTTCTTTGCCAGGAAAACACCCCAGTGTCGGCTTGGCTGCGACCAGTGCGGACATTGCCTGGCCTGGAGCCGGAAATCCCTGAGTTTTAACGATGCAGCCCTGAAAGATAAATATATCTTGAATATGTCCCGAAATATAAAACATCTGGTGGAGGATATCCCCTCCTCTCAGGAAACCCAACAGGCAATCACCAACTGGCAGGAACAGGCCGCTAAACAGGTAATTGAATGATGACCAGACAGATTCTGGTCACCGGCGGGACTGGAATTGTGGGCAGACCACTGGTGGCAGCCCTGTGTGCAGCCGGAAATGATGTTGTCATCCTCAGCCGCAAGGCCCCAAAAAGCGTGGATGCTGCGCACGGTTCCTGCATTCATCTGGAAGGAGATGTCTCCCAATTCCAGCTTGGTCTGGATGCTGACACCTATCAAGCGCTCTGCAGCTCGGTGGATACCATCTTTCATCTGGCGGCCCGCACCGATTTCAAAGGGGCATCGGTGACTGATTATGCAGCAGTCAATATCCACGGTGTCAAAAATATCTACGCCCTGGCTGAGGAAGCAGGTGCCCACCTCCATCACATCTCCACCGCCTTTGTCGCGGGAAACTTTGCTGGATTCTTTCAGGAGGATGATCTTGATCGTGGCCAGACGTTTCGCAACGGCTACGAGGAGAGCAAATTCAGAGGAGAACAATACCTCCGTACCCAGATTGCCTGCAAGAAGACAACGGCCGGCCCCGCAGTGACTATCTACCGGCCCGGCATTATCCTGGAACGACACCCCTCGCAAGACTCGATCAACACCTTTGGCCCCTTTATCTTTCTTGACGGCGTCTTCCGCATCCTGCTCGCCTCCAGACGCCGGAACCAAGACGATACAACCATCAGAATCCAGGGGGACGCAACCAGTGCACTG
>JAQVER010000158.1 GCA_028697885.1 Desulfocapsaceae bacterium
TGAAATTCAAGAAGTAGTACCTTGTGGCCGCAATAAGAGAGACGTTTGGCCGTGGTTAGGCCACCAAGGCCGGAGCCAATTACAATTACATCGTAGCTGTCAGCAGATTTGTCTAAAGAAAAGGGCATGGAATCGTTCGTATTATTGTTTGCTTACAGATTTTTCTAAAGTCGGGACAGAATGTGTTGATTGACCATGGAGACACCACTCAGCATAGATCCTACAATACCTAAAAAACCCTGGTCGGTGCCGGCAAGAAAGAGATTTTGGTAGCCTATGTCGCCATTCTTGATTTTGTCAGGACAACCATAAATAGCGCCTTCTTTTTTGGCAGTAAAGCGTTCTATGGTAAGAGGTGTAAAAGTATCCTCATATACAATATCCTGCCTGAAATTACCAATGATTTTCTCGAGAGCCTGTTTCGATTGGCTGGCTGTGTCGATTTTGGCCGCAAGGTAGGCGGGTTTGTCGGCAGCAAGAGATTTCCAGCTGGCATAATCGGCAAGATGGGTGGCACGAATCTCAAGGTACGGCAGTGGGTCAAGCCCTTGGAAATTTCCAGGAAAGCAGATAACGCCACTGCTGTAATCAACGAGATTTTCAGGCCGCTGATAGCGGAATTTATCGCTCGTGTTGTAAAAAATAATAGTTTTGTCTTGGGGAAGTTTTTTCTTACAGTCTGGGGGCAGCCGAAAGATCGATTCGACAAAGCCAAGCCGGGGCCGCTGTGTATAAACAGGCGGGACTGTAAGACAGGCCAGGGTCTCCTCGTAACCAATAGTTGAGAGCAGGGCATCGCATTCGATCACCTCTCCGTCGGTCAGTTCCACGCCAATCACCTTTTTTCCCTCATGGATGATTCTGGCAACAGGCGCTTGTAAACGAATCTTTCCGCCAAATTCCTGATACTGCTTGAGCAGGATATCCAGAAAATCCTTGATGCTGCCCTGGGGCCGAAACATTCCTTCCAGAAAGATCGCCCGGAACATGATGACAAACTGGCCCAAGTCCATATCGTTTTCCACGCTTGAGCCGTAATACATCAATGGGCAAAGCAGCATATCGACCAGGAGCGGGTTGTTGAGTGTCGCGGTTAATAGGGTCCTGGCTGAGCGAAAGGGTGCGGCCTGGAATGGGTCATATTCCGAAATGGTCTGAAGGAGTCTGGTAAATCCTTGCGCACTGTGGGGGAACTTTGTCGCTATTTCATGGTGCAGCAGATCAAAATCGTTGGTGAAGCTGAGTGTCTCCTGATTGGCAAACAAGATCTCGCTCATTATCTGTTCATGAAAAGTGAAGTCCTTACGCTTTAGTTTCAGTTGGCGGAGCAACCGGTTGAGGGGGGCGGTTTTATCCTGGGGCGGGGCAAAGTTGGTGATGGCGTGGAGACCGGTCTCAAGCAGGGAGTTGTTGCGGTAATAATAGGAGTTGAGGCCACCGACACGGGAGTGTTTTTCCAGAATCAGGACACCTGGATTGAAACGGGCGAAACGAATTGCGGCGGCCAGCCCCGAGAGACCGCCGCCGATGACCAGCAGAGGTATGTGCACCTTTAGGCGTTCTTAAGTAGTGGTTCCAGGTAGTTGACGCAACTGTCAAGGGAAGCCAATTGAGGATAGTCTTCTTCAGGGATCTGTAATTTATGCCGTTTGCGGAGTTCCATTACGATATCAAGAAAATCCATGGAATCAAGATCCAGCTGGTCACGTAGCGGCTGGTCGGATTGCAACGTGTCAAAGTCGGCATCTTCATCTATGTCTTTAATAATCTCCAGAATGAGATCTTTAATATCATCACGTGTCATTTTTTCTCCAGGTTCGATCTCTTATGAAAAAGAGTGAATGTTATCTGTTTTATTGCGCTTAGTTTGGTATGAATGAGTGTATTTGTCCAAGCAAAACAATCTTTATACCATATCTTGCCACTCTTTTTTATATATTTTTTGAGAATTACCTTTAATTCTCGTATTTTTTAACAATAATAACGGAATTAATCCCAACCATGCCAAAGGAGTTGTTAAGAATGGTGGATACCGACTTCAGTTTCGTTGGTTTATTGAGGACCATGTTGGGCAGGGCACATTCCGGATCAAGGTTGCTGACATTGATGGTGGGATGGACCATGTTATCTTCAAAGGCAGGAAGATTGCCGGCAAGCTCAAGAACGCCAGCGGCTCCCATGGCATGACCAATGTTGGATTTGGTGTTATTGATATAAGTGGCTGGTGCCTCCCCAAAGACTTGTCGGATGGCCTTGCACTCTTCAATATCTCCCTGCCTGGTGCCGGTGGCATGGGTGTTAATGATATCAATATCGGCAGGTTGCAATCCTGCCCGATTCAAGGCCTGCTGCATGCACTCTGCCTGTCTCTTGTCATAGGGGAGTACAAAATCACGGGCATCAGAGTTGATGCAGTAGCCGACAATCTCTCCATAGATCTTGGCCCCGCGCTCAAGGGCCTTTTCCAGTCGTTCCAGGACATAGATACAGGCTCCTTCAGAAACTACGATCCCGTTTCTTTCCATATCAAAAGGTTTGCAGGCTTTGCGCGGGTCTTCTGCCTCGCCGAGGGCGCCCTGGGCCTTGAAGCTTGCGAAAATCCCGAAAGAGCCGGTTGATTCGGATATGCCGCCAGCGAGCGCCATATCCACCTCGCCCAGACGGAGCATCTGGACGCCCTGAATCAGCGAGGCATTGCCGGCCGCGCAGGCTGCACCGATGGTATAATGAGGGCCGGTGATCCCTAGGCTCATGGTGATCTCACCCGGGGGATTGTTGAGAACGGTCCGGGGGTTGTGATGGTGGGTCCAGTAATTTACGTCATAGTTATACTGGCTGATATTAAAAATCTCGTTTTCCGTTTCGACGGTTCCATGTTCCGTGAGGCCGACATAAACACCAATGCGGGATCGGTCATAGTAATCAATATCGAGTGCTGCGTCGGCCATAGCCTCGTGGGCACAATAAACACCAAGGCATCCGGCGCGGTGCCCCGGTTATTTTCCTTTTTTTTCCGATATCCGGTTTCGTCAAAGGTGCATATTCCTGCAGGTGCCGGCCCAAAATAACGGAGATCGATCTCTTTGATTTCACTGATTCCCGCCAGGAGTTTCTTGCGAAAATCCTTGAGATTGTCAGCATTAGGTGCGGCCAGGCCGACCCCTGTTATGACTATTCTTTGCTGGTTGCTATCCATGATGATTGATTGACGAATGGAAGTTGACTTATTATAAATGGGTTAAGTTATTCCCTTTTTAAATTAAGCGTTAGCTTTGTCACTGCTTGCCTTCGCGTTTGCATCTTAATTTAAAAATGGAATTATTATTGAAAAATCAAGCTAAAATTCTCTATCTTTAGGATATATTGGTTGAGAATTCAAGAGGAATGCAGAGTAGTATAGAAAAAGTGGATCTTGTTGGAGACGACAATGAGTTTTTTTGGAGAGTAAAATGGATACTGTAATGGATGATTTAGTCTATGATGTGGTGATTATTGGCGCTGGTCCAGCTGGAATTCAGGCTGCGATCCATGCTGTTCGGAAAAAAAGTAAGGTCTTATTGCTGGGACGGATTGAGCGGAGTTCGCTCTATTCTGCCCATGTGGAAAATTATGCCTGTGTGGAAGGGGTGAAGACTGGTAAGGAACTGCTGGAGGCGGGGCTGACCCAAGCCAAGAGCTTTGGTGCCGAGTTGATGGATGACGATGTGTTGAAGATTCATCAGAGAGATGCGCTCTTTGATCTTGAACTGGAAAGTGGCATAACGATTACCAGCCGCACTGTTATCTTTGCCACAGGTACAGCCAGAAAAAAACTGAAGGTGCCAGGCGAAAAGGAACTGTCAGGTCGAGGGGTTTCCTATTGCGTTGATTGTGACGC
>JAQVER010000081.1 GCA_028697885.1 Desulfocapsaceae bacterium
CTATACCATCCTGGGAAGTTACACTATATTTCCAACAGGGATCAATTATGAGATGCGCCTTCTGGATGTAGGAAGTGGCGATATGGTCCTCGGTAAAAAATATACCGGAACAGCAGAGCAGAAACAGGAAATAATCTTTAAATTCTGCGACAGTGTTATCAAGGAGCTGACAGGTGAGCAAGGTATTGCCTCCAGCCAGATAGCCTTTATTTCAGACAGCACTGGTGCCAAAGAGGCCTACCTGACAAATATCCTTGGAGACAAGACAAGACAAATAACCCGGCATCGGAATCTCGTAATTTCTCCCCGTTTTACCCCTGACGGTCAGAGTCTCAGCTATACCTCCTACCACAAGGGCAATCAGAATCTTTACATAACCGATCTCAACCAAAGCACATCGACCCAGGTGCTTTCCCGGAGAAAAGGGATGAATCTGGGTCCTGCCTGGTCACCGGATGGACAGAGGATGATCCTGACCATGAGCAAGGACGGCAATCCTGATCTTTATATGCTTGAC
This sequence comes from Desulfocapsaceae bacterium, assembly GCA_028697885.1. Taxonomy (GTDB): domain Bacteria; phylum Desulfobacterota; class Desulfobulbia; order Desulfobulbales; family Desulfocapsaceae; genus UBA2270. The sequence continues at coordinate 518 of JAQVER010000081.1, forward strand.
CGTCAAGGGAATGTTCTGGAACAACTGACCAAACGCTCAGGCATCAATGTCTCGGCAGCCTGGTCACCGAATGGTCAAACAATAGCCTTTGTCTCGGACCGCAGTGGTAAACCACAGATCTATCTCATGGACCTTGGTAGTAAAAATGTACAGCGGCTCACCTTTAAGGGAACAGAAAATGCTGAGCCCTCGTGGTCTCCAAAAGGGGATCTTCTGGCCTACTCCAGTCTAACCAATGGTTCATACCAGATATGCACCATCACTCCACAGCAAGGTGCGACACCTTTTCAGGTTACAAAAGACGCAGGTCAGCACGAGTCACCAGACTGGTCACCTGACGGCAAACAACTGATCTACTCACAACGCGAGGGTGGCGCCCGGAAAATTTTTGCCATCCTGAAAAACGGCACTTTTCAGCGACAGCTTTTCTCGTTAAAAGGCAACCAGACCTATCCCCGTTGGTCCTCCACGAAATAATATTTATAAAAAGATATCATTGAACAGGTAAATGCCATGAATAAATCTTTCGCGACTCTCTTTATCCTTTTGTCCTTAACTCCTTTTCTTGTTCAGTGCGCAAGTCAGGATGAGGTTAGAACCCTCTCCTATCAGTTACGGGCGGTGAATAAAAAGCTTGAGGACATGCAGGCCAATACCGTAGACAAGATGCAGAAGAAACAGGCCAGTTCAGCGGGACAGTTAACTGAAATGCAACAGGAACTTTTGGCATTGAAAAGTGAGCTAGAGGCAACAGCAATGACCAACCGCCAGCTTCAGGAACAGAACAAAGAGCTTGAGACCTCACTCCAGGAATTAGTTTCCAAGCAATCTTCTGAAACCGACATCAAAATTACGCAGCTCAATGAGCAACTTAAACAACAACAGGATAGCGTGGCTACCCTGCAGGCAGCTCGGGCACTTGAGGCAGAACGTAAAGCTCGCGCTGCAGCTGAGGCAGCTGAGGCAGCGAGGTTAAAGGTAAAAATGGCAAGCAGCAATCAGGGCATTGCTCAGATTCAGGCTGAACGCAAAAAACAGCTCAAAAAACAGGAAATGCCATCGGTGAGACAAGAAACCTCCACACCAACAACCGTCTCTAAATCCCCATCGGCGGTTGACACAGTGCCTCCTGAAGAAGATGTCTCAGCAGTGCCAGCCGCACCCGTAACTGATCAGGCTCCCAAAATGGCACAAGAATCACCACCAGCCACAAATTCATCAGCAACTGATGATCTCTTCAATCAGGCACAAAAGAAATACGAGGCAGGAAATTACCAGAATGCCTATGAGATGTTTGAGTCCTATATTGATAAAAACGGCAGTAGTGCCAATGCCGTCCAGGCCCGCTACATGATGGGTGAATGTCTCTATCAGCAAAAAGAATACGACCAGGCGATTCTCCAGTATCAAAAAATCATTGCCAGTCAACCAAAACATGCAAAAACACCAGCCGCCCTTTTGAAACAAGGCATGGCCTTTGAACAACTCTCGGACAAGGAAACCGCCAAGATCATTTACCAAAAGATCATAAGCTCTTATGGTTCCAGCCCTGAGGCTCAGCAAGCCAAGAGCAAGCTTTCTTCCTTGTAAGGTAGGGGGGGTTCCCACGCTTCCAGTGAAACAACGTCTTGACGAACTCCTTGTGACCCTTGGTTTGGCCGAGACCCTGATCAAGGCCAGAGCACTGATAGGCGCCGGGCATATTCGCGTCAATGAACAGTTGGCTGATAAAGCAGGGTGTTTGTTCGCTCAGGATGTCAGAGTTCAAGTCAAGCCAAGTTGTCTCTATGTTTCTCGAGGCGGCTTAAAATTGAAAGGCGCACTCGACGCCTTCAATTACGATCCAACGGGACAAATTTGCGCCGACATTGGTGCCTCAAGCGGTGGTTTTACCGACTGCCTGCTCCAGCATGGTGCCAGCAAGGTCTACGCTGTAGATGTCGGCTATGGCCAACTTGACTGGAAACTGCGCCAGGACCCCCGCGTAGTAGTGATTGAACGCTTTAACGCTCGGAAGATCACAAAAACTCAGATTCCGGAAGACATTGATCTCGCCGTCATTGGCTCCTCCTTTATCTCCCTGACCAAACTGATTCCGCCACTGCTTCCCCTTTTTGGCGAACAGATCCATCTGCTAGCCCTGATAAAACCCCAGTTTGAACTCCCCAGAGAGAAGGTCCCTAAGGGCGGGGTCGTTCTCGACCCGCTCCTCCACGAAGAGGCCATAAACAAGATCCAACTCTTCTGCCAGAAACTTGGACTGAACAGCCAGGGAGTTGTCCGTTCCCCCATTGTCGGCCCTAAAGGAAACAGTGAATTTCTGATCTATCTGACCCTTGCAACATAAAATTTCGCCACCACCTCAAAATGGCACCAGTCTCAGATATTTCCTTTCCTCCTCTTTCCTCTTCTTTTCTTCCTGTTCCTTTTTTGAGCCGGGACCTTCTTCCAAACGTTCTATCGTCTCCAATTGTACTTTAGCTTTGTCACGAATATCACGAGAAAGCGATTGATCCTTGAGAATCCGCTCAAAATTATCTTTGGCAAGCTCAATACGCCCCTCATACAGATAATGTCTTCCAAGATAATAGGACGCCTCACTCTTTTTGCCTTGAAGTGACCTCAGTTTCCCAATCTCAAAATAGACCTTGGAATATTCAGGGATCTCTCGGGCCACAGTAAAGAGATTTACTTCTGCCTCTTTCAGCTTGCCAAGCTCAAGATAGACCTTAGCAAGCTGAAAGACAGCCCACAGATCTGCCGGATTCTGCCTGGAGGCCTGCAGAGTCAGTGCTAAAGCCTTTTCCTTGTTACCAGACGCTAATTCTACCAGGCCCAAATCAACTAACAGAATTGATTTGTCGGGATAAGCTGCAATCACTTCATGCAACAAGGCCCGGCTTCGTTCGTAATTATTTGCCTCTCTCTCCACCTGTGACAGGCCATACTTGGCCATGGTTCTTTCAAGAGGAGAAGACTTTGGATCAGAAATCTTTGTGGCGAGAAAATTGCGGAACTGACCATCATCTTCAATCTGGGAGAGAATCCGGTATTTGAAACGTAAAAAAGCAAAATTATCAGTCTGCTGACTGACATTACTTAATGGTGTTTTTTCAATGGCAATAAGAGATTGCACATATCCAAGACGGGCCTCGGGATCAGGGTGAGTGAGCAGATACGGGGGAACATCGCTCATACGATAACGAGTGATTCGTCGCATGGTCTTTAACATCTTTTCCATGGCCACGGGATTTCTTTTCAGCTTTTTCATCCAGCCATAGGAGAGAAGATCTGCCTCTTCTTCATCCTGACGACTGAAATGCAGATTCAGGGCCTGATTGGCTGCCATCGATCCTGCCACCAGGGCTTGACCGGCAGCACCTCCACCGCCAAGGGCCAATCCGGCAATGGCCAGGGCGAGCGCGCCAATGCCCACCTTCATTCCTTTATCCATGCGAGAGGCAATATGGCGGCTGACCACATGACCGACCTCATGGGCCATGACCGAAATCAGTTCATCCTCGCTGCCCATGGTCTCAATGAGACCGGAATGAAAAAAGATCAAGCCGGAGGGGGCGGCAAAGGCATTAAACTCCTTATTTTTTATCACAAAAAAATGATAATCAAAATATTGAGCTCCCGCCACCTGCAGCACCTCAGCGCCGAGTTCATTAATATATTGAGAGATATCAGGATCATCAACAAGGGAAAAGGCCAGCCGTACCTGATACAAAAGAATTTCTCCCACCTCTCGCTCCTCGCCGACAGTGAAAGCAGCAACAGGCCGGGCGCAGGAAAGATGCAAGAAGGAGAAGACCAGAACAATGGCCCAGATTTTCTGAAGATTCTTTTTCATTTTATCATCAGTGATGCGAGTAAACGCTCCATTCCCTCTTCTGTTGAGACAAATGGTTGATAGCCAAGGTCATGTCTGGCCTGAGCTATGGAGAAATAGTGGGATTTGGTAAGTTGCTGCGCCAGAAAACGCGTCATTTGCGGCTCCTTCTGCCAGCCAGCCAAACGGTATCCCCCCTCAAGCAGGGCACCAAGTCCATAGGCTACTTGATAGGAAATTTTAGATCGTATTGGCGCAATGTCAAGGCGGGAAAAGAGCTCGTTAATCCACTGCCACAGATTCACCGGCTCTCCCTGGCTGATAAAGTAAGCCCGCCCCGCAGCCGTCCCGACTCCCACCAGATTATTCGCGGCCAGCAGATGGGCTTGGGCCACATTATCAATGTAGGAGATATCCACCAGGTTCTGCCCCTCTCCCACCTGCCTAAGCTGCCCTTTCCGTCCCCTGTCAATAAGCCTTGGAATCAGATGAGGATCTCCCGGCCCCCACACCAGATGCGGCCTGAGAGCACAGGAGGATAAGTTCTGACCAGATGCGGCCAGGACCAATTCCTCAGCCATGACCTTGCTTCTGGCGTAATGACAGAGAAAGTGATCGGCATAGGGTAGATTCTCATCACCATTGCAGATGGAATGTTGGTTGAAAACTACCGAAGGAGTCGAAGTGTAAACCAGATGCCTGACACCTTCAGCCCTGCAACCGGCAATGACATTCTCAGTACCGAGAACGTTGGTGGCATAATAATCCCGCCACCTCCCCCAGATCCCCGCCATGGCCGCCACATGAAAAACGGTGTCGACTCCCCGACAGCAGTTTCTTACAAATTCACGGTCACTGATATCGCCCTGCCGACAGGTCACTCCTAAGGATTCAAGCTCCGGATACGGATGACGACCAAGAACCACACACTGGACGTCCCGTGCCAGTAGCTGACGGACAATGGCCTTGCCAACAAAACCTCCACCACCGGTAATCAGTACTTTGTTCATGAATGCCCCTGTATCTGTTTTTGCGCCCAGGCACTCAATTGTTCACGGAAGATCTTGGCATTATGACGGATATCTACCGGAAAATCAGGATGGGTCAAAAAATACTGGATGGACTCAGTCAAAACAGAGGCTGCTGCCAGCTTCCGTACCTCTGCAAGAAGACTCTCTCTGTTTATTTTCTTGGTCTTAACCGTTTCCACAATCATAACCGGGAGCTGCCAACCAGGGTGAAGAGGATCAGGAATCCCCACCAGAGCAGATCTTAAAACATCGGGATGCTCATTGGTAATAGCCTCACAGGGAATGGTGAAGAGAGTGCCGGCTTTTGTCTTTACCCGATGGGCACGTCTGCCGCAAAACCAAAGACGTCTCTGGGCATCGAAATATCCAAGATCACCCATCCGATGCCAGAAAGTAGCCTTGTCCTTGATCTTGGCCAGCCTGTTTTCTTCGGTATTATTTTCATAGGCCCGCGTCACCACATCACCGCGCACCACTATTTCACCGATTTCGCCATCAGGCAGGCAAAGAGCATCATCCCAGAGCGGAATAGGGACATCAGAGAGGGCAATAACCCGAATTTCAATTCCCGGCAGTGATCTGCCCACACAAATTCCATGACCCTTACGGCTGAGGGGCCAGGTAGACTCCACGATCTCTTTTCCTTCCATAGAGACGATAGGAAGGCTCTCGGTGGCGCCATAGGGGGTATGGATACTGGCCCCAAACGGCAGGATTGCCTGCATCCTGGCTATCAGGTCACCAGAAATCGGCGCCCCGGCCATAAGCACCTGCTGCAGGCTCTCGAGAACAATCCCCTGATCCTGACAATAGCGGCTGACCACATTCCAGATGGCAGGTGAGCCAAAGGAATAGGTTACCTGCTGCTCACGCAGAGAACGGACAAATTTACGAGGATCGACCTTGGCAGGCCTGGTCGGATCCATATCAGGGATAACAGCCCTGGCCCCAAGGGCCGTTGAAAACAAGGCAAAGAGGGGAAATCCAGGCTGATCAATCTGGCCCGGCCCAATCTGATAATAATCGCGAATCAGACGCAACTGGGCATTAAAGACCCCATGCTCATAGCGCACACCCTTGGGAGGTCCGGTGGAACCAGTGGTGAAAATAATGGCGGCCAGTTCATCGGCCCTCGCCAGATAGGCCGGGAATGGTTGGGAGGATATTCCCACCTCTGTACATATGTTCGACCCAAGGAACCCCCAGGAGAAGCCACAGCAGAAGGAAATCCTGACAGAACGAAAGGGTGTGGGAAAGAGTAGACGAAACAGGTGGGCCACGGGAACGCCGATAAAGACCTGCGGCTGCACCCCGGCAATACAACGCAGAAGATTCCTGTATCCCATACCAGGATCAATGAGAATGACCACCGCCCCCAGCTTGAACAGGGCAAAGGTCAGACAGATAAAATCAGCAGAGGGCTTGACCATGAGCATCACCCGCTCACCTGCCATCACACCTTTTGCCTGAAGATAGAAGGCAAAGGCGTCAGCCCGACCATTAAGTTCCTGAAAGCTCAGAACCCTGCCCGTGGCCGCCTCTACCAGACCGATCTCATCGGCCTGATCGCGCGCCCTCTCAGCCAAAAGTTCGCCGATATTCATAGTTACCCACCATCTCCTGCTGTTGATTTGCTGTCAGCAAAAAAATCTTCCAGCAGCGGTCTTATTTCCGGTAAGGCATCCTCCAACACATAATGACCGGCGTCCTTGAAATAATGACACTCCGCCTTGGGAAAACGTCGGCGCCACTCCTGATAGAAGTGATCATTAAAACAGAAATCCCGTCCCCCCCAGCAGATACATACCGGGATATCTTTTGCAGCAAGATCTTGCAACCCCTCTTCAACATGCTGCAGGGTAGCATACGATGGATGTACAGGGGCAAGGGGGATATCCTGGACAAAACCATAGACGGCCACTCGATTCCGCCAGGAATCATAGGGTGCCAGATAGGCTCTGGCCACCTCTGGACGCAGGCGGCGGGTCACAGCCATAAAGACGGCAGAACCGGCAAATCCATTCAGCCCACGCACCAAAAGGCTACCGATAAACGGCCAGCGACAGAGACGGATACGCCATGGAATCCGTTGAGAACAAAAAGCGGCGGTATTGAGAATTACCAGCTTTTCAATGGCGGCAGGATTCCTGCCGGCCACCCCTAAACCAATGGCCCCACCCCAGTCATGAACAATCAGGGAATAGGAGCTGATCTGAAGTTGACGTAACAGGGCCGCCAGGTTATCAATATGATTCTGCAGCTGATATGGATAGTTCTGCGGTTTGTCTGAAAGCCCGCAGCCAAGATGGTCAATGGCAATCACCCGATGAGATTTAGAGAGCAGAGTAACAAGGTGCCTGTAATAATAGGACCAGGTGGGGTTGCCGTGAACCATGACAATCACCGGCCCAGTCCCTTCATCAATATAATGAAGGCGATGACCATCAATGGTGGCAAAATGCGAAGGAAAAGGATATTCTGGATACAAGTGAGTTTATTTGATCATAAAAGTTTAGGAACTGCCTGAAAGCCTGACTAATCTCAAGAATAGTCGACCAAAAACCGGTGTCAACCTTTTTCACAACTCTTCCAATGAGCGATTTCAAAACAGAGGAGTATTAATAGATGGCTGCCAACCTGACCACAGAAGACCTCCTGCTCAAGATTAAAGAACTGGAGGTGGAGAACCACGGACTCATCCAAAAGTGTGAGAGATTCAGCGAAGAACTTGATCAATACCGCTTGCTCATTGACAGCGCTAGCGACCTTATCCACAGCGTGACTCCAGAGGGTGCCTTTCTCTATACCAATCAGGCCTGGCGCGACACACTCGGCTACACGGAAGAAGATATTCGACAACTGTCACTCATGGATATTGTCGATAATAGCTGCAAAGGGAAATGCACCCTCATCTTCAAGGACCTGCTGAAAGGTGAAAAGATTGACCGTAACGCCACCACCTTTATTACCAAAAATGGCGACAAAGTGATTGTGGAAGGTCGTTGTTCTACCCATTTTAAAAATGGCAAGCCACTCTTCATGACCGGTATTTTCCGAGACACGAGTGATCTTACCCGTAGCGAACTGGCCCTGCTGGAAAGTGAAAAAAAGTACAAAGACCTCTTTGAGAATTCTTCCGATCTGATCCAGATCGTCAATCCCAATGGTAACTTTCTTTATGTGAACCGGGCATGGCGGGAGACATTCGGCTACAGCGAAGAGGAGATCCCGACTCTTTCCATCTTCGACCTGATCTCCACCGACTGCCAGCATCATTGTGAAAGGACCTTTCAACAGGTCATCAGTGATCCGAAACTTCATTTTATTGACACGGTCTTTACCACTAAAGACGGCAGACGGATCATCATTGAAGGCAACGCCATCTGTAAGTTTGAGGATGGTAAACCAATCTCCACACAGTGTATATTCAATGATGTCACCGAAAAAAAGAAGATGGTAGAAGAACTGATCAAGGCTCAGAAGCTGGAGTCACTCGGCATTCTTGCCGGTGGGATTGCCCACGATTTCAACAACATGCTCACCGCGATCCTTGGCAATATCTCTTTGGCCAAGATGTACACTAATCCCCAGGATATTATTAATGAATATCTGGAAAAAACAGAAAAGGCTTCCATCAGGGCCCAGGGTTTGACCAAACAATTACTCACCTTTTCCAAGGGGGGGGCACCCATCAAAACGGTCAGCACGGTCACCGAACTGATTAAAGATGCCACCAGTTTTGTCCTCAGAGGATCGAAGGTCAAATGCAATTACCTTTTCGACAAAGATCTCTGGGCCGTTGAAGCAGACGAAGGACAATTAAGTCAGGTCAGCCAGAATCTGGCCATCAATGCCAGTCAGGCCATGCCAAACGGCGGCACCATTACCATTCAGGGCCGCAACAAGACTCTTGCTCTGAATGAGCATCCATCCCTGCCTCCAGGCAAGTATATAGAACTCCTTTTTCAAGACAACGGCACAGGGATTTCCCCGGAACACATCACCAAAATTTTTGACCCTTACTTCTCCAGTAAAAGCACAGGATCGGGTCTGGGCCTGGCCATAACCTATTCCATCATCAAAAACCATGATGGTCTGATTACAGTGACTTCTGAATTGGGCCAGGGCACTGTTTTTTCCATTCTCCTGCCGGCAACCCTGAAGCAAAACACGAATCAACCCCAAAAAAAAGAAGCGCTCCATAAAATTGCTGCCAAAAAAATACTGATCATGGATGACGACAAAACCGTTCGAGAAATCATGGAGGCAATGCTCGCCTTTATCGGATGCAGCGTGGAACAGGCCTGTGATGGAAAAGAGGCAATCGCACTTTACATACAGGCAAAAGAGGAAGGCTCCCCTTTCGATCTTGTCATTATGGATCTTACCATACCAGGAGGGATGGGCGGCAAGGAGGCTATTTCCACCTTACTCGCCCTCGATCACACAGCCAAGGCAGTTGTATCCAGTGGCTACGCCAACGATCCGATCATGGCAAACTATCGAGAATATGGTTTCTGCAGTGTTCTTTCCAAGCCTTTCAAGATCGATGAATTAAACAAGGTCATCGCCACTATTGTCCCCACCACCATGAGTATTAACCATGCTCCTTGAGATAGACAAACTGAATGTGAGCTTTACCCTCGACACCGGTCGCCAACATCCCGAGGTACATCAGGTACTGCATAACGTCTCCCTTTCAGTTGACCAGGGTGCCACCGTTGCCTTGGTCGGGGAATCAGGATCAGGTAAATCGGTAACCGCCCTCTCGATCCTGCGACTGCTTGAAGAGGGCAGCCATGTACATAGCTCAGGCCGCATAAATTTCGAGGACAAAAACATCCTTACCCTGACTGACTCGCAGTTACGGGCAATCCGTGGCAATCGTATCGCCATGATATTTCAGGAACCGATGACCTCGCTCAATCCGGTATACACTATCGGGAACCAACTCATTGAGCCCCTGCTTCTGCACCGATCCCTGACCAAAAAAGAGGCAGAGAAGGAAGCCGTCCGCCTCCTTGACCGTACCGGTATCGACACCCCGGAGGCTCGTCTCCACACCTATCCCCACCAGCTTTCAGGCGGACAACGGCAACGGGTGATGATCGCCATGGCCCTTGCCTGCCGCCCATCCTTGCTTATTGCCGACGAACCGACAACCGCACTCGATGTGACCATCCAGGCCCAGATCCTTGACCTGATCCATGACCTGCAGGATGAGTTTAAAATGGCCGTTCTCCTGATTACCCACGATCTGGCCATGGTCAGACAGATCGCCGATCATGTCCATATCATGCAAAACGGGAGGATTGTCGAACATGGGCCGACGAAAGGTCTACTGGACAAACCGCAACACCCGTATACCATCCACCTCCTGCAATCAATCCCCCAAGGTAACCCCGAAGAGAAAAAAGGGCAGAAGCCCCTGCTCAGCCTCAAGGATCTCGATTGCCATTTTCATCTCAAGGATGGCTGGACAGGTTTTCTCAAAAGAAAGATCAAGACTATCAAGGCTGTTGACAATGTCAACCTGATAGTCAATCAGGGGACAACCTGCGGGGTAGTGGGTGAGTCAGGATCGGGCAAGACAACACTCGGGATGGCTATTCTCAGGCTGACCAAGAGCCATGGAACAATTAACTTTGACGGCCAGGATCTGCAGCTGCTCACAAGCCGCCAGATGCGCCCCCTCCGCCGAGAACTGCAGGTGGTCTTCCAGGACCCCTTTTCTTCACTCTCCCCCCGCATGACCGTGGAGCAGATTGTGGAAGAAGGAATGCGGGTGCACAATATGGGTGGTACCGCACATCAACGCCATGAAATCGTGGCCGAGACCTTAACGGAGGTAGGACTCAGTCCAGACATGGCCTATCGCTATCCCCATGAATTTTCTGGCGGCCAACGGCAGCGCATCGCCATTGCCCGCGCCATCGTCTTGAAACCCCGGCTCCTGATCCTTGATGAGCCGACCTCAGCCCTTGACATGACCATCCAGAAACAGATCATAGACCTGCTTCTGGATCTGCAGAAACGCTACGGGATGACCTACCTCTTTATCTCCCATGATCTGCGAGTGGTCCGGGCCATGGCCGATCAGGTGGCGGTGATGCAACATGGCCGTATTGTTGAGGCCGGCCCGGCCCGAGAGGTATTTGCCGCCCCGAAACATTCCTACACCCAGAGACTTTTTCAGGCAGCGCTGCATTAACAGGTAAATTTAAAGCGAAGACACAAAGACCTAACAGCGTGTCAATGTGAAAGTTTTCAACATTATTAAGATTGCACATTCAAAACAGCCCAAAATATAACTTTCTTCATTATTCATATGCAACAAGAAAGAAACACACTGATTTTCAGCAGACAAGAGTCCAACGCCATCAAAGGCGTGGCCATTATTATGCTGATTTTACATCATTTATTTCTTTTTCCTTCAGAAAAACTTTGGTTTACAAGTGTCTTAGGTAATGACTGGGGAGGGATAGAATTTTTTCTCTCATCCGTAGGCAAACTTTGTATTCCACTGTTCTTTTTTATTAGCGGTTATGGGATCTGGCAGTCATCTCGTAAGGATTGTCATTTATGGCAGAGCACACTCCGCCGCGTTCAAAGTATTTATATTATTTACATAGTCACAGTACTTGTGACTGTATTATTACTCTTTCTCTGGAGTGGAAGTTTACCCCTAAAATCATGGCGACAGGCAGTTGAGACCCTCATAGGGATCAATGTATCCATAAATGGTTCGTGGTGGTTCTTTATCATTTATGTTGAGCTACTGCTATTAACACCTACGTCTGTGTTTATTGTCCGTCGTTACTCATCGAAGCCCTTGCTGCTCCTCTCTTTCCTTCTTTATCTATTGTCCGCCCCTGTAAGTGGTTTTTACTATTTTTCACAGATAATTGAGAGGATAGGGTTAACGTCACTCTTTTACAACAGCTTCCCTGTCAATCTTTTCTGGCCCAACCAATTATATTTTTTTACAGGTTTTTGTTTGGCTGCTTCGGGAATCTTTGAAAAAGCCCTGCAGTTCTCACTTAAAAAACTGCATCATTCATTTTGGCGATACTCCATTTCGTCGCTTCTGATTATAGCTCTTTTGTTACTACGTTATTTCTTTATTGATATCGCTGATTTTTTTGGAGTACTCTCCAAAAAAGGTTTGAATATTTTTAGCTATATAATGATAAACTCCCGTATAGATTTCATTCTTGCTCCTGTCTTTATCTTTGCTCTTATTTTACTCTTGTATCAGAAGAAGTGTCCTTTCCTTTCCTTGCTTGGTAAGCATTCGGCTGCTATCTGGCTTATTCATGGTACTATTCTGATAATGGTAACCAAGAGTCTGAAAGAGTATCATCCATGGTCACCGCTTGTCTTTCTTGTAGTTCTTTTCTTTTGTGTATTATACGCTTTGGCCTTTAAAGGTATCAAGAATTTGTGCAGTCTAGTGATTTTCAGATGTTGTTAATTTTGCTTCCCTAGCTCCTAAATGACACGACAATATACGCTCTGGCAAACTATATACCATCCACCTACTCTCAAGGAAAACTCACATGGGATATGTTTTTACCCGCCATTACCTTGGAGACAAAGAGGATATAAAAAAAGAAAAGTCTAGCGCCCCCAAAAAACATAGCCGTCATTCCTCACAAAGTATGCAATGACGGCTATTGCAATGAAAAAATTGAGTATATCTATCTGCCGACTGCCCTCTTATCCCCCTTGATATCATCCTGAAACAAAGAAAGCCCCCGCTCCATGGCGCAAAAGTCACCGCACATAGTACAGGTGCCGCTGTTTTCAGGCATCCTGCTGTTACGCACCTCCTGCGCCTTGTCGGGAAACATCAACAAGGGAAAATGTTCCTTCCAGTTGGTATCACGCCGGGAAAGGGCTACCTTTTTTTCCTGTTCACGACGGTCCGGATATTTGGCAATATCGCCAATCCTGGCGGCCAGTCTTGTGGCCCGCACCCCCTCCCGCACATCTTCTTCATTGGGCAGGGCCAGATGTTCGGCTGGTGTTATGTAACAGATGAGATCAGCTCCAAAGCGGGCGGAGCTGGCCGCACCGATTGCTGCGGTGATGTGATCATAGCCAGCGCCTGAATCTGCGGGCAGTGGTCCGAGTACATAGTAAGGTGCACCGCCGCTCATCCTTTTTTCCAGCATGATATTGCCTTCGATCTCATCAAGTGGCACATGGCCGGGTCCTTCCACCATCATCTGACAGCCCATGTCGCGGCCGATCTCCGCAAGTTCGCAGTTGATCACCATCTCCGCCATCTGAGCCCGGTCATGACTGTCATGGATGGCCCCGGCCCTGATCCCGTTACCAAGCGAGAGTATCGCATCATACTTTTTCATGAGGCTACAGACCCGATCAAACTGCTCGTAGAGAGGATTTTCCCGGTTATTATATTCCATCCATGAAACCATGAATGTCCCACCCTTGGAGACCAGGCCGCCATAGCGGTACCCCTGTTTGCGCAGCCGCTCGATGGAAAATCGGTTGATCCCGCAATGGATGGCCATGAACGAGATCCCGTCGACCAACTGCCGCTCTATCAACTCAAAAAGATACTCGCTATCCAGCTTGTTGGGGTTATGATATTTGCGGCTGGCTTCGGAAAAGGCCTGATAGAGGGGGACATTGCCGACAGGCAGATTGCAGGACTCTAGAACACGTCGGCGCACCAGATCAAGGTCACCGCCGGTGGAGAGCTCCATGAGAGTGTCTGCCTGTTCCGCCTCGGCCACCTTGGCCTTGCGCACCTCCAGTTCGATATCCGAGATATCGGATGAAGTGCCGATGGAGGCATTCACCTTGGTCCGCAGCCCCTTGCCGATCCCCACCACCTTCTGCAAAGGCCGGTTCGGATGAACGGCAATCACAATATGACCATCTGCCACCCGCTGGCGGATGGTCTCCGGATCAAGGCCAAAGCCTTCCTCCATGGCTACTTTTTTCATCGCCTCGGTAATAATGCCTTCGCGTGCCAGCTCTATCTGGGTCTTCATGGTCGATCTTCCTTTTTTATTTTTAGTCCGGGCATAAAAAAAGTCCGCACCACGCCACAGGGATCACTCCCAAGACGCAATACGGACTTCTATGGACAAGAATTCCTTTTTTCTTCCGGCAGGTCTTCTGACTCACGGATCAGCCTCAGGCCGCGCCTTCCCACCCATCATCCGATTACCCGGATCACAGACAGTGACATCATGCAGCCCTTGTCCCCGCTCACAGCGTTGGCCCAACGTTACGGTTTTGCACCGTATTCCCTTTTCACCGGCCTGAAACTCAGGACGACACCGGAAGAATTCCTTTAGCAAATATCATTATGATAACGAGCAACACTTTAGCCAATGATCAGCAAAATGTAAAGAAAAGGAAAGACCATTCTTGCAATCAAATGACAGGATAGCTATACATGATGAGACGAAAGAGTTACGCACCCTGTTCATTAACCATAAAGCCGTTTATCAATTCTTCCAGATGCTTCTGATAAAATAATGTTCCCCCCTGATATTCTCACCTCTATCCCCCATTCTCCGGGGGTTTACTTGATGCTGGATAAAAAAGCAGGTGTTCTCTACGTTGGCAAGGCCAAGGATCTGCGCAAACGGCTGGCATCGTACGCGCGACTTGCTGAATCGACGCAGGGAAAAACGGCTGTCATGCTCTCTCATGTCCACAAGGTGGATACTCTGCTCACCCGGACCGAAAAAGAGGCCCTCATCCTAGAGGCCTCGCTGATCAAAAAACATCATCCCCGATACAATATTGTCCTCCGTGATGACAAGAATTACCCGCTGCTCAAGGTCACGATCCAGGAAGAATGGCCACGGGTTTTAATGACCAGACGCAGAAAAAAAGACGGCGCCCGCTATTTCGGCCCCTACTCCTCCTCTTCAGCCATGTGGGCAACGCTCAAACTGATCGCCTCTACCTTTCCCTTACGAAGATGTAAAACAAGTCAGGTCAAAGCCAGGACACGCCCCTGCCTCAACGGACAGATGCACAACTGTCTGGCTCCCTGCATGGGCCTGACCGACCGAACCGAATATCAGAAGATGGTGGCCAAGGTTATCATGATACTGGAAGGTCATAACCGAGAGCTGATCACATCCATAAGCCAGGAGATGACCCAGGCCGCACAGGATCTGGAGTTTGAGCGGGCAGCCCTGCTCCGTGACCAGATTCATGACCTGTCCCGAACCCTCGAAAAACAGGTGATCGTAGCGGCACATTCCCGGGATCAGGATATCTTTGGTCTGGCCAGAAAAGATGCCTCACTGGCCCTTGCTATCCTCTTGGTCAGAAACGGGACAATCAGCGGCAGCCGCACATTTTGCCTCTCTGACCCCATTGGCGATGACGCAAGCATTCTCTCCCAGGTTCTGAACCAGTATTATGATCAGGGCGACAACCTGCCCCAGGAGATCCTCCTGCCTTGTGATCCGGAAGATAAAGAACTCCTGAGCGAGCACCTGAGCGACCTACGCGGAGAGCAAGTTCATCTCCACATCCCACAGCGCGGTGATCGCCTGCAGCTCATCACCATGGCCAATGCCAATGCCAACCATGTTTTTGCCGAACGTGACAAAAAAGAACAATCCTGGCAGACACTCGCGGACTCCATGGTCAAAAGTCTGCATCTGAGTCGTCTCCCTGAGACTATTGAATGTCTGGATATCTCCAACACCTCCGGAAAGCAAGCTATAGGCTCACTGGTCTGTTTCGCACAGGGAGAACCAGACAGGCGTCATTTCAGACGCTATAAGATTCGTACCGTTGATGGTCCCGATGATTACGCGATGATGAGAGAAGTGTTGGAACGACGGCTT
>JAQVER010000159.1 GCA_028697885.1 Desulfocapsaceae bacterium
GCGAACCGATCCTCAAAGGGAAGGTCGGCCATGTCAGGGAGTTGGAGCTGTTCTTTGAATGCCTCGGCCATGCCGTTGAGCTTCATGGCGTAGAGTTTGTCGATGGTTTGTTCATGAATCATCCTCTTCCTCCTTTCCCTGGTAATATCCCTTCCCTCGGATATTATGATGGTGGGGAGAAGCCGCGTCTTCAGGGAAGAGCAACGGCTGTTGATCCAGATTGTTTTTGAGGATGGACTTGACGCTCTTGTAAGAAAATCCGTTGATTGCCAGAGCGCGGGCGCATGCATTTTCAAGGCGTTCAGCGGTATAGTGACCAGCCAAACGGATGATGCCTAAGGAGGATCGGAATCCTTGCTCAGGATGGGGTCTGCTCTCCAGGACCTGGGTGACCAGTTTTTCTGTGCTGGGGCCATTTTTGGCTGCCCATTTAATGATCCTGGAAGGGGTCCACTCCAGGTGCCTCTGATGGCTTTTGGGCATGTGTTCGGGGAGTGTGGTAAATATTCCGGGCAGATACATTCTCTTGTGACTGGCTACCCGTCGATTTTTGAAGAGGACCTCTACGGTGGTTGAGGTGAAACGGATGTCGACCTTTTTCCTGGCCAGCTGATAGGGAACGGAATAGAAATGATGATCCAGCTCCACATGATGGTCGATATTGACGGTTGCCTTTTTCCATTCGGCATACTCATACCGATGGGCTGGCAAGGGACGAAGGGCAGGCTTGTCGATGGTCTCAAAAAGATGCCTTCGAGTGGTCTTAAGCTTCTTAAAGGAACGGTTGTTCAGGTCCTCTAATTTTGTGCGGACGGATTGGTTCAGCTCATTGAGGGTGAAAAAGGTATGATTCCTCAATGGGGCCAAAATCCATCGTTCTGCCAAGAGGACAGCGGTTTCGACCTTTGCTTTATCTCTGGGTTTGAACGGACGGGCAGGAATGACAGTGATTCCATAATGCTCTGCGAAGTCCTGGTAAGTGGGGTTGATATCCGGCTCATAGCGGCAGGGTTTAGTGACGCCTGCCTTCAGGTTGTCCGGCACGATGATCTGGGGGACACCGCCAAAGTATTCCAGGGCATGGATATGCGCATGGATCCAACTGGGAAGGTCTTGAGACAGGGTGGCTTCGGCGTATGTGTAATTGCTGGCGCCGAGGACAGCGATAAAAAGCTGAGCATTTCTGACCTCTCCGGTGGTGGCCTCGACGATATCAACCGTCTGACCGGCGAAGTCCACAAACACCTTCTCCCCGGCCAGGTGGTCTTGCCGCAATGGCACATCAAGGTTCTTGACCCAATTGCGGTATTGCTCACAGAAGAAACTGTACTGGTAGCCGTCGGGATGCTGTTCTTTGTATTCATACCAGAGGAGCTGAAGGGTGACCCCCTTTTTCCTGCGGAGTTCCCTGTAAAGGCAATCCATTGCAGGCATTGAAGCGCGGGAAGGCTCAACGGCCTCATTTTGAGGGTAAAGAAGGGCCTCCAACGCGGTGTCGTCAAGGTCACAGGCGGACGGCCATGTGAGACCTGCATGCTCTGCCCGCCTGAGGTATTCCTGAACGGTACTTCTGGCAATATTACAGCTCTTGGCAATCTGCCGATCCGAATGCTCAGAGAGCCACTTCAGCCTAAGGACTTCTTTGATCTTTCGCATGGATAATCTCCTCCCAGCCATGATGTTTCCTCCTTGAGTTTTTACCCAAGGGGACTACAGGCTGTCGTCGTGATTATCCAGCGTTACTTGACTCCAAACTCAGGGTGGCCCGGGATGACCGTAATGGGTGGCCGAGATCGACCGTAACAGATGGCCGGGATCGGGCGGAATGGGTGGCCGGAATGGAGCGTAATGAGTGGCCGAGATCGAGCGGAATATGCACCACCTCCTTTTTGATGAATATTGATATCATTTCTGTTAAATGGCTTTTGAAAAACAATGAGTTGGTCGGGTTTTACACTTCTGCATCCAACATCGCAAGGCCTTTGTGGTTTCTGTCAACAGCTCTGGGTGCGACGCTACTGCCCATCATTTCTCAAGCAACGTCTGCAGCCGATAGAGTTTCAACCCAAAAATATATTCAGCAATCCATCAGATATGCTGCGATTATTTTACTCCCATTAACAATACTTCTCAGCGCGAGTGCACCTGAGTTGGTCCAACTCTTGTACTCCAACCGTTTTTCTTCGGCATCCACCCCCTTGGAAGTGTTAGCCTTTGGTTTTTTATTTTTGTCGCTCTTCACATTTCTTTCCACAATCATTGCGGCGAGCGGCAGACCAAAAACAGCCATGGCGTTCATGTTGATGGTCGTTCCAGTCGATATCCTATCCAACCTTTTACTGATACCTCGTTACCACCTTCTGGGCGCGGCCTGTGCAACTGCCCTATCCTGTTTTATAGGCATGTTTGCGGATATGATATATGTCTACCGCAAATTCCATGCAAATTTACCCATGATCTCCATACTAAAAATAGGGATTGCCGCCTTATTTGCTTACTTGATTGTAGCGACTTTATCTGGCAATTCTTTTTTTCTGCCTCTAAGCTACATCTGTGCCCTGGCTCTCTATCTCATCTTTTTGTTAGTGCAAAAGGAGATAAAATCCGAGGAGGTCTTGCTTCTAAAGAATATCATCTTTAGAATGAAGGTTACCGAATCGTGCACCTCTAATAAAAAGCCCCCTCGTGGTGTAATAGGTCCTTGACTTGAGTCATTGTTTCAGAAACGCGCCGAACGATGCAGTTTGTTAGCGTGGAGCCTCCTTATCCTAAAGCAACATATTTTGGTGGTACCATTCCGTCGTGCGCTTCATTCCGTTTGTCAAGTCCGTCAAAGGCTTGTAACCAAGTTCCCTAATAGCCTTCGAAATATCAGAACCATGATCTTTTGTCAAAAAGTCTACCTTACTGAGCGATAACAGTGGTTCTTTGCCGCTGAAACGCGAAACGCGTTCAAACAGCTTTGCAAGGGAGCGGGCAAATGAAATCGGCAACCTCAGGCCAGGCAAAGACACGCCAAGAGTCTTCCCAATCATCCGGACGTATTCCCTGACCGTCATTGTCCGGGGGCCTGCAATGTTATAAATCTGGCCAAAGGCAACGGGATTGTTTGGCAGAAGACAAAATCCCCGCACCGCATCATCGATGAAGGTGGGGTGCAGGAGTGCCATTCCATCTCCAATCAGAAAGAATCTCCTGTCTCTAATGGCCCTATACAGCGGAAGCCTGCGTAAGTCTCCGGGGCCATAGACAAAATCGGGCCGGACAATGGTTACCTGTAAGTTTTTGCTGTTCTTTTGAAAGGCCAGAACAAATTTCTCTGCCTCAGCCTTGGTGAATTCATAAATGGATGGAGGATGGTAAGGAAGTCCTTCGGATGCGTTTGCATAACCCTTGCCCTGAACGCCCGGTGTGCTGCAGAATATGAGGTGGTCAACGCCAGCCGCATCTGCGACTGTCAACAGATTCCGAGTCCCCTCAACATTGACGGCAAAAAATTTCTCATCCGGCACGCCCCATTCGCCCACCTGCCCTGCCAAATGATATACAACCTCAACGTCCTGCATGCATTTCTGAACGGAAGCCTTGTCGGTAACATCACCATAGACGATCTTGAAATTTTTTAGGTCGCGAATCTCTTCAACCTTGGTCCCGTTCCTTACCAGGACCGTACAGGGGCAACCTTTC
>JAQVER010000008.1 GCA_028697885.1 Desulfocapsaceae bacterium
CACAGGCAAAGCCGGCCTGCATGAAGAAAACCAAAGCGGCGCAAACCAGGGTCCATACATAATTCAGGTTGGTCTGTACACCTTTGATCGCGTCCGCATTCGTCATAATTGTCGGCGCCGCCTCTTCACCTGCCCAGCATAGGGCAGGCACAGCCAGCAGGGCCAGAAGTACCAGTAGCGTTTTTTTCATAGGATTGCCTCTGTCAGTAAAATTTTAGCGAAGCACTTGGGCTTCGAAACGGTTGTTTGTCTCAATTCCATCCTTAGATAGCATCTTTGCCTTTTTCCCCGGTACGGATTCGACAGACCTCATCGACAGGAAGAACAAAGATTTTGCCGTCACCGATCTTGCCGGTACGGACGCTGGTCATGATGGCCTCCACCACCTCTTCCACCCGGCTTGCCTCCACCACAATCTCCACCTTAACCTTGGGGATAAAGTCCACCTGGTATTCAGCGCCCCGGTAAATTTCCGTATGTCCTTTTTGCCTGCCAAACCCTTTGACCTCGCTCATGGTCAGGCCCGTGACCCCCAGGGTGGTTAAAGCCTCTTTCAAGGCATCAAGTTTGAATGGCTTAATGATTGCCTCAATTTTTTTCATGCTCTTCTCCCGTAGTTGCAGCTCTGGTCTCTGGTCAGTACCTTTCGTGTGATCAGGACAGCAGCCAAATATTTGTTAATTTTTATAAAGCATCAACTGTGCCAATATTAAATTTTAACTGAATTTAACTGTATATATTGATGTATATCATGATGTTATCTTGTCAGTGGAGGTTGGGTTTCAGGGATCGCTGACGTGCAATTGTAGTACAATTATGTAATTTATTATCGTATGTGAGTACAGAAATGTACTATGTTGTTTTTGGAGAGAGGGCTTGTCCATGGCCAGTGTCCTTGCTCTCCCGCAGCCTGGCAGTGGCGGTCAAGCTGGGGCTATGGTTGTAATGCCACAATGGCCGATCAGTGCTGGATGACAGATCAATAAAATAGGATTTAATTTATTACCTCCACAATTTCTTTCGGGTTTTGTGACTCAGCAATCGTAATTACCGGATTCAATTTTTTCGTGTAGTCCGCTCTTTTTCGTTCTCTTATGTCTGTCACCAGTTTCTCTACCAAATTGTAAGCCCCCTCTCAAATTGTCATCTTTTGCACAAAATGGACTAATGGGACTTGTGTTGTGTCTCAGCTGGTCATGCCTCTCAAATCCTCTACAGTTAAGGAATTATGATTTTTTAATCTTTTGGCACACCGTTTGTAATAGTCATGGCAAGACAAAAACCGGTCTGTCTTCAGGGCAGAACGTTTTCAGAAAAATTTGTTCTTTACAGGCTGCATAAACAGTTAACCCAATTAAAAGGAGATACGGGCATGATGAGAAAAGTGGCAATTTACGGTAAAGGCGGAATCGGCAAGTCAACCACGACCCAGAACACGGTGGCCGGCTTGGCGCAGATGGGCAAAAAAATAATGGTCGTCGGCTGTGATCCCAAGGCTGATTCCACTCGTTTACTGCTGGGCGGATTGGCCCAGAAATCGGTGCTCGATAGTCTGCGCGAGGAAGGCGAGGACGTGTTGCTCGAGAACATCCGAAAGAAGGGGTATGGCGATACCTGGTGCGTTGAATCAGGCGGCCCGGAGCCTGGCGTTGGCTGTGCCGGCCGCGGAATCATCACCTCCATCAATATGCTGGAATCCCTCGGCGCATATGCCGAGAGTGAGGCCCTTGACTATGCCTTTTATGATGTGCTCGGCGACGTGGTCTGCGGCGGGTTTGCCATGCCTATTCGTGATGGCAAGGCGGAAGAGATTTATATCGTCTGTTCTGGTGAGATGATGGCCATGTATGCGGCCAACAATATCTGCAAGGGTATCATGAAGTTCGCCCAATCCGGTTCTGTCCGCCTTGGCGGCTTGATCTGTAACTCCCGGGCGGTGGACAACGAAAAGGAGATGATCGAGGAACTGGCCAAGATGCTCGGCACCCAGATGATCTACTTTGTCCCCAGGGACAATGATGTACAGCGGGCGGAGATCAATCGCAAGACCGTGATTGAGTGGAACCCTGACGTGACACAAGCGGAACATTATCGGGGCCTGGCAAAGGCCATTGATGAAAACACGAACTTTGTGATCCCCAAGCCGCTGGAAATCGAACAACTGGAAAAACTGCTCATGGATTTTGGACTTATGAATTAATAGTTTGTAACTATTAGAAATTATAATAAAAATATACAGTAGGGAGAAAAGAGCATGTTAACCATGATCAGAGCCATTGTCAGACCAGAGAAAGCGGACAAGATTCTTTCAGCCTTGATGGATGCGGGATTTCCTTCAGTGACCAAGTATTCGGTGGCAGGCCGCGGCAAGCAGCGTGGTATAAAGATTGGCGATGTAACCTATGACGAGATCCCCAAGGTCATGCTTATGAGCGTGATCAACCCGGCAGACAAGGATTTCGTCCTTGACACCATCATTAAAACGGCCAAATCCGGGGCCAAAGGGGCTTTTGGCGATGGGAAAATCTTCGTCAGTGATGTGGAGGAGGCCTACACCATCAGCTCCGGGGTTAAGGAGACCGAATTTGAATCCGAGAGGAGACCGGTATGAAAGAGGTTATTGCAGTCGTGCGGATAAACATGATGAATCAGACCAAACAGGCCCTGACTGATGCCGGAATTGACGCTTTTTTTGCCCATGAGGCCCATGGCCGGGGCAAGGGTTTTGTTAATATGCATGTCCTTGAGGGGGCGAACCAGGGCTATGAGGAAGCAGCGTCCCTGCTTGGTGAGAAAGGCAAACTGTATGCCAAGCGGATGGTGACGGTGGTGGTCAAAGACGAGCTTGTCGATGATGTGGTACAGGCGATCATCCAAACCAATCAGACCGGCAAGCCAGGTGATGGCAAGATATTTGTGTTGCCAATGGCGGATGCTGTCCGCGTTCGTACCGGAGAGACGGGTACGAAGTCCATCGTCTAATATCAACAAGGAGTAGGTGAAATGGCAACAACTAAGAAAAAAATGGTGCAGTGGGATCCTGCTCATGTCAAGGCGGAACTGCTGGCTAAGTATCCGACGAAGGTCGCCCGCAAGCGCTCCAAACAAATTATGATCAATGAGGCTCTGGAGAATGAAACCCCGGAGATTACGGCAAACGTTCGTACCACACCCGGAATCATCACCATGCGCGGCTGTACTTATGCCGGATGCAAGGGTGTTATCATGGGCCCGACCAGGGATATCGTTAATATTGTCCATGGTCCCATCGGCTGCAGCTTTTATGCCTGGCTGACCCGCCGGAACCAAACGGATGCCGGGACGGATGGCGAGAACTACATGAATTACTGTTTCAGTACCGACATGCAGGATTCGGATATTATCTTTGGTGGCGAGAAAAAGTTGGCACAGGCCATTCAGGAGGCATACGACCTCTTTCATCCCCGCTCCATCGCCGTCTTTGCCACCTGTCCGGTGGGGTTGATCGGTGATGATATCCATACCGTGACCAAAAGGATGAAAGAAAAATTTGGTGATTGTAATGTCTATGCCTTTTCCTGTGAGGGATACAAGGGCGTTTCCCAGTCTGCTGGCCACCATATTGCCAACAACCAGGTCTTCAGGCATATTGTCGGCGAAAATGATGAGGAAAAACCCGGAAAATACAAGATAAATCTGCTGGGTGAGTACAATATCGGCGGTGACGGCTTTGAAATTGATCGGATCTTCAAAAAATGCGGGATTACCAATATTGCCACCTTTTCCGGTAACTCCACCTATGACCAGTTCGCCTCGGCCCATAAGGCCGACCTGAACGCGGTCATGTGTCACCGTTCCATTAATTATGTGGCCGACATGCTGGAGACCAAATACGGCATTCCCTGGATCAAGGTGAACTTTATTGGTGCCGATGCCACAGCCAAGTCATTGCGCAAGATCGCCCAGTACTTTGGAGATCAGGAATTTATTGACCAGGTTGAAGCGGTTATCGCTGAGGAGATGCCGGATGTTTTGGCCGCTCGTGCCGATGTCTGTACCCGCACTGAGGGTAAGACCGCGATGATGTTTGTAGGTGGTTCTCGTGCCCATCATTACAAGGAGCTCTTCAACGAGATGGGGATGAAGGTCATCTCCGCTGGATATGAGTTTGGTCATCGTGATGACTATGAGGGCCGTCAGGTTATTCCTGATCTCAAGGTGGATGCCGACAGTCGGAATATCGAAGAGTTGACGGTCGAAGCTGATGCCACTCGCTTCAACCCACGTAAGAGCGCAGAGGAGATCAAGGCGTTGGAAGATGCCGGCTACAAGTTCAAACATTATGATGGACTGGCCCCTGATATGGATAAAGACACCCTGATCATTGATGACTTGAACCAGTACGAGGCGGAAAGGATGGTGGAGCTGATGAAACCGGATATCTTCTGTGCCGGAATCAAGGAAAAATATTCCATCCAGAAGCTGGGTGTGCCTATGAAGCAGCTGCATAGCTATGATTCAGGTGGTCCGTATGCCGGGTTTAAGGGTGCGGTCAATTTTTATCATGAAATCGACCGCTTGGTGAACAGCAAGGTCTGGAGCTATATGAAGGCCCCCTGGCAGAATAATCCCCAGCTTTCTGCCAGTTACGGATGCGAATAATTATTCAGATGAATAGCCTGTAGGCATTGAGACTGTTCACATTTTTACAGACTATTCATCTACAGTCTAAACAACTTGAGGAATCAATCTTTTATCGAGGTTAACCATGTTATTACGACACACACCAAAAGAAATAACCGAGCGCAGCGCCTTGATGATCAATCCGGCCAAGACCTGCCAGCCCATCGGTGCCATGTATGCTGCACTCGGCATCCATGGTTGCCTGCCGCATAGTCATGGCTCTCAGGGTTGTTGCGCCTATCATCGAAGCGCCTTGACCAGGCATTACAAAGAACCGGTCTCTGCAGCTACCAGTTCCTTTACGGAAGGTTCTTCCGTCTTTGGTGGCCAGGCAAATATGCTTCAGGCCATCGAAAATATCTTTACCGTCTATAATCCCGTGATTATTGCCGCCCATACCACCTGTCTTTCCGAGACGATTGGTGATGATCTCAAGCAGATCAGAAAAAAAGCGCTTACCGAGGGCAAGATTCCCGAGGGCAAGTATATGATCAGCGCTTCTACCCCCAGTTATGTAGGGTCACATGTCACCGGATTTTCCAACATGGTTAAATCCATGGCCGGACTCGCTGAGAGCACCGGTAAAAAGAACGGCAAGGTGAATATTATTCCTGGATGGGTAGAACCATCGGATATGGAAGAGATCAAGCGGCTGACCAATATGCTCGGGGTGAAGACCATTCTCTTTCCTGATACCTCTGGTGTTTTGAACGGTCCCCTGTCCGGAGAATACAAGATGTTTCCGGATGGCGGCACCACGGTGGAAGAACTCATCTCCGCAGGGGATTCCATCGGTACCCTGGCCCTTGGGGAATGGTGTTCAGCCGCGGCTGCCCATGAACTGGACACCCAGAACAAGGTCCCTTGTCAGGTGCTGGATATGCCGTTTGGCTTGAAGGCCACAGATCGTTTCATTGATGCCCTGCGTATCATGGGCGGGGTTACTGTGCCGGATGAGCTGTCCATGGAACGGGGGCAGCTGGTGGATATGATATCTGATATGCATCAGTACCTGTACCACAAAAAGGTGGCGCTGGTGGGAGACCCTGATCAGCTCATCGCCATGACCGAGTTTCTGGTCTCCATCGACATGTGTCCGATTCATATTGTTACCGGTACACCCGGCAAGGAATTTGAGCGGCGGATCAAGGAGATTACCAAGGACATGCCGTTTGAGGTTAATGTCAGAGCCAAGGGAGATATGTTCCTGCTCCATCAGTGGATCAAGAACGAACCGGTGGATCTGATTATGGGTAATACCTACTGCAAGTATATCGCCCGGGATGAGGATATTCCTCTGGTGCGCTGGGGATTCCCTATCCTCGACCGTCAGGGCCATCAGTATTTCCCTACGGTGGGATATAAAGGGGCCTTGCGGCTGCTGGAAAAAATTCTTGGGGCCTTGCAGGATCGCAAAGATCGGGATGATCCCGAGACGAAGTTTGAGCTTGTTCTGTAAGGATGAGGTGTGAGTGGTTGGCATTCAGGTGGCGTCTTACGGCGAGCTGAGCCGTAAGTCTCTGCTGGATGCTGATAGCTAACGCTGATACGTTCTGAGTTTAATCCTCTTCAATATTGAATGAAAATGACACGTATCTCCAAAACTACTTGTTCCTGTTCCGCTACTCATCTCCATTCACCGCAAGGGCGATGGATGGAGATGCCGGTGGCGCCGCGGGCGAATAACCGAATTCGATTTGCCTCTACCAAAGAGTCAACGCAGGCGCTGATGCCGGAACAGGCTTTGACCTGGCTGGCGGACATTCTGAACAAAGGTGGCAAGGTTGATGGGGTGAATATAGCTGGCCCCGGTGATCCGCTGGCTGATATTGGGCCGACTCTTGACACCTTGAGTCTGGTGCGTGAGAGATATCCGGCAATGGCTCTGGGCATTACCACCTTAGGGTTGGGGGGCGAGCAGTTTGTTGAACCGCTTGTCAAGGCTGGTGTCAGCAATATTACCCTGCTGGTGGATGGTGTGGATCTGGAAGTGGTGAAGAAGCTGTATGCCTGGATTCGTCCGGGCGCCAAGACCATTCCCTTGTTTACGGCAGCTGAGTTGCTCCTGAGTGAACAGAAAAAGGCAACGATGGCCTTTCAGCAGGCCGGGTGCGATGTGCAGGTCAGAACTATGGTCTATCCAGGGTATAATGATGCCCATGTGGAGGAAATTGCCAGGTCTATGGCGGACTTGGGGGTGAAATCCATGT
The DNA here is from genome assembly GCA_028697885.1 of Desulfocapsaceae bacterium. Lineage (GTDB taxonomy): Bacteria > Desulfobacterota > Desulfobulbia > Desulfobulbales > Desulfocapsaceae > UBA2270. The sequence continues at coordinate 6,873 of JAQVER010000008.1, forward strand.
CCGTGACACCCTTTGATCCGGCCACTGAAGGTGAAGATATGCTTGAACGGCCAAGTCACGCAATGATGACCAGGATTCGCGACAGTGTTGCAAAATATATGACCGTGGTGGCAATCCCGGAAAAGATACAGCAGGATGGGACGGCTGATGCCTCAACGGATAGTTGTGGCTCAGTGGCTTCGACGCTGCCCAAGCCAAGCGCTGAACGCCCGAACGTGGCGGTAGTCAGTTCTAATGGCATGGAGGTGGATCTTCATCTTGGCCATGCCATAACGGCACTGATCTACGGTCCAATGGCAGATGGACTTGTGTGTCTGCTCGGAACCCGAACTCTTCCTGAGCCTGCGGCTGGCGCTGCTCGGTGGGAGATCCTGGCTGATACCTTGAAGGATTGTTTTGTGCTCCTGGCGGCCAGCGCCGGGGAGAGTCCCAGAAAAATATTAAGCAGCCAGGGCATCAGTGTCCTGGTTACCGAGGACAATATCGAGGGTTCTGTTGAAGTTTTGTATGGCGGCGGCAAAAAAGGAAAAAAATGCCGAAAATAGCGATCTGTGCCGGTAGCGTCTGATGAGGTTTTTTGTTGATATTATCATGTATCTCAATGGCGAGCATGGCTTGCCCTGCTTGAATGTTGAGTTTTCAAGGGTGCGGGTACGCGCCATAAAGAGTGGATCTATCGGGTAAAAGGAGAAAAAATGGCAATCCCAGAACGACAAATCCTTGTCTGCCAGAGCTTTCGGGTGGCGGGTGATAAAAAAGGTATCTGCCACAAGCAGACTGATGGTTTCCTCCAGTATATTGAGGAAGAGATCCTTGATCGCGGTCTCGACTGCCTGGTCACCGCTACCACCTGCCTCAAGCAGTGTGATGCCGGACCGATCATGGTGGTCCAGCCGGAAAACTGGTGGTTTAAAGGGGTGAACAGCACTGACGCCATTGACACCATCCTTGATGGCATAGAGGACGGCGAACCTGCGGCAGAGTATCTGATTGCCTCATAGGGGTTAACAACCAGGAGGGAAGAGATGACCTTCAAATCGTACCTGGAATCCAATGGTGAAAACTGCCCCAAATGCGGTTCCACTTCAATAAAGGCAAGTGCGCCACCGGAAAAGATCAAGGGTGGCAAGGTTCATGTCGCCATGTTTTGTGCAACCTGTGGTGCCAGATGGCGGGACATCTATACTCTCAGTAAGGCTGAAGAGTTATGATCTGCCAGTGACGGCCTGGTGCCCCGGTTCACTGAAAAAACCGCGTTGGTAGATTCCTCTCAGCCTTCTTCCTTACCAATACAAGAGGAGTATCCCCATGGGACCGACCCCGAACTTTTTATTATCCGACCTTAAACAGGCCCAGCCCATCCAGGGATGGGAAGATTTCTGGGCTGAGGGGAAGGCCTTCCTCAAAACGGCTTCTGCCGCCTATGCGCAGCACAAAAAGGCCTTCACCACCGTAATCCTCTACAATATTATTGCCATGGCCATTGAAAAATTTGTCATGACAGCCCTGATGTGCCAAGGGAAACTACCCAATAACCACACCATGAAAGATCTTGTCGAGGCTATGGACGAGGCCTTTCCCAGTGCTATGTCAGGTGGTATTCGGGAGGGGTTGTTGAAGCTTGATCAATATCAGGAGATATGTGACGTGGATACGTTCAATATTACAGGTCCAGCCATGGAGGAAATTCCTGTCATGTTGGATCTGGCCGGCAGGTTGCAGGATTTGGTGGAAAAACAACTTTTAACCGGGAAGAATGAAAAATGAGCCTGAAACCCTTAGGGATTGTCACGGAAATTGTTGAAGCTGCTGGTATGGGGATATCCTATGCCTATGAAGATCTGGTGTTTTTGGAGCATAATGCCTTTCTTCTGCAATTCACCGCCAACGACAAGGAGCTCCTCATCCATACCAACAGTGAGGCTGAAGAGAGTGAGATCAAAGACTCTATTGCCAGGCTGAAAAATGTTGCCCTGGACCATGGAATGATTTTTTCGGATGGCAGCCAGTATACATTAACTCAGGCTGATGATGACAATATTCGGATCGAATTTTCACAATCGAGCTCAAGTCGTTTATGAATTTTGCCACTCGATCTGATTTTAACAGCATAGAGGATCCATGTACGACGTAAAGGCGAGTATACGTAACGCAGAACCTGCTGACCTTGACAGCCTGATTTATCTGCTGGCAGCACTTTTTGCCATCGAAGAGGATTTCATATTCGATGAGTCAAGGCAGCGTCGGGGTCTTACCCTGATGCTTGGTAATGAACGAGGCTGTGTACTGGTTGCCGAGGCTGGAGGCCAGGTGGTGGGCATGTGTTCCGGTCAGTTGCTTATTTCCACGGCTGAGGGCGGCCTGTCCCTGCTGGTTGAAGATGTGGTCGTCCATGAACGATGGCGTGGGCTCGGTGTGGGGCGCCAGCTGATAGAAGCGATCAGCGACTGGGCCAGGGCAAACAAGGTATCGCGCCTGCAACTCCTGGCCGACCGCAACAATATACCCGCCCTTGACTTCTACCGGAGTCTGGGTTGGCAGACTACGGAACTCATCTGCCTGCGGACCTCTGTGCAGCGATGAGATAAACTGGATAAACAATAGGACAAAAGGAGAATCGAAGGATGAAAGAGACTTGGGAAAAAATATTTGAATATGCCTCCATGCCGGTCCATGGCACACTGTCGAGGAAATTACGCAAAGGGGTTACCCTGCAGATTAACGAGGGAAAGATGTATGAGTCTGCCGTAATCTTTTTGGGGGAGTTTGTCCGCATATCGGAAGAAGGCTTGGATGGTAAAAACATCAACACCTATTATGACTGGGGCAGCATCGAAACGATCAGGACATACAGTCCGAAGGAGTAGTCATAACAGGCTGATGGTATGCCGTTGCCGTCATCGTGCCTGTTTCGCTCCAGTCGATTGTCATGCTCGTGCATGATAATCGATTAACTCGATGACGGGGAAAAGTACTTCATCTCTCCTCTCATGGCGGCTATTGCCGCCATGAGCTTTACAGCAGCCATTAAAAGTGATCACTTTCAACCAGATGAGTAAGGAGTTTGCGGGGTGAGACGTTCAAGTTTATAGTTTTGATCCAAGGTGTATGTGCTAAGTCAGGCGCTGATGGTCAGTAAAGAAATGTCGGTCCACCTCTTAATATGAGCGTACCATTAAACAAATTTGTTGTTTAGTTTCTATTAATAATTACAAAATTGTAAATTACTATGATGGTAGTGAGTTGAGTTATTTATGTAATTTCATTCTGTTATGACTCTCCCATGTTTTTGTTGCTGGTGGCATGGAATTTGCTTTAATTGAAGCATACAGACGATGGGCCTTAGGCCTTTACAGTTAATTTTATAATTTTTAGAAAAGGAGAGAGGAGATGAGTGAGTTCGCGAAAAAATTATTGGCCGGGGTTGCAGCTACGGGGGTATGTCTTTCCATGTTTTCGGGAATGGCTTTTGCCGAGGAAGATAAACCAACGGCGGATTTGACCTTTGGTGCATACAGCCAGTATATCTGGCGTGGATTTGAGTTGAGCAAAGACAGTCTTGTGATTGAGCCGTCCATGACCGTTGCTTATAAGGGTTTTTCTGCAAACCTTTGGGGAAATCTCGATACTGATCCGTACTCAGCCACAACGGATGAGACTAACAATTGGAATGAGACCGACATGACGCTGGCCTATGGATGGGAAATGGGGCCTGCAGCCTTTTCTGTTGGCTATATTTACTATGCCCTCGATGGGGTGGATGATTCGCAGGAACTATTCGTAAGCGTCGCGCTGAACACCCTCTTGACGCCGACCCTGACCGTGTATCGCGAAATTGACTCCTATCAGGGCTGGTATTCGACCCTCGGGATTTCCCATTCTTTTCCGGTACAGGGAGATATCACCCTGGATCTAGGTGCGCAAGTGAGCTATCTTTCAGCGGATGAGGCCTCAACCTTTGCTGACGCAAATGGCGATTCTTACAGCAATTTTCATGACGGGATGTTGTCGGTAGGTGTTACCGTGCCAGTGAGTACTTACATTACAATTAATCCGAAGCTGAGCTATACCTTTGCCCTGAGCAATGATGCCCAAGACCTTATGAAGGCAAGCAGTAAAAATGGGAATGACGACAACTTTATTTATGGTGGGGTTTCTGTGACCATGGCGTTCTGACGGGCGTTTTCCCCAATATTTTCCCTGTTTGGCCCGTCTATCTTGCTCTCTTCCTGCTTAAGATAGACGGGTTTTTTTATGCAAAAATACGCCACAAGATAAGCTAGATCTGACCTGCAGTTGCGAGGGCGGTCTTCTGGCCCATATTGCCGAAAATTTTGGTGACTGCTAGCCCTTTCTTGTTGATATCGGTCGTGCTGAGCTCCTCGATCTTTATATCCGCCGCCGCTGCTATGGTAGTCCCTCCGCCTATGCGGCGGGCCTCTAGCAAAGGACCAGCTCCCTGCCTTTCATCCTTTGGTATCTGATGTGGCTCTTTGCTCTGCAAATAGTTGATCCCTATGGAGTCAAGTCCGTTGATCGGATTTTCAGCCTGACCCAAGGTAAACATTTTCGGCCAGTGTCATATGGGGGAATAGTGCGTATTCCTGAGTAAGAAACCCAACATCACTGGATTGGCGCCCCTGGTTGACAATTAATGGCCATAGTTTAATACTGTCTGCTCCGTTCTTCCATAATGGATAAACATGTTGATTCAAACTGGTTCCAGTAAAAATGAATCGTTGTTTCTCCTTTTTCAGTCAATGCAACCACATCCGTATCATTTGGATTTCCTGTAAATTCAACCAATGGTTGAGAAAATGTTCTGTTCAGTTCCAGAATCAGATCATGGGCATGACGGAGATCAATTTTTGAGGATTTTGCCGAATGGACAAGTGAACCGCATCTCTGGATTTCACTCAGAAGAACAGCCCCCCTGTATCCCAACATTGCCTGCTTTTCCATTTCTACGATGACACAATTCCCCGGTGGGATCATAATTCCTTTTTTCATTCTAAACTCTCCCTCTCGATGTGCTTATATAGAGATAACGCATTTCAAAAGAAATCAATTCTTCCTCTTTGTCTTTACAATCCAAATTCTATGCCAAAAAAATCTGTTCATGCTAACTCATGCTACATTCTTTCTTTTGCGGTATCTCTTTTAAATATGATCCAAAATCGTGCCAGGCTGACCAGAGTTTTTTGGTCATAGTTCTTTCCAGAATGAATAAAAAGGAACAATAAGGTGAGGTGGTTCTGTGGGGGCGGAGGCCTGATCTGGCTACTTAGCTTCCAGGATGAGAGCAATGAATTTAACCGCGTAAGCGGATGAATATTCCTTGCTGCCATATAATCTGCACCAGATGGGTCGCTGTGAAAATGGAGATGTCGGGTTTGCAATAGCTTTTTATGAGTTTTGGAGCGGATAAACAGTTCCTTCTGGGCCAGCTCTCTTTGCGCTAAAAAGAAAACTGGGTATTAGAACATCCGAGATTGCCAGGCATGGTAAGTACTCTCAGGCCTTTCACTCAGGCGGCAAGCTTCCAATGACAGAATGTTCTGGCTTTCATGGGGATAAAATATTCATCAACAATTAACGTAACGGCAATTGGATAATGAATAAATCGGAGTTCATTGTATAAAATGATCATGTCTCCCATTTCTTGTTAACGTTCCCATGTCCTAATACCCCAGTATTTTTCTCAAGTTTAAGTCAGTTATAACATTAGGTAATTTGCCCCTCCTAACAGTATAGAAATAGATTGTACAGTAATTTATTTAGTCTTTTCAGATAGGTATTAGAGATATCTGTCTGGTTCAAGTCTGCCAATCCTATGAGCAAGTAAGCGTAATTTTATCTCCTTGCTTTATGTTGTCAAAAAGATAACGATCGGCAAAGATATCATTTTTTTGCCATTGGGGCTTGTGGAAGGCCACCACCATGGCACTCCAGGCAATTCTGCTGGGCATTGATACCAAAATTTGACAAGGGTGCCCACTCACTTGTCTTCTCATATTTCCCGTCTTTCCACTGGTTCAACAGTTCAACCAGATGATAAGCTACACTGGCGGCGACGCGGGCACAGCGATCTTTCCGTTCTGGGCTGCCAATAGGTTTGTCGGCAACTGCCATCCATTTACCGACAGAAACATGGCAGAGAGGAGATTCACTGATGGTATGAGGAATGTCTGTTGGATTTATTTTCGGATTTTTGGGAATGAAAACGGGCATCGATTGCTTACCGTACCAATCTAACATATCCGCTCCGATCAGATGTCCGTTTTCAGCGCCCTCTTTACCTGTAATTCGTGGCCCAAGGATCACATTGGCGACGATATTGGCTCCGGCATTTGATCCACAAATCGTTCCCCAGCCAGCTACCCCCCCTTCAAGAAAAACAAAGGAATCAATGGGAAAAGAAGTGTACGGTTCCCCGACTTTTTCTCTTAGCTGAGTAAAAATACTGCTGATAACAGCACCTCCGCAAAATAGACGATACCATTCCTTATAAGCTAATTCCGCAGTTTCTGTTGGATCAAGTTTTACGTAAGGCCAGGGCCATTTTTCTGTTGGTCCGCCTTTGGCTTCAGCGGATTTTAACAATCCGCTGAAGTGAGCAAGCGCAGTGGTCGTGGCGAGTGCGCCAGCCCCTACCATCCATTGTCGTCGGGAAACTCTACCTTCATAAGCTTTACATTCGTTATTGTCGTCACAACTCATCTTTTTCTCCTTTTAAAATTAGTAACTAAACTCTTCGTTGATTATTTTTTGGGATGGCAGACACCGCATTTGATAAGTTCCTTGTCATTTTCCAAGTGACAAGCAATGCAGAGTTTATGACTGATACGTCTGAGATTTGCCAAGTTTTCTGGCATATTGGTCTTATCATTATGACAGGTTTCGCATTTTTCAATTTTTTGTCCCTTGACATAGGGCGTTAGTTTGCCATCAGAACCTTGGCCATGATGACACGTTTTACAGTCTGCCAATCCTTGATGTGTTGCATGAGGAAAAAATGCCGGTCTCGCTACTTTTTGGGCATGAATAGTGGTTTGCAACGTTATCTCTGCTGGACCGGTTTCCGTATCTGCCGCAAATCCTGTTCCTCCCACAGAGCAGCAAAATATCAGAATGGCTGCACCAATATGGAATTTCTTCATGTGGCTCTCCTCCTTTTGTTATTGTGATTCTGTTAGTGTTGACGACAATATGCGTCTGCATCAGCCGTTGTAACTATGAATAACAATGGCAATTTCCCCCTTTTATCTCGAGGGGGAATTGGCATTGTTATTATTGACCTATCGCTATACTTACAAAAACATAACGCTAAGTCAATACATTTTTTTCTATTAAAACCGGTTTATCATGAGTGAATTTTAAAAAAGAAGCAGAAGAGATATGCTAGAATTGTTCGTGTTTGATCCAGTTTTGAAATTTGTCTACGAGTTGCCAGAAATTTTTTACCGCCAGCTTACCCGCATCAGTCAGCCAGGCACCCCCACCATGGCGACCTCCCGTCTGTTTTTCTACCAGGGGTTCCGGGGCCAGTGTGTTCATATCCTCAATCAGGTGCCAGGCGTGACTGAAACTCATTTTCATGGATTTTGCAGCGGCCGAGACAGAACCATGCTCTCCTATTCGTTCAAGCAAGGTGACCCGGCCCCAGGAAAGATACGTCTGACCTTCGTATTCCACCCATAAGCGTCCTTTTATCTGTAATCCGCCATCTAGCTGGCCAGATCCCATGGCATTTTCTTCATTGTTTTTTTTGGTTTTAGGCATGGAAAACTCTCATAAAAAATAAAATAAGGAAAAGACTGTCAGTAAATTATTCAATATATCCTTCTTTAAGAATATGAAATATGTATCAGTAAGAGGTGTTCTTCTCAAGCAGAATAGAGAAAAATGGGAAAACAATGCTGATTTGTAGCATGGTTTTGTTCACCAAAATGTCATTTTTTGCTGAAATTGTCATATTGAAAACAAAATTGATGATAGTTTTTTTACCTGCTGCGCCGTGCAATTTTCAAGAAACTTTTATTGTGTGCATATGCCGTTATTTTGTTGTTTGGCACATATTTTGAATAATAAAAGTTCAATAAGTAAGAGTGCCTAGAAAACTATTGACAGAACGTTGTATTGTTATAAGTATATCGATATGGAGAAGGGAATAGATACATTACAGTCGGGCTATCAGTGGCGGGCTCGGATCTGGCTTGAGGGTATTGAAGGCACGTTTCTTGGCCTTGGTCGAGTGGTTTTGCTTGAGCGAATTAAGACCTATGGTTCCATTTCCCAGGCGGCAAAATCTATGGGAATGTCCTACAAGCATGCTTGGGATCTGCTGGATTCAATGAATCGTCAAGCGGGTTGCAAGTTGCTGGAAACTGTCCGGGGTGGCAAAAAAGGTGGTGGAAGCACGCTTACAGCCGCAGGGGAGAAGGCAATTGTTATCTTCTGGCGTTATCATGAACAATTTCAGAATATCTTGCAGGAGATGACGGTGAAATATGAGGAAATGTTGACGGAAGAAAAGAGTTCTGTTTATAAAAACTAAGAGGGAGGAAACACAATGTTGGTGAAAATTTTTATTAGCATGTTCTTGGTAATGGTGTCGCCTTTTTGTGGATCAGGTCTTGCCAGCGCTGGAGAAGAGCTTCTCGTTTCGGCTGCCGCAAGTCTTACGGATTCGTTTAAGGCGATTGGAAGAGCGTATGAGGTCAAAAATCCCGGGATCAAGATTCTCTTCAATTTTGCGGCAACGGGTCCACTCCTGCAACAGATAGAGCAGGGAGCGCCTGCTGATGTCTTTGCCTCTGCTAACCAGAAATTTATGGATAAAGCAGAAAATGGCGGTTTTATCCAGCCTGGTAGCAGAACAGATTTTACTGGGAATTCACTGGTGCTCATCAGTCCGCTCAATATGACGGTGGTGAAGGGACTTGCTGACCTGCAATCAGCTCAGGTGCTAAGAATAAGTACTGGCAATCCGGACTCAGTTCCTGCGGGAAAATATGCGAAAGCTGCCCTGGAAAAGCAGGGACTCTGGGAGACACTTGTTCCTAAATTCGTAATGGGAAACTCAGTGAGGCAGGTTCTTGAATACGTGATGCGGGGAGAGGTTGAGGCAGGTTTTGTCTATGGAACAGATGTTGTGATTGCAAAAGACAAGGTAAGGGTTGTGGCCGAAATTCCAACTACCAAGCCCATCGTATATCCAGTGGCGATTGTGGCGGCAAGCGCGAAAAAAGAACAGGCCCAAGCTTTTATTGACTATCTTTTAAGTGCTGAGGGTCAGAGCATCCTGGTCCAATATGGCTTTAAGAAATTATAAATAACTCAGTCGTGAGCCACAAGTTGTATCCGTTGATGGCTGAAGGCTGTTACCAAAACTTATTCCCCGCCAAAAAAATTATGCCCGATCTTTCGCCCCTGTGGCTCACCCTGCGCATTGCCTGTTTCGCGACCCTGATCGCCTTTGGCTTTGCCGTGGCCTTTGCCTGGATCATTGCCCGCTTTAGCTTCTGGGGCCGGGATTTGCTCGATGCCATTCTCACCTTGCCTTTGGTCATGCCGCCCACCGTTCTGGGTTACTATCTCATTGTGCTTTGGGGCCGTAATGGGTGGTTGGGCGGCTGGCTGAATGAGCATTTTGGTATCACCCTGATGTTCACTTGGCAGGGAGCGGTTCTTGCCGCCACAGTGGTGGCCTTTCCCTTGCTCTTCAAGTCGGCACGTGCCGCCTTTGAAGGGGTTGATACTGAATATGAAAAGGCCGCCCGTATTCTGGGTGATAATGAGATGCAGGTGTTTTTCAGGATAACTCTGCCGCTGGCTGCCCGCGGTCTGGTGGCGGGAACCATGCTTGCTTTTGCCAGAGCCATGGGTGATTTCGGGGCGACCCTGATGGTGGCGGGTAATATTGAGGGCCGGACCCAGACCGTGGCTATGGCGGTTTTTGACGCCGTGCAGGTCGGGGATTATAGACTGGCGAATACACTGGTGGCTATCATGTCGGTTGTCTGCGTTACCATCCTTGTCCTGACCAACAAGCTGGCAGCAAGGCGGCAGGGAGGGACAAGGTAATGAGGCTTGAGGTTGATATCTGTAAAACACTACGCTCTGGAGACAGAAGCTTTGTGCTCGAGGCATCATTCTCCTCTCAGGATGATCTGACCGTGATTTTCGGGGCCTCCGGTTCGGGCAAAAGTCTCACCATCCAGGCCATTGCCGGCTTGGTCAGGCCTGACAGGGGCAGAATCGTTGTTGGAGGCGATTCTCTTTTTGATAACAGCCAAGGGATTGACCTGCCGACCAGGGAACGTAAGATCGGCTATCTGTTTCAGGATTATGCCCTGTTCCCGCATCTGACCGTCCGGGAGAATATCGCCTATCCCTTGAAGAAGACGTGGTATTTCACCTTGTTGCCTAGACAGCAGCACAGGGTCGAAGAAATCATGGCGGCCTTTGAGATCACCCATCTGGCCGAAAGCTTTCCGAGCGAGCTGTCCGGAGGACAGAGGCAACGCGTGGCCCTGGCCCGTGCGCTCATCAAGAAACCTTCCATCCTCCTGCTCGATGAGCCCTTCTCCGCCCTCGATTCCATGCTTCGCCATCGGATGCGTATGGAACTGCTCGAAATCCGTCATAAATTTGCTGTGCCTCTGGTGGTCATAACCCATGACCCGGCCGATGTGGAGGTCTTTGCCGATACTCTGGTGGTCTTTGAAAACGGAGGGGTCAAGGAGGTCAGCCGGAGAACACAGCAGCCTGAGTCGGCACTGGCGAATATCTGGCGTCAGAAGGTCTGCTGGCGGGCAAAGTGGGAAGAGGAGCAGGCCCTGGCGGAATAATTATTTGTGGACCAGCGTTCCAGTAATTCTTTTATCGTCCTCAACGATTTGGCCCCTTGCGTAGGGGCTGTTCATTCTCTCATGCTGGGTTGTATCCCTCTCTACGGCTGGAATGACTTCTGATGCTCAAAAGTCATTCCAGCAGGCAAAAAGATATCATTTCTCCAATATTCTGCATTCGCTTCTTTGTGGAACCTCAAGGTCAATATGACAACGTTAATGAAAGAAGTTTTATGAACGTTGTCATTCATGGGAGACAGGATTTTACTTCGAGCGGGCAGATTGGCAGCCCATTTGATGTCGGCCAAAATGTAGAGAAACAGTAGAAAGTGAGATCAACAATTTTCAACTTGCAATGGATAGCAATGTGGTGCGGTCGATAACGAATCTTGTCAGGTTGCAGGTTAGGCACCTGTCGTTAATTTCGGTGGCACCGGGTCAACCCTTCTGAGTTTGCTCAGCAGGAGATCAAGGTCCAAAAAATCCGGGACTTCACTGCGGTTAACCTCAAAGGCTGCCACGGCCTTAGCCGCCATGGAGGTTGCGCCCTTTGTATTGCCATGTTCAAGGTGAATATACATGCCGGCGGCCCGGATCATTGCCTGTAAAATCAGTTTTCTCTTTCCTGCAGCATTCATCCAGGTATGTTCGAGAATTTCATGGACTTCAAAAAACAGCTCCTCATCCCAGAGCACCAGAGCCCTGCGAAAGTCATCGTGAATATATTGCAGACGTATTCGTTCCAGTGCCCTGCTATATCTTTGCATATGATCATCGATATACTGGCGGTGTATAGGTTCCAGGTCGGTTGCAAGGTAGCGTTCAGCAATCTTTTGGGCCGGAGCCAAGTCAAGGCGTCGCAATGAATTCATCAGTGCCTCTGACAGGTCGTTGCGGATATCACGACATAGTCGGTCAGCAAAAGGATCAAAGTGTTTCATGACTGTAGTCAAAGAGGGACATATCTCTTATCTATAACCGTAGAGTAGCAGCAGTCTCTCATTTACATAGATAGGCAAGTGATTAGGTAGGGGTGGCAGGTCGACGTGCAAATGCTTTTTGTAAAGGACCTTAATCTTTTTCTTCTCAAATAGCTCTCGAGGTCAAGAGAATCGCACTCTCTTGGAAGACCAGTTATCTCAGATTTTTCTGAAACAACTGGTCTTCCGTTTTCTTTCTGCTTTAGGGCTTTGCCTTATGTGTGATGGCAGGCACGAACATCGACCAGGGGAATCCCCCCTTAAAAGTCGCAAGAACCGAACAGTCTGCGCCGATTGCGTCTGTTGTATAGATATTATCAACAAGCGTACCGCCGCAGGTGCCCGATACAGAATCCAAGGTATAGTACGGATTCGTGCTGATTGTACAGGTTGAGGTGGAACCAGAAACAACAGGATTCGGAACGCAGTTCACTCCCCCTCCCCCAGCGGGCGATGCGGAGGCAGTGATGAGATATCCCACTTCAAAAGTGGCTGTGCAACTCTTTGCCGCATCCATGGTTACAATACCGTCCGAGCAGTCGGCATCCCCACTCCAGCCGGTAAAGACGGAGCCTGTATCTGCTGTGGCGGTCAGGGTCACCGCCGTATTGTAATCATAGTCTGCACTGCAGACGCCCGGGCAGACTATACCTTCTGGATTACTGGTTACCGTACCGCTGCCAGCCCCTTCAGTAGTTACCGACAGGCTTTCCTGGTCAGCGAGAAAATTCGCAACGACCGTACAGTCTGCTGTGATTGCGTTTGTTGTATAGATATTATCGACAAGGTTGCCGCCGCAGGTGCCCGATACAGAATCAAGGGTATAATGCGGATTCGTGTTGATTGTACAGGTTGAGGTGTAACCAGAAAAACCAGAATCTGGAACGCAGGTCACTTCCCCCCCGGCAGTGGGCAATGCGGAGGCACTGATGGTATATACTAGCCCTGTAAAGGTGGCTGTGCAGCTCTTTGCCGTATCCACGGTCACCTTGGTCACCGTTTCGGCGCCCGAACAATCCCCACTCCAGCCAGTAAAGGCGAACTCTGCAGCCGCTGTGGCGGTCAGGGTCACCTCCGTATTTGCATCATAGTCTTCGCTGCAGACGCCCGGGCAGTCAATACCGGAGGGACTGCTGATTACCGTACCGGAGCCTACAGTGGTCAAATTCAGGCTAACCTGTTGATATCCAAAGAAATTTGCAATAACAGTACAGTCACTTTTAATACTGCCGGTAGTGTAATCCCAGGTACCATCAAGAAGATTTTCAATAGGCGGCGAACCTGCCGGACAGGTCCCTGTTATTCCACCAAAATAATAACCGGTGGCCGGTTCAAGGACAAACGAGACCGTTTCGTTTTTTAAAACCCATTGAGGGGCGCTCGGGGAAATTGTTCCGCTTCCGGTTACGTTAACGCTCGGATGTACATAATATCCATCTGGATCTGTATCGTTTTTCGCGACGATACAGATATCGATGTAGGTCAGGTTATTTGCAACATCAACGACCGGGGTATATAAGGTTGTCTCAACTTCGTCTGCAGTTGGCGCAGCAAGCGGTATTACCGGGGCAGTCTTCACCGTGTTCTCCATGAACGACATCTTCCTTGTTGATACGTCCGCGCCGCCGTTCGGTACGTATGTCAGGCGCCACCACCCGGTTCTATGCCATGTGGGATCCCCGCAGGCAGGCGGTGGCAGAGGATCTGTATAATCGCGCACCCGCCAGTTATAGCCATGGACAAATTTCCCGGAGACACTTTGTTCGAGCGTGTATGGCACGATCTCGAGGTTGCAGGAATCTGACCATCCCGTACCTGGTGTCCAAGTGCGTGCAAATGGATAGTCTGCAGGATACACGGGAGGTGTGTCTCCGCCCGTGGCAGGGCATTTGTAGTCAGGATAATCGTCATCCCATGGAAACAGCTTGGTGAGGTAGAGTTCAGCGGTACCCGCGTTGATGATGGCATAAGGTGACTGGTAAACATAGGGCTGTCCCCTCTCTTCTGCCACTTCCTCAACCCGTGCGCCCCACTGCTCGGTGGTCCCCTGACCGGACACATGCCACATCTGGAACCCTGTCTGGGTTTGTGGCGGGTCTGAAATAACTTCAGGCAACGGGTCCTGACTCAGGTCGACAAAGGGTTGGGTCTCCAGCCGCAGGATCGAGTAATCGTTCCAGCTTAGCACTTCGATGCTGTCACCCCAATCCACGAAGCGGACATTGACGGGCGCGCTGCCTGTAGTGGGCACAGCTGTAATCTGAGAGCTCCACGTGTTGTCTTCCTCCTTCTGCCAGTACAGGCGAGTAACCGATTTGCCTGCACATTTACCGCCTGGCGCTGTACATTCAGCCGCAGTATAATAAATCGTTGGAGAAGCCAGATCGTCGACACAGGAGGTGTTGGGATACGAAAACACGTCGAGCATTTCAGTGCCTTCGCAGCCGTAGGAATAGGTCGTGCCAAGTCCTTCACCCAGCACGGTAAAGAAGGGAGCCGTGGACGTGAAGGGCCCTATCAATACAGCCGGATAGGATAAATTGTTGCCGGCACCTTCCTCAGCCTTGGCTTCGAGAACGCCACCACCGAAAGCGAGTAGGCAAACCAGAACGGCCGTTACCGCTGTGGAAGTAACAGTTTTAATTCTCATAGCATTATCCTCCTTTAAGTGACAATGTGGGTGCAGAGCAGATCCCTTTTTGTGATTAGTATTGTCTCCTTTTGCATGAGTGACTGAGCATCGGTAAAGCTGGGAGCATAAAAAATTGTGAACTGCTCAAAACGTATGTTGAAAGAGATTTTCTAACGACACTTCGGTTGTCACCCATCAACAGGAGAGAAACCCTGGGATGGTGATCCTTGGGCATAGAAAACCATGACTGCAGGTCGAGTGTCTTTATTGTCCATTTATCTATCAGTTAAGTCTATGGCTAAATTACAATGGAATGCAAATCCGTATCAGGGGGTGAAGATGCAGAGTATTGCATCTGTATTTTGCATGTAACATGACGTTTTGTCTGTATTTTTTGATGTTTTTTTTGTCTGTATTTTTTTCTGATATTTTTTCACTGGGTTCGAACTTTACCCATTCACACTTGGGAAATATTGACAACTTTGGTTTCTGTTTAAGTAAAGGGGACATATTCGTCTCGTTCCATTCTTCCTGATTATATCAAATAAAAAAGGTGCCAGATTAATCCTGATATTTTTCCCAATTATGTCAGATTAAGTCTGAATAATTACAGATAATTTTAAATAAAAGATTGCCCCCGTCATTGACGGATGGAATGTTGGGAGATATTCTTTGTTAAAGAATCTTCTTCACGTCATTAATTTGTAGATGGGAAATAAGCATATAACGTACTGATATAGATAGATTTGAAATGCGAGGCATAATCTTTTCGTACTTTCTGACCTGAACAGCATGGCTTTGTAAGGAGATAGGAATGAATATGCCCATACGTTTCTTGGTGACCCTGCTTCTTTACATATCCATGGCAGGGAGCGCACTTGCAGCGCAGGAGCACAACTCTTCCTCCCCGGTTTTGGAGGAACTGATTGTCAAGGCTCTGGCCGATAATCCTGAACTGAAAGCGGCCTCAGCCCGTCTGCATCTCTATGAAAACAAGATTGTCCTGGCCGGTTCCCTGAACGACCCCTCCCTCTCCTTGTCCTTGAGCAACTATCCGGTGGACACCTTTGCCGGTAACGAATATGCTATGAGCGGCAAGGTGATTAAACTCTCCCAGGACCTTCCTTTCCCCGGAAAACTTGCGGCTCGCACCGAGGTTGCTGAATTGCAGGCCAAATGGTACCAGGCCCTTCTTGCTGAACAGCAACTGCAACTCACCCGCCAGGTCAAGGAGGCGTACTACTCCCACGCTTATGCCACCTCGGCCGTTGCCATTACCGAAAAAAACATGAAGCTGCTCGACGATTTCATCCGCTTGACCGAGACCAACTACGAAGTGGGCAAGGGCCAGCAGCAGGATGTGCTCAAGGCGCAGGTGGAGCGGGCCAAGCTGCTTGATCGTCTCTATAGTCTTCGCCAGCAGCGTGTTACCAG
Organism: Desulfocapsaceae bacterium; assembly: GCA_028697885.1. Lineage (GTDB taxonomy): Bacteria > Desulfobacterota > Desulfobulbia > Desulfobulbales > Desulfocapsaceae > UBA2270. Next base: position 22,772 of record JAQVER010000008.1, read on the forward strand.
TCTGGCTGCCCTGAATCGTCTGGTGAATCGACCTTTGGCCACGGCAGTTGCGGAGGAGTCCGACCCGGCAATTGATGTTCTTAACATCCCCCTTGCCGATCTCCAGAAAAATTCCGAAACCTTGCGCCCCATGTATGCGGCCTATCGCTCCCTGATCGATCGCTATCAGGCTCAGCACAAGCTGGCCCAGCTCGACTACCAGCCGGACTTCAAGGTGGGCTTGGCCTACGTCTTCCGGGAACCGAATCGGGCAGATACCGGCACTGATTTTGCCGGCATAGAGGTGGCGGTCAACCTGCCGATCTTCCGTGACAAACGCAGTGCTGCTGTAGCCGAGGCAGAGGAGGGGGAGCGCATGGCCCTTGCTCAGTTCGACGACTTTCGCAATCAAGTGCTCTTTAATATCCAGGACGCCTACAGTCAGGTGCAGACCAGCCATGATCAGGCCTCCCTCTACAAGAACGGTATCATCCCCCAGGCCAGTCAGGCCCTGGAGTCGGCAATCAACGGCTACAAGGTGGGAAAAATCCCCTTTCTGGGTCTCTTGGACAATCTGATGACCCTCTACAGCTTTGAACTGCAATACCAGAAGGCAGTCAGCGACGGGCAACGCAACCTTGCCCGTCTTGAGGCGGAATCCGGCCAGTCCAATACCCCGGCACAAAATAATGCCGGTCAGATGCCATGAAATGGCAAGGAGCACGAATAACCATGCTGCGAACGTTTCAATTTTATCTGACCATCTCTCTCGCTGTCCTGCTGGTTTTTACCGGCCCGATTAGCTTTTCTTCCCCTGTTGCAGGTGAACATGTTCACCTGCATCTTGCTGCTGGGCCTGATGAGGCACAAGCTGAGACCCAGAAATACACCTGCAGCATGCATCCTTTCATTATACGGGATGAGCCGGGCAACTGTCCCATCTGCGGCATGACCCTGGTCCCAATAAAAATTGCGGGCTCCGGCAAGGAGACAGAATCCAAGCAAGGGGACGCCACCGGCGCCGTTATCACCATTGATCCGGTGACGCAGCAGAACATGGGGGTGCGCTACTCCACCGTCAGCCGCCGGGACTTGAGCCGGATCATTCGTACCGTTGGTGTGGTCGCCTACGAGGAGCCACGCCAATATTCCATCAATTCCAAGATCGAGGGCTGGATAGAACGGCTGCATGTCAATGAGACCGGTAGCCATATAAAAAAAGGCCAGCCCCTGTTGGAGATCTACAGCCCGGAACTGGTCACGGCCCAGGAAGAGTTTCTCCTGGCCCTGCGCAACAAGGCGGCCCTCGCCAAGAGCGAGGTGCCGGAAATCGCAGCCGGGGCCGGGCGTCTGCTGGAGGCATCTCGCAAACGCTTGCGCTACTGGGATATAAGCGAGGCACAGATCAAGACCCTCGAAAAAACCGGGACGGTGCAAAAGAGTCTTTCCCTCTATTCCCAGTATGACGGAGTGCTGACCCTGAAAAAGGTTAATGAGGGCATGTTTGTCAAGGCGGGGATGGAGCTGTTCCAGATTGCTGATATCTCCAAAGTCTGGGTCTATGCTGACATCTATGAGTATGAACTGCCCTGGCTCAAAGCAGGGCAGATGGCAAGCATTCAGCTGCCCTACCAGCAGAAACCGGTGCAGGGGAGGATCAGCACCATCTATCCCTATGTGGAGGCCAAGACCAGAACCGTCAAGGCCAGGATCGACCTGGACAATTTCGATTTTGAACTCAAGCCCGACATGTATGTGAATGTCCGCATTGAGACGCAGGCGGTCAAGAATGTGCTCACCATCCCGATGGAGGCAGTACTCAATTCCGGGGAACATCAGCGCGTTTTTGTTTCCCTGGGGGAGGGTAAATTCGAACCGCGGCTGGTGCAGCTGGGTCTGCAGAGTGAGGATGGCTTTGTCCAGGTGGTGCAGGGGCTTGCCGAAAACGAGTCCATCGTGGTTTCCGCCCAGTTCATGCTCGACTCGGAAAGTACCCTGCGGGCGGCAGTGCAGAAGATGATGGAACCGGAAAAGGAGCAGCCCCCCGCCGGGAAGGCAGCCGGTCCCAAGGCCGAAGAATCCCTTGATTCTCTCTTTGAGAAATAGGCGCGCCCATGCTCACCAAGATAATCGAGTGGTCCATCAACAATAAGTTCATGGTCATTCTCCTCACCGCCCTTTTGATCGTGGGCGGCGGCTATGCCTTGAAACAGACGCCCATCGACGCCATTCCGGATCTCTCGGACGTCCAGGTGATCATCTTCACCGAGTATGCCGGCCAGGCACCCCAGGTGGTGGAAGATCAGGTGACCTATCCCTTGACCACCCAGATGCTGGCCGTCCCCCATGCCAAGGTGGTGCGGGGCTATTCCTTTTTCGGTTTCTCTTTTGTCTATGTGATTTTTGACGATGGCACCGACATCTACTGGGCTCGGTCCCGAGTGCTCGAGTATCTCAACTATGCCTCCGGTAAGCTGCCGCAGGGGGTGACTCCCAGCCTGGGGCCGGATGCCACCGGAGTCGGCTGGGTCTATGAATATGTGCTGGAAAGCGACCGTCATGACCTGCAACAGCTCCGCTCCATCCAGGACTGGTACCTGCGCTATGAACTGGCGGCGGTGGAAGGGGTATCGGAAGTAGCGAGCATCGGTGGCTATGTGAAGCAGTACCAGGTGGCGGTGGATCCCAACCGCTTGCTGGCCTACCATGTCACCATTCCCCAGATCCGCCAGGCCATCCGTCAGAGCAACAATGATGTCGGCGGCCGTCTGCTGGAGATGGGCGAGACCGAGTTCATGGTCCGGGGCTTAGGCTACATCAAATCGGTGGCAGATATTGAGCAGGTGGTGGTCGCAACCGATCAGGCAGGCACCCCGGTCCTTGTCAAGGATCTGGCCGAGGTGGGCATCGGGCCGGAACTGCGGCGTGGGGCAACGGAACTCGACGGCAAGGGCGAGGTGGTGGGGGGCATTGTCGTCATGCGCTACGGTGAAAATGCCCTGACTGTGATCGACAAGGTCAAGAAGAAACTCGAATCGCTTCAGGCAGGGCTGCCTGAAGGCGTCCGAATCAAGGCGGTCTATGACCGCTCCGGCCTGATCGAGCGGGCGGTGGACACCTTGAAGGGCAAGCTTATCGAGGAGAGTATCGTGGTTGCCCTGGTGACCGCGCTCTTCCTCTTTCATTTGCCCAGCGCCTTTGTTGCCATCTTCACCCTGCCGGTGGCCATCCTCATGGCCTTCACCATCATGCACGCCCAGGGAATCAACGCCAATATCATGAGCCTGGGCGGTATTGCCATCGCCATCGGGGCCATGATCGACGCCGCCATCATCATGATTGAAAATGCCCATAAACATCTCGAGCGGGACCGGGGGAAAAAGCCGCACTGGGAGATCATCATGGAGTCGGCCAAGGAGGTGGGTCCCACCCTCTTCTATTCCCTTCTGGTTATCACCGTCTCCTTCCTGCCGGTCTTCACCCTGCAGGAACAATCCGGCCGGCTCTTCAAGCCTCTGGCCTTTACCAAGACCTACGCCATGGGGGCGGCCGCCCTGCTTTCGGTCACCTTGGTGCCGGTGCTCATGGGCTGGTTTATCCGCGGCAAGATCAAGCCGGAACACGCCAATCCCGTCAACCGTCTGCTGATCCGGATTTACCATCCGGTGGTTGATTTTGTCCTCAGATGGCGTACAGGTACCATCCTGGTGGCCCTGCTCCTTATTGCCTCCATTGCCTGGCCCATCAGCCGGATGGGTTCCGAGTTCATGCCGCCCCTCTATGAAGGTGACCTGCTCTACATGCCCACCACCATGCCGGGGGTCTCCATCACCAAGGCCAAAGAACTGCTGCAGCAGACCGACCGGATCATTGCCGCCTTTCCCGAGGTCGAACATGTCTTCGGCAAGATTGGCCGGGCAGAGACCGCCACCGATCCGGCCCCCTTGAGCATGCTGGAAACAACCATCATGCTCAGGCCTGAGGAGCAGTGGCGCAAGGTGAAGGTCAGCCGCTTCTACAGCCCCTGGCCGGAATGGCTGCAAAGGCCGTTTCGTCTGCTTTGGCCCGAGCAGAAGACCATGACGCCGGAACAGCTCATCGAACGGCTCAACGACGCCATCCAGTTTCCCGGCCTGACCAACGCCTGGACCATGCCGATCAAGACCCGCATCGACATGCTTTCCACCGGTATCAAAACCCCGGTGGGCATCAAGGTCATGGGCAACGACCTGAACGAGCTCAGCCGCATCGGTGAGGAGATCGAGGCGCTGATCGGCACTCTCCCCGGTACCCTGAGTGCTTATTCGGAAAGGGTGGTGGGCGGTAACTATCTCGATTTTACGGTGGACCGCACTGCCGCGGCCCGTTATGGTCTTACTGTCGGCGAGGTGCAGGACATCATTCAGTCGGCCATCGGCGGCATGAATATAACCCAGACCGTGGAAGGATTGGAGCGCTATCCGGTAAACATCCGCTATCAGCGTGACTATCGCAACGACCTGCCAGCCCTGCACCGCATTCTGGTGCCACTGCGCAACGGCACCCATATCCCCATCTCCCAGGTGGCCACCATTGCCATGCATAAGGGGCCGCCGGCCATTAAGAGCGAAAACGCCCGCCGCACCGCTTGGGTCTATGTGGATATCACCGGAATAGATATCGGTACCTATGTGAAACAGGCGCAGGCGGCGGTTGCTGCCAAGATCAAACTGCCAACCGGCTACTCCATCGTCTGGAGCGGCCAGTTTGAATACATGCAGGCGGCCAAGGAGCGGCTGGCGGTGATCATCCCCTTGACCATCCTGCTTATTTTCGTGATTATTTATCTGAACACCAAGTCGCTGGTGAAAACCGCCATCGTCTTTCTGGCCGTACCCTTTTCCTTGGTGGGCGCATTCTGGTTTCTCTATCTCCTTGGCTATCACACCTCGGTGGCGGTCTGGGTTGGGATTATTGCCCTGGCTGGGCTCGATGCCGAGACCGGGGTGGTGATGCTGCTCTACCTCGACATCTCCTATAAGCTCTGGGGAGATGCCGACCGCATGCGCACCCGGGGCGATCTCACCCAAGCTATTCATCATGGGGCGGTCAAGCGTATCCGGCCCAAGATCATGACTATTTCGGTGATCATTGCCGGTCTTCTGCCCATCATGTGGAGTCATGGCGCCGGCGCCGATGTGATGAAGAGGATTGCAGCCCCCATGGTAGGCGGGGTGGTGACCTCTGGTGTTATGGAGCTGATGGTCTACCCGGTTATCTTTTTTCTCTGGCGCGGCTGGAATTTGGGAAAAAGCATGATTGCCACGGCCACAGACGAGGTGGAAGGGTCATAACCCAGCATCAAACCTATTCTCATGCGGAATAATCCGCTCTTTACAAATAAACTTAAGAGGAGAAAAACAATGAAAAAAAATCTTATGCAACTGATATGCGCCCTGATGTTTCTGGTCCTGGCCGTCGGGGTTCAGGCAGCGGAACACGGAGCAATGGCCGGTATGGATATGGGGGGTATGGAGATGGGCGGTGATGAAATCATGCTGCCCGAAGTAACGGTGGACGGGGTCAAGGCTATGGCCCACCTGCTGGATACCAGCAAGGCCATGGCCGCGGCCGGCATGAACACGACCCATCATCTCATGATCTCCTTTACGGATGCTGCCACCGGCAAGGCTATGGACTCAGGGGTGGTTGCGGTCAAGGTCGTCGATCCTGCCGGCAAAAAAACGGAGGCGGTCAAGATGATGGCTATGGAAGGAAGTTTTGGCGCAGATGTGGCCTTAAGTGAGAAGGGAAAGTATGTTTTTGAGGTAGGTACCAAGCTGGGTAACGGCGAAAAACGGCAGTTCCTCTTTGACTATACGATCAAGTAAGAGGTTGGATAGGGACAAGCCGGATGAGTTCTGGCCTGTCTTTTCACCTTACCGTAAAATAGGAATGACTATGCCCTTGGCATACCCATTGCGTGCGGTCGACCCAATACTCTTTCGAACGAAGACTAAACAGCTCATGCCCAAGGAGATAAAAAGATGAACATGCATTTAAGCCTTGCCCCTCTGGTATCACTGATCGCCGGTATCCTTATTCTGGTTGCTCCGCGTCTGCTGAACTACATCGTTGCCATATATTTGATCATTATCGGCTTGATCGGACTGTTTGGCGGGAGCGGTTTTCATATGCGGTAAGAGCAGGCTCCGATCTGCTGACAAAGATGCTATGAGTGGGAGGCGCTGATTGAATACGTTCGGACCGGGGCCGTCTCCTTTTTACTTCAAACGTCCAAGTAAAAAAAAAAACTATGAAACTGAAATTGAGTGTTATTGCGATGATGGCTGTTCTGATGTTGTGGGGCTGTACCCCGGATGAAAAAAAAGCCGAGGCTCCGGTGTCGGAAACGATGCCCACTACCGAGCAGCAGGCCATGGATAAGGCTGTCGGCGAGACCGAGGCGGCTAAAGAAAAGCTTGAAGAAACGACTCAGGAGGCTGCAGAAGCGGTTAACGCGGCGGATGCAGTGGTTGAAAAAGCAATTACAGGGGAGGAAGAAAAGGTCGCAGAAGCGGCCGCCGCGGTTTCAGATGCGGCCAAAGAGGTAGTTGAAGCGGTTGAGAAAAAGATTGAAATAAATGCTGAACAACAGACCGCAGTAGCAGTTCAGGAAGAAAAGGTCAAGGTCGCCGAGAAGATGGAGCAACAAGCCGCGTCCGCGGTAGAGGTGAGCGGACAGGCAGTTACGACCAAGGTGGAAAGTATTGTCATCGAGAACAAGAATGGCAAGGTGTTGTTATCGCACAAGAAACACGCCGAGGCCTATGGTTGTGCTGCCTGCCACGGCGACCAGAAACCTGGTCCGTTCATGCTGGGAAAAGATAAGGCTCACGCCCTCTGCCAGGGTTGCCATAAGGAAAAAAAAGCCGGCCCCACCAGTTGCAGTAAGTGTCATCAGAAAAAAGCTAAAGCCATCGAGGGCTGTTGATTTTTTTCCCTTTGTCTCCGCGAAGGGGGGGCGTCGCCCTCTGAACCGCTCCTTCTTTAGCGGAGAATGGTGTGTTTGCACGTACCGAGTAGACTGGTGTTGTCTTCGTCTGCGTCAAACGATCAGCCTGCAAACTTTTTTTTCCTTCCTCCAATTATGTCTTTCGACTCTCTTTTAAATAACTCTGTTCGGCTTATCTGCTGTAACTCTAGGCAGTTTATTTGCTCTCTACCCAGATCTTGACAGCGGCTTGACAATGGTGTTTGTTTGTGTTCTGATTATTCGTGTGCAAATTATTTGAATAGAAATAAAAAGGCAGAGAGAGCCGATGGGCAATTTATTACTGGAAAAAGATAAAAGATCTGCCGCAGAAGGGGGTGGAGAGGTTCTGTTAGGTCCTGGAATCATTCCACAGGTTCCGAAGAACAGCTATGAACTGCGCATTCTTCAATCCATTCGCCGCATCATCCGGGCTATCGAAATCCATTCCCATAAATTGGTTCAAGGGTACGAGATAACTGGGCCGCAGCTGGCCTGTTTGCTCGCTCTTGCTAAGGGCGGGCCATTGACAATCACCCAGTTGGCCGGCAGGCTCTATCTGAGCCCCAGTACGATTGTGGGAATCGTTGACCGCTTGGCCGACAAGGGGCTGGCGGTCCGACAGCGAGGTAGCAAGGATCGGCGTCAGGTACAGGTATGTGTGACAGAGGGAGGAGAAACGCTGCTCGCCAGCGCCCCCTCTCCTCTGCAGGAAACCCTTGGCGAGTCCTTGAAAAACCTTCCTGAGCTTGAACAGGTTTCCATTACCCTGGCCTTCGAAAAGGTAGTGGACATGATGGAGGCCCGTAAAATTGAAGCCTCTCCGGTTCTTGAGGTTGGCCCCATCTCGCCTCAGACCGGCAGCGGTACCACCGCTGCCGAAGCTTTCTGACCGCTGCATCAAGTCTCTCGGCTCCATTCCCGGCCCCACCCCTCGATAGAGGCTTGTTATTATAAGCCGATCAGAACCGGTTTCGGATTCTGTTCTGATCGATAATGCTCAGGTACATATGGTTACAAGTCACAAGAAAGCGTTCTGGGCATCGCCGGGGGAGTAAAACAAGAAAACGGTTCCGCTGGAAATGTTGGCAGGAAGAACCTGACCGGCAGGGGGAGGAGTATCGTCCCTGAATGTTGAGAGAAAGCACTACTCAAGACATGTAAGCGTTTGTTTATGGACAAACGCTTAACCACAAAGGAGTCCCATGACCATCTATACAGCCAACCAGCAAGGCATAGCCAAAAGAATTACCAACAAAAACGTTGATCTTGCCCACTGGAGAGACTGGCGCTGGCAGTTAAAACATGCGATCAAAAAAATTTCGATGGTGGAATCCATCTTGGGGATCCAGTTCGAAGAAGACAAACGGCAAAAAGTGAAGCGAACCCTTGATACGTTTCCCCTCTCGATTACCCCATACTACCTTTCCCTGATTGCTGCCGAAGATTACCGCAACGATCCGGTTTTCAAACAGGCCTTCCCCTCTTCCCGTGAGCTGGAAATAGAAAAGTCAGATATGGTTGATCTGCAGTGCGAGGACAGGGGCAGTCCGGTTCCGGGGATCACCCATCTAGATCCGGACCGGGTTCTTTTTCATGTGAGCAACATCTGTTCCATGTCCTGCCGTCACTGCACCCGAAAGCCCAAGGCGAGCGATACCAACTCCATCCTCGGCGCTGATGACATCCCCAAAGGGTTGGAGTACATCCGCAATACGCCGGAAGTCCAGGATGTCGAGCTTTCCGGGGGAGACCCCCTGATGCTTTCGGACAAGTACCTGGGCTGGATCCTCACCAAGCTGCGCCAGATTGGGCATGTGCAGGTTATCCGTATCAGTACCCGCATGCCGGTTGTGCTTCCCTGCCGCATCACCCCCGAGTTGGTGAAGATGCTAAAAAAACACCACCCCGTCTGGATCAATACGCACTTCAATCACCCCCGGGAAATCACCACCTCCTCAAGGCGGGCGCTGCGTCTCCTGGCTGATGCCGGTATTTCCCTGGGGAATCAGGCGGTGCTGCTGGCCGGCGTGAACGACAGTCCTGGAGTCATAAAGTCTCTGGTATGCACGCTGGTGGCCAATCGGGTGCGCCCTTATGCTACACTGCATCCGAGCAACCTCTCTGCGGGCCTGTTCGTACCTCGGTAGGCAAGGAATCGAGATCGTGAAGAGGCGGATCGGCTACAGCGTTAGTTTTTAAAGGTACTGAGTGCTCTGGCGGGATGAAAGAAAATGCATTCCCGTCCTCTTTTCCATTCCTAATACCAAAGGAGAAAACCATGAACAAGAAACTCTGTCTTATTGCAATTGTGGCTGGTCTAATGCTGTGGGGCTGTGCCCAGGAGACAAAACAAACCGACACTCCGGCATCGGACACGGTACCCGTTGCTGACCAGGCCGTAAAAACGGCACCGGCCATCGAGGGCTGTTGATTCTTTCTCTTTTGCCGCGACGGGGCGACTTCCGTAACACCAGGAGTCGCCCCTGAAGTTGGCCTTCTTCAGTAGAGTCAGGGCCGAATGGCAAGATCTGCTGTAGAAGGAAGGTGGTATCATATTGAATCATGGCACTGAACAATTCACCGCCAGGTTTGTTGTGGTCGTGCTATAACTCAGCGTGATTGACACTGGATCCTGGTCAGGAGACTGCTTCCCCCGAATCTTTCCTTGCCGGTCCGGCTAATCAGAAAATTGGGCTGAAAATCCTTAAGAGTCACATAAGGATATCTTAAAAAATGGTCATTTTGTCCAAGTTCTGCCTTGTTCATAAGGATTTTATCCTCGAAATATCCAATAGATGCCTGCAGTAAAATTTTCTTCACGCCTTGATCTTGAACAAAAATCCTAATTTTTCAAGATACCCATAAGTAAATATGAAAATGTTCTATGAATTTTTTTAGGTAAAAAGCATGTTAACAAAAATAAAAGCTATTTGTCTTGCGACAGGCATTCTCTTTCTCGTTTTATCTCCATCCGTATTTGCGGAAATGAGAAGCATAAGTGGTGACAAAGTTAATCTGCGGGCTGGACCAGGTGAAAAATATAGTGTGAAGTGGGTGTATGATGATGGTTTTCCGGTAAAGGTTATCTCCCGAAAAGGAAAATGGGTAAAAGTTCAAGATTTTGAAAAGGATCGCGGCTGGATATACTCTTCATTGCTTAGCAAGGAATCTCATATAATTGTTACAGCGAACAAAGGAAAAAATAAAAAAATCAACATACGCAGTGGCCCTGGACTGCAATACGATATCGTAGGTCAGGCTTATTACGGTGTTGTCATTGCAAAAGAGAAAGAGAAAAAAGGGTGGTGCAAGGTAAAGCATGAATCAGGCCTGGAAGGATGGATCAAAAAGTCACTGGTGTGGGGTTTTTAGGGATTAATTTGTTTGTAGCTAGTGATAATTATTGTTATTTTATGATGTAATATTGAACACATGCTTAATGTTTTCCAATGGACCTATTGCCAGTGTGGCTGGTTCCAGATCCTGTAAGTTACTACCTCCAACGTGTCATTTATTACCACAAAAGCAGCAGGATCATTCTCTTGCACGAATCTTTTCAGGTGGCCGACTTCGGTAAGCGGAACCACGGCATACAAAATATGCTCCTCATTCCTGGTATAGCCCGCTTCACACCTTTGATAATAGTGACTCCACGTCGTATATCTTTTTAAATCTCTTGTGGTATTTTTTCCCATTCTGAGGGAATGATAAAGACGGCCTTCCTCTGGCTGAGTCCAGTAATCACGAGATGAATAACCTTCGAACTGACAAAAAGAACTATAAGAGTATAACGTACTCAAAAGGTAGCAGACCCTCCACAATTCACCCGACTGTCTGAGAGCCGGGTGAGTTGTGGAGAATTGTCACACAGTGGCATTCAGCAGGGATGCAGAGGCTGTTGATTCTGTTTTGCTGAATTGTGTTAATTTCTCCAGCATGATTTTCAGCAAATCAATCTGTTCCTGGTTTGAGATTTTGCTATTTGTAGAGTCGGTTTTTGAGCTATCACCGGACATTGTCATGTCCTTTTCCCTTGGCGGAGAGGGTGGGGCCAAGCTTGAGCAGCAGAAAGAGCCAGCGCCTTTATCGGCGGACGATGGGAAAATTTTCTGATTTCTTTGAGATGTTTACAGTGACGATAGCGAGATTTTTACCAGGATCTTTTGTCGGTTGTAACAACGCCTTGAGACAAAAGTGGCGTTAAGATTTGCATTCAAGGGGGAGCACTGATAGGATTAAATGTCTTGTCGAGCAGTCATGTAATCATAGCTAGGAGAGGTCGCAGTATGCCGGAACAGAAGAATATAGCGTGTGACTTTGCCATCGTTGGAGTCCTTGGTGATCTGTCCCGCCGCAAACTCATCCCTTCACTCTACCAGTTGGACCGCGAAGGAGTGCTGCATTCGGCAACCCCGATTCTAGGAATTGCCCGCTATGATCTCAGTCATGCTGATTTTGTCGGGAAAAAGCGGGCGGCACTGGCAACCTTTGATAAAAACGCCCTGGATGAAGAGGTGGTGGCGCGTCTGCTGGCCCTGCGTCCAATCACCGTTGACAATGTGGACGATCAAACTATGCGCGGCCAGTATGCGGGCGGTTTTATCAAAGGTAATCCGGTGCCCTTCTGTCCCAGGATGGACGGGAGAGGGAGGAATAACTGACCGTGCCTGAGTTTCTTGATTTTGCTACTTCCGGACTGCTGGTGCAGGCCCTGGCCGCTCGGATTTGTGATTGTTTGCGCGAGGGGATTCGTTGCCGCGGTCGGGCCAGTCTGGCAGTGTCCGGCGGCACCACTCCTCTTCCGCTTTTTGCCCGGTTGGCGACAACAGAGCTGGAGTGGGACAAGATTACTGTCTTGCTGGTGGATGAACGCTGGGTGGCACCGAATAACCCTGATTCCAATGAAAATCTGGTGCGCAGCCATTTGCTTCGGGAAAAGGCGGCAAGCGCCTCTTTTATCGGCATGAAAAATGAAGCGGCTGTGGCCAGTGGTGGGGAGGTAAAGTGTGAGAAACGGCTGCAGCTGCTGCCGCGGCCTTATGACTGTCTGATCCTGGGGATGGGCAATGATGGCCATACTGCTTCCCTTTTTCCCGGTGCCAAAAATCTGGAGACAGCGGTTGATCTCCATTCCGGCAGGATCTGCCTGGCCATCCACCCCCCTGCGGCGCCCTACGAGCGCATGACCTTGACTCTGCCGGCCATTCTGGACAGTCGTCAGTTGATTCTGCATCTCCAGGGTGAAGAAAAGAAAAAGACGCTGGCCCTGGCCCAGGCACCAGGGGAGGCCGGGGAAATGCCTATCCGTTATATCCTGCGACAGACAGCAACTCCTCTGGCCGTTTATTGGTCGCCATAATGATGAACAGGCCAGAAAGGAGAATGCAATCGATGGTGCCGGTCATGGTGATCCATGAACTTGAGCATGCTGTGCCGCTGGCCCGGGCCTTGGTTGCCGGCGGCGTCAGGGTGCCGGAGGCCATCACCGGTGCCGGCCTCTTCCCCCAGGTGCCCTTCTGTCCCACCGGCGGCATCTCCGCTGCCAACTATCGCGACTATCCGGCCCTGAAGAACGTGGCCTGCGTCGGCGGTTCCTGGATCGTTACCGCTGATCTCATTGCGGCGCGAAACTGGGACACGATCACTGAACTGGCGGTACAGAGTGTCGCTGCTGCCGCAAAAAAAGGGTAGGGCTGGAGATGGAGAACGGGGAAATATTGTCCGTGGAGGCGTTGAATGAGCAGTACGGCAGCGAGGAACGGCTGACCTTTGCCGCCACCCCTCAGGGGCTGATCTTTGCCGAGATCAGCAATGCATGGTGCCGGGGCCGAGTCTATCTGCAGGGCGGCCATGTTACCGACTATCAGCCTTCGGGGCAGGCTCCGGTGCTGTGGACGAGCAGCGCCAGCCTCTATCAGCCGGGCAAGGCTATTCGCGGCGGGATTCCTGTCTGCTGGCCCTGGTTCGGTAATCATCCATCCGATCCAGGGAAACCGGCCCATGGGTTTGCCCGTACCGCCCTGTGGAATCTGGTTGCCACTAGCCATAATAGCAAAGGCGAAACCGTTATTACCCTGGCCTTAAATGACAGCCCGCAGACCCATGCCATCTGGCCGCATCCCTTTTCTCTGACCCTGACCATTGTCTTTGGCGCCACTCTGCAACTGTTGCTGGCCATGGAAAACCGCAGCATATCACCCGTAACTCTCAGTTGTGCCCTGCACAGTTATTTCCGTGTTGCCGACTGGCAGACCTGCCGGATTCACGGCCTGGAGGGTGTTGATTATCTGGATAAGGTAGAGGGATATGCCCGCAAAACGCAATCAGGAATGGTTGCGTTTGAACAGGAAACGGATCGAATCTATCTTATTCCCGATGCCGTCTGTCGGATTGCAATCCCTGAGATTGGTCGGGATCTCCTGCTCCGTCAGCAGGGAAGTACCGCCACGGTTGTCTGGAATCCCGGTCCGGTTAAGGCGTCAGCCATGGGCGACATGATTGGTGAGGAATACCGGGAGATGGTCTGTGTGGAGACCGCTATCGCTCCCCAGATACCTGTTATTCTACAAGCGGGTGCAACCCATGTACTGGCCGTAGAGATAACGGATGCTCCAGAATAATCAAGCGGACTGGCATGGTAAGGACTGGGTCTATTTTCCTTGCTCTGGTTTCTAAAAAGAGTGTGTTTGTTTAGCCTGGGCGCGCGGCACAGATTTTTGACCAGGGTATTAGTCACTATCTGCCATACATGGAAAAATATTTTGCGACTTGACAAGCCGTCCTGAAAGGAGATACCCTCTCAGGAATTAACACTGTTATCTATTAAAAAAAGGAGGAAGTAGCAAATGAAGAAAATTATCAGGACGTTAGCTCTTGGTTGTTGCCTGCTGGCATTTACCGCGGTACAAAGTCAGGCCAACAGTGCTGTTCAAAAACCTGCTCCGGCAGAGGTTGTGAAGATGTTACAGGAAGGAAATTCACGTTTTGTGGCCAATAAGTCTATTCATCCCCATAGCGATACACCGCGTTTAATCCAGGCCGGCAAGGAAGACCAGGGGAAGTATGCCTATGCCACGGTCATTACCTGCTCAGATTCCAGGGTTCCGGTAGAACGGGTCTTTGATGCCGGGGTTATGGATATCTTTGTGGTCCGGGTGGCGGGTAATGTGGTTGATGTCGATGAGGCTGGTTCCATAGAGTATGGACTGCTCCATGTTAATACTCCTGTTCTGGTGGTACTGGGGCATACGCAATGTGGGGCGGTCACCGCGGTTACCAACGAAGTTGAAGGCCATGGTCATGCCTTGGAGCGTAATATCCCGCCTCTGGTTGACAATATTATCCCGGCAGTCAAGAAAGCTATGGCAGCCCATCCAGACAAACATGGCAAAGATGTTATTCCCTACGCCATTGAAGAAAATGTCTGGCAGGGAATCGATGAACTCTTCATGAGGAGTCCTGCTGTGCGTGAAATGGTGAAAAGCGGTAAGGCCGAGGTGGTGGGAGCGATCTATGATGTCGCCACCGGTAAGATTGAGTGGCTGCCTGAGGCTAAAGTGACTGAAATCTTAAATGAGGTTGAGAAGAACCCGGCCAGAGCCATGGAGCCCATGGCAAAAGCTGGTCATTAAACAGTTTCTGATATAGAGTTTTTGAATGATAGGAGCTGCAACAAAATAATTGGAAAAGATCCTGATTCTTTCGTTGCACCAGTATATTTTCCGGCCATGAGGCATTGCTTCATGGCCGGTTTTGCTTTTAGGGGGAAGTCTTGCTGAGTTCTTGGCCGCGCGAGGTACAGGAAAGGCCTTGTTGGTGTTGGGTGCCGATTATGACCGATTCGAGCAGTGGCGGGTTCACCATCTTGTTTGCCGGCCGGGTGCTTACCATTTAAGCGTGGGCGACGGACAGCCTCGGTTGCCGGGGATGGCCTCAGCTAGTCGTGTCAAATTACCGGTAGCATTAAACTATCAGAGCAAGGTGCTCTTCCTTTGTTATCATCTTTTCCATTGAGCAGGGATTGCGCCTGCATAGGATGATGTGGTGCAGCATTCTGTGCATTGCGAAAGTACACTTAAACGGCAAGTCCCTTTTTGTTTTGGTACATATGGCGATCTGCTTGGGAGAGAAGCTTTTCCAGGGAGGAGGGGTTCTCCCTATCATAGCAGCTTATACCGTAACTGATGGAGAAGGGAAACTTACGTCCCGGTTGTTGATTTCTCCGGGCAATAGCCTCTGTCAGGCGTGCCTTAAGAATAGCCTCACTTTCTTTTCCGGCTTCCTCTACGAGAAGAACCACAAATTCATCACCGCCCAATCGTCCTATAATATCGGACATGCGAAAGGTCTCTTTCAAGAGAACGGCAGTTTCCTGAATAAATTCATCTCCCATCTTGTGCCCAAGGGTATCATTTATCAATTTCAGTTTGTTGCAATCGGCATAGATAACATAGATTTTGCCTGGAGTTCGATCGGCAAGCTGAATCTGTTTCTCGCCAAGAATCAGAAACCCCCGCCTGTTGTAGAGTCCCGTCATCTCGTCAGTGATCGAGATCTGTTGGAGTTTTTCTTCGGCTTTTTTCCTCTCGGTAATATCAATCTGGATTTCTATCATCTTGTTGATAACGCCGTTTTTATCTGTGATGGGGTAGCCGTGAATCTCAACATATTCTTCTTCTCCGGCTCTATTGTGGTGGACATGTTCGACAGTCACAGGCTCTCTTTTTGTTTTAACAAGATTCAGGGGGCATTCGTGCTCTTCAGAATTACATGGACTCTCACTGTTATGCGTGGCGGTAAAACATTTTTTCCCTGGTTTGATTCCGGCAAGTGCGGCCATGGTGTTGGACAGTTCAATCTCGTAGGAATTCATATCTATAACATAGAAGGGATAGGGGAGTGATTCGATCACACTTTGCAGGAAATGGTTCTGTTGCTGGATTTTTTCTTCCGATTCTTTTCGTTGGGTAATATCCGTGGCAATCTCCAGGCGAACGATTCTACCGTCAATCCAGCGGATTGCGCGGTCATGGATATCATACCAATGGCCGTTCGTTGTATTTTGAAATTCCCAGCGGTACATCTCGAGAGGGAGGCCGTCTGTGTCGATCAGTTTGTCATTTGTGCAGAATGGACACGGGCCGCTTTGCCCTATCTGGATAGACTTCCAGCAGACTTGTCCCGTAATATCACCAAATATTTTTTTCATGTAGTCGTTGATGAAGAGAACTTCATAGGTCTCCATATCAGCCACATAGACAATGGCATCAATGCTGTTTAAAACAGTAAGAGTATGATGATGGATGGATTCTATGTTCCCCTTTGTTTGCATCAACTGCAGGATGTTTTTTTGAAATGGTCTGTATACCAGCAGATAGAGGAAGGGAAAAAGAGTCAGAAGGAGCAGGCCGGAGTCCAGCAGGCCAGCTGCAAGGGGAGAAAGGGACAGCATGGCCAAAAACGACATGATGCCATATTCTGTTATGCCGATAAGCAGCGTCAGATAAAAAAACAGTTTTAAGGGAGTGATATTTTTCATGTCGGTCACATGTGGGGTGCCTCTGGGACAATAATTGTTTCTCAGACCTAACTCCTCATTTCTGTTTAAAATGCTCTGCCTCTTTCGGATCTTTTGAAAGGATATGCTATCCTATTTAATTAATTAAAAAATATAATCATCAAAGCTCAATTATGGACAGACACTCATCTTTTCACCAGCACTGCTTGTACGGTAATAATTAATGGTATGTATAAGTTGCCGGGCAAGGAAGAAAGGGAAGAACTGATGATCTTTTATCTCCTGGGTACCAGATCGATGATGGTTACCTCCGGGGGGGCCAGGAAGCGGATCGGTGGTCCCCAGGTGCCGGTGCCGCGGCTCGGGTAAAGAAGGCCATTGTTCAGTATGGTGAGTTGACCGGCTCTTTGGGGATAAAATAACCAGGTGAGCAGATTGAAAGGAAAGATCTGACCCTTGTGGGTGTGGCCGGAAAGTTGGAGATCAAAAAGCCCAAGACTGTCGGGGTTGATATCAGGCCGGTGCTTGAGAAGGACCGTGAAGTTTCCTCTGGGTTGAGCCAGGAGAAGGTCACGTTCCGATTTGGCATGTTCTTTTCCCCATGATTTGGCTGCTGGGTCATCCACTCCGACAACATTGATGCCGTCGATTACCATCCCCTGGTGGCGCAACATGGTAAATCCTGACTTTTCTGTAAAATCCAAAGCGTCCTGCAGGCCGGCGATGAATTCATGGTTGCCGGTAATGGCGATTTTGCCCAGAGGCGGTTTGACTGCCGCCAGCAGTCTCGCTTCGGTGGTGAGGTGATTGAGTTGACCGTCAACCAGGTCACCGGTGGATACCAGAATATCGGGATTTGCCTCTTTTATCCTGGTAATAATCCTGTTGAGCCGTTCCTCCCCAATAATGAGTCCCAGATGTACATCTGAAATCTGGGCAATACGTATTCTGCCTCTGTTTTTTGGAATTTTTGGACTGGCGATCTCAATGTGTTCCAAGTGGATATTTGCTGCCTCAAACAGGCCGTAGCCGTAGATGGCCAGTACCGTTATTGCCTGTATCGTAAAGAGTTGCCTCGGCGATATTGACTTGCGAGGCGGTCGTTTCAGAACTTTTTCAATTGCCAGAATGACAGAACGAATGATATCAACCGTGGCGGCCAGGGTCACGAAAAGGAAAAGCAGTCCCATCCAAGTGAAGCTGGTATAAGTCCAGAATCGTGCCCCGGTTTCAATCCCGGCTCGCTCGGTCAGTCTGACCACGATCGGGGCCGTGATCATGACCGCCATAAATATGATTATGCCGGTACTGGTTTTCCTGCCAGGTAAAAATGCCGCCCTGATCTTATGGAAGGCATAGTAGTGGGCGAGGGAATAGACCGATAGATATACAAGTAGGAAATAGGTCATGATTTCATTCCCTCTCTGATGTGATCAAAGCGAGGCCTGGCAAATGCCTTTTTGCGAAAAGGGCAGTGGTTCTCGAAACCTGTCGATGAAGGAACTGTCTGAATTATTTCGATGGCTCGATCTTCGCGTCCTGCAAATTATCCACGTCTTCTGGCCAGTTGCTCCAGCTTTTGCCGGAGTTGGGGCTCGGGAGGGGCGCCCACCACTTGATCTGTCAGTTGACCATTTTGAAAAAAGAGAAGAGTGGGTACACCCCGGATCTGGTAGTGGCCAGCAGTACCCGGATGAAGGGCGGTATTCAGGGTGGCTATCTGGACTCGGCCCAGATATTCGCGGTTAAGCCGATAAATCAGGGGAGCCAAGGCCTTGCAAGGACCGCAGGTTGGGGAATAAAAATCAACCATTACCGGCAGAGTGGCCCCCTTGAGGAAGTTTTGGAACTCATGATCGGTCAATTCGATGGGCTGGGCTTTGTCTCGAAGTTCAAAAGGCGTACCGCATTTAGCACATTTGGGCCGCATATGCTGACGATCGGCCGGAATCCTGTTCTTGCTGGAGCAGGATGGACAGGTGACGATATAGGTATTCATGACTCTGTTCCTCTTGTAAAAAAATTTAAAAGGGCCGCAGATAATATAAAAGAAAATGTATCCTTAGGCGATCGCTGTCAAGGGGGGAGCTGGAGTAGAGTTCAAGAAACAGGCAGGCAGGCAAAATGTTCGTCCAGCCAGTCAAGGACGATGCCTGCTGAGTAGGAGAGATTGCCTACCTGGCAGTGAGAATCCGCTCCCTGGGCCGCGGTGAAACGAAAGGTGTCCACCTCGCCGCCTGCCCCTTGCGCAAACGCCTGCAGCTGTCTTTCCGGTTCCTCTCCCTCCCCTGCACCTACCAAGGCCAAAGATGGGCATTTGATATCCTGTAGTTTGTCGCTTACCTGAAACTCCCGCATGAATTGAAAGGTTTTCTTCATGCTGCCCCGGCCAAAGCGGGTAATGAGGTTCTCGCTCATCAACTTCATCTGTTCATCCATGAGTGCCTCAGGAATATCGGGAAGATCATTTACCGTGAAGTCCTCTTCCTCCGGCATCAGCGCCGGATCAAAGCCGGCAAAAGCGGCCATATAGCTGTGGAGGTCAATAATGGGAGAGTTTACAATCAGCGCTCTGATCCGTGGTTCATGGGCTGCGGCCCGGGTGGCAAAATAGCCTCCAAAGCTGATCCCGAGGAGGGCTATCCGTTCCAAGGCCACTTCTTTACGCGTCACAAGCCAGTCAAGGATGGCTTGTAGCACCCGTTCAAAGTCAGGGATGAAACTACTTGCGGGGGTGAAGCGATAAGTATCCATCTGGCCGGGGCCGGCAAAGAGGAGAACATTGTAGCCTCGTTTCAGGGCGGCTATTCCCTGGGCCATGAATTCTTCTTCCAGGGTACCGTCGAAGCCACTGACAATGAGCAGGGTCTTTTCACTTCTGGTCTCCTCAGTCGGGGTAAAAAAGTAGACAGGGAGTATATGGTTAGCAAATAAAATCTGAGGAATAACAAGATGGTAGGCCAGGCAGTCGATAGCCTTGAGAAAACACTCCCGGGAGCGGAGTCCCAGTTGGCGATGCATGGGGTCATTGCAGGAAGAATAATATTCGGCAGCCCGGTAGCTATTGCAGGCCATGAGGTAAAGCTCTCCGCTACTGATTTTGTGTCCCCTGGTCAACCTCTGTAGCGCTTCTGCCTCTTGTTGGCTTGCTAAGGTGGCAAATTCCTGCACCCAGCTTTTTGGACTGCCATTGCTGATTTTGGAGGCCAGATTCAGACATTGACCGATGGAAGCCCCGCCAGTGGCACAGGAACCAAGCTGACGGATAAGCTGAAAATCCATTTCTGTATTCTCGAAGCCCTGAACTCGTGTCGCGCTCCGCTCCAGTGTTCCCATGGTATCTCCTGATTGCCGCAGATAATAAAACATAATCTTGTGACTATCCGGTGTCTGTGCAGGAAGAGGTGGCAGCTCTAACATAAGGAAGGGTCTTATATCTCCTGCCTTCCAAAATATTATTACTGCTGGGTGCTTGTCGGTTGGACAAAAAGAAGAGTTATCAGAAGAAGCTTCAGAAGTCAAGGATGGCTGAAATTGAAAGGTTCGGATATTTTATGTCAGCGGTTTGGAGAAAGGTGAATTCCATGCAGGCATCAAACATCGCGGAGGGAAAGGGCGATCCGTTTCCGTTGACGGTCGACCTCGAGCAGGCGCACTGTTACCTGTTGCCGCACTTGAATCACCTCTGCCGGGTCCTTGACAAAGCGGTCGGCCAGCTGACTGATGTGGATCAGGCCGTCCTGGTGCACCCCGATATCGACAAAGGCCCCGAATTTAGTCACATTGGTGACGATCCCCGGCAGTCTCATGCCTGGCTCCAGGTCATCGATGCTGTTGACACCTGCGGCAAAGGCAAAGAGCGCAAAAGAGGCACGGGGGTCACGCCCGGGTTTGGCCAGTTCCGCCATAATGTCGACCAGGGTCGGCAATCCCACTGCATCCGTGACATAGCGGCTTACATCTATTTTTTTCCTGAATTCCTCCTGCTCCATCAGGTCGACAACCCGGCAGCCGCAATCCTTGGCCATCTGTTCAACGATCGCATATTGCTCCGGATGCACGGCGCTGCCGTCAAGGGGATTTTGGGCCCCACGGATGCGCAGGAACCCGGCACCCTGTTCAAAGGCCTTGGCCCCCAGGCGAGGGACCTTTAATAACTGGCGCCGGCTGCTGAACGGGCCATGTTCATCTCTAAAGGCAATAATGTTTTTGGCCAGGACTGGACCCAGCCCGGAGACAAAGGTGAGGAGCTCCATGCTGGCGCTGTTTACCTCCACCCCCACGCTGTTGACGCAGCTTATGACCACATCCTCCAGGCTTTTTTTCAGGGCCGACTGGTTGACGTCGTGCTGGTATTGGCCAACGCCGATGGCCTTGGGGTCGAGTTTCACCAACTCGGCCAAGGGGTCCTGCAGTCGTCTGCCGATGGAGACCGCACCGCGTACTGTCAGGTCATGGTCGGGAAACTCGGCCCTCGCCGTCTCTGAGGCGGAGTAAATTGAGGCACCGCTTTCATCGACCATGGTAATAAGCGGGTCATGGGGCAGGCTCAGTTCGCGGACAAAGGTCTCTGTCTCGCGGCCTGCCGTGCCGTTGCCAATGGCGATGGCCTCGATCTTGAATCGTTCGCCCAGTTCAATGATAACTTGGCCGGCCTCCTGGCTTTTTTTCTCGGAGTGGGTTGGATAGATGGTGGTGAAGTGGAGGAGCTTGCCCTGCCCGTCGAGACAGACCAGTTTGGCTCCGGTTCGAAAGCCGGGATCGAGGGCCAGGACCCTCTTCTGGCCCATGGGCGGCGCCAGCAACAATTGCCGCAGATTCTCGGCAAAGACCTGGATCGCTTCCGTGTCCGCCCGTTCTTTGAGGGTGGTGCGCAGTTCATTTTCCAGGGACGGCGCCAGCAGCCGCTTGTAACTGTCATCAATAGCCAGCGCGATCTGACGGCCGGATTCATTGCTGCTCTTTACATAGTGTTGACGCAACAACCCCAAGGCCGCATCCTCGGGCGGACGCAGGGAAAGGGTCAGCACTTTTTCATTTTCACCACGCAACATGGCCAGAAAACGATGGCCTGGTGTCCTTGCCGCTGCCTCCTGCCAGTCGAAATAATCCCGGAATTTGATGCCAGCTTCCTTGTTCTTCTTTACAACGGAGGAGATTATCAGGGCCTGATTGGCAAAGACACGGCGCAATCTGGCCCGGGTTGCGGGATCTTCACTGATCCATTCCGCCATGATATCCCTGGCCCCGGCCAGGGCCTCATCTGTATTCTGCACCTCTTTGGCCGGATTAACAAAGTCATGCGGCCGCAGTGGGCGGCTGTCCTGGGCAAAGATGGCACGGGCCAGGGCTTCGAGCCCCTTTTCTTTGGCAATGCTGCTTCTGGTCCGCCGTTTGGGGCGATGGGGCAGGTAGAGATCTTCGAGCGCTGTCAGGTTGGTGGCGGCCTGGATCGCTGTGCTCAGCTCCTTGCTTAAAAGCTCTCGCTCGGTTAGCGATGAGAGGATGGCCTCCCGCCGCTTATCAAGCTCGGCCAATTGTGCCAGCCGGTCACGAATGGCGGTAATCTGGGTTTCATCCAGTGAACCGGTGACCTCTTTCCGGTAGCGGGCAATAAAGGGGACAGTGGCTCCGGCAGCGAACAGGGTTGCGGTGGCTGCCACTTGCTCAATGCGGACATTCAGCTCCCGGGCAATAGCTTTTTGGTGTTGTTCCATTGCAAACCTTTCTTCTTTTTATAGCTACGTGATCGGAAAAATACGGGGATAGAGGGAAAATGCAGGAAGAATTATCGATGATTCTTGCACAGGACTCCACCCTGGTTTGGGCTTTTCTCTGATGGCTGGAAGCGGAAAGATGAAAGAGCTGAGCTCCGCCGTCCCAATTATTACCCTGAACTTGCCAGTATGCGGAATGTGCGTTTGATAATCAGTTTTTCCGGCGATGTTTCACCGGTAGGATTTTCATCTGTTCCCGGTATTTGGCCACGGTCCGCCTGGCAATCTGGACATTGGTCTCGGCCAGTTTTTTGGACAGGGCGTCATCGCTGAGCGGTTTGCGCGGATCTTCATCCCTGATCAATTGGCGGATCCGTTCGCGGATCGATTCCGCGGCCAAGGGGTCGGCACCTTCCCGGGGAATGGAGGTGGAGAAAAAATATTTCAGCTCATAAATGCCCTGCGGGGTATGGACATACTTGTTGGAGGTGACCCGGCTGATTGTTGATTCGTGCATCTCAATGTCTTCGGCCACGTCCCGGAGAATGAGGGGTTTGAGCCGGGTGGGGCCATATTCAAAAAAATCATGTTGAAAACGGAGGATGCTCTCCATGGTCTTGACAATGGTGCGTTGTCGCTGGTCGATGGACTTGAGAAACCATTCGGCATCCTTGAGCTTTTCCTTGAGATAGGCGCGGGAAGTCTTCTCCATGTCACCACTGCTCTGGAGCAGTTCCTGGTATTGGGAGGAAAGCTTGAGATGGGGCAGGTCATCGTCGTTGAGCCGCACCACATACTCGCCGTCAATCTTCTTCACATAGATATCAGGTACGATATAATTAGTGTTTTCTTCAGCATAGGGCAGACCCGGGTAGGGAGAGAGTTCGGTGGTGATAAAGTGAATGGCCTTGACGATTTCAGGCTTCTTCCGTCCGGTTGCCCTGGCAATGGCGGCATGGTTGCCGGTCTGGAGGTGGTTCAGATGGTGGAGGGCAATCTCGGCAGCCAGAGAATCCCCCATCCCCTTTCGTTCAAGCTGGAGAAAGAGGGATTCGCTGACGTCTCTGGCGGCGATCCCCGGCGGATCAAGATCCTGAATGACCTCCAGGATGTATTCGGCCGTATCCTGATCGCAGCCTGTTTCCGCCATGATCTCCGGCAGGTCAACTTCCAGAAATCCGTAACGATTGAGATTGCCGACGATAAAGAGGGCAACGTCCCATTCTTCTGAATCAAGGTTGCTGTGGGCCAACTGCCACTGGAGATAGGCGGAGAGTCCCGGTTTCTGTGAGATGAAGTCAAACTGACTGGGGGCGTCGGCCGCTGGGGTTTCGTGGGAAAAGGAGAAATTATCGTCAAAGGTGTTGGCGTAATCTTCCCAGTTGGTCTCGGGGATGGTGTCTGACGCGGTGACGGGCGCAGTGAAATCTGTTTCCTGGCCGCCTCCCTGTGTTTCTTCCACTGCGGTCAGGCTCTGGGGATTGGAGATCTCTTCCTGGATAGAGAAGTCTTCTTCGAGGGCCGGATTCTGTTCTAGCTCGGCCTGCAGGGCGTTGCTCAGTTCCAGACGGTTGAGCTGCAAGAGTTTGATAGCCTGCCGCAGCTGCTGGGTCATCACCAGTTTCTGGCTCAGCTTGAGCTGTTGTCTCAGTTCCAGGGCCATGGCGGTTACATGCTGAAGTTTTCGCCCAGGTACATCTTCCTGGCAACTTCACTGGCGATGATGTCGTTGGCCACACCGCTGGTGAGAATCTGCCCCGCGTTCATGATATAGGCAAAGTCGCAGACCTGCAACGTCTCGCGGACGTTGTGGTCGGAGATGAGGATGCCAAGTCCCTTATCCTTCAGCCCCATGATGATCTTCTGCAGATCGGCCACCGCCAGAGGATCAATACCGGCAAAGGGCTCATCCAGCAGGATAAAGTTGGGGCGGGTGGCAAGGGCGCGCATGATTTCCACCCGCCGTCGTTCACCTCCTGAAAGGGCGTGGCCCTTGTTATGGCGCAGGTATTCGATTTTCAGATCCGCCATCAGTTCATTGATCCGGTTATTGATCTCGTTTTTTGAGAGGCCCAGCGGTTCAAGGATGATGCGCACGTTTTCTTCAACGGTCAGCTTTTTAAAGACGGATGGTTCCTGGGCAAGATAGGAGATGCCTTTCAGGGCCCGCTTGTGAATGGGGAGGGCGGTGATGTCCTCGCCATTGAGCAAAACCTGACCGCTGTCCGGACGGATGAAGCCGGCGATGGTGTAGAAGGAGGTGGTCTTGCCGGCGCCGTTTGGCCCGAGCAGACCGACCACGATGCCGGTATTTACCTGCAGGCTTACACCATCAACCACGGTGCGGCTGCGATAGCGTTTGACGATTTTTTTGGTTTCAAGCTGGGCCATGGGTGAATACCGGGTCGTATGCTATTTAGGAATGATGGTGGCCTTGACCCGTCCGCCTTTTTTCCCGGAAGTGGCAGAGGCCTTGGAAGGGACGACCTCGGATCGACCTTCGTCAATGTAATAGACAATAGTCTCGCCGGATACCTGATTCTTCCCCTGCCAGGCCTTGGCATTTCCTGAGAGAATGACCTTTCTTTCGGGGGCCAGATAATCCATCTTATTGCCGGTGCCCAGCCAGTCTCCTCTGGTAATCTCCACATTGCCGACACAGAGAAGCTTTTTGACCTCCTGTCCCTGACCCTTGCCCTTAGCAGCCTGAGAGTAATAAACGGTCATTTCATTGGAGCGGATTTTGACATCTGCCTGGGTGGCCAGCACGTTGCCGGAGAAGAGGACACTGTTTTTCTGCTCGAGGGAGACCATCCTGTCTGCCTCGATGTTGATGGGTGATTTGTCGGCAGACCAAGCGGGAGCGGCCAGCACGAGCAGGAGCAGGACCAGGGCGCGGGTGAAAAGATGAGGGGTGGCGAGGAGGTAAATGCGCATGGAGAAACTCCTGTTCAGGTTGGAAGTATAAAAAAACGTTTAAATTACAATGCAATTATTGAGCCTATGATACTCGGAGCCTGATAAATTGTAAAGGTGCGGCTTGGTAAAAGGTTGTCGAACATGGAGAAAGAGTGCTTTACTTAGCGTATGCAAGTCAGTACAATATAAAGTAATATTTACTTATTTTTAACAAATCATTATCGAATTATTCATAGCATTCCAATAGATAGAGGATGGACAATAATGAAAGAAGAAAGTATTGAACGGGCCAAGGTACTCATTGAGTCTTTACCTTATATGCAGACGTTTCGTCATAAGACGGTGGTAATCAAGTATGGCGGTCATGCCATGGTTGATGAGAATCTGAAGAAACAGTTTGCCCTCGATGTGATTCTGATGAAACATATCGGTATCAATCCGGTGATTGTTCATGGCGGCGGCCCGCAGATCAATCTCCTGCTGGATCGTTTGCAGATCAAACCCAGCTATGTTCAGGGAATGCGGGTCACCGACGGCGAGACCATGGATGTGGTGGAGATGGTACTGGTGGGTAAGGTCAACAAGGAGATTGTCGGCAATATCAATCATTGCGGCGGCAGGGCCGTGGGGCTGTCCGGACGGGATGGCGATCTGGTCTGCGCGGAAAAACTGCAGGTGAGTAAAAAAACGGATGTTGCGGCCATGGAAAATGCGCCTCCAGAGCTCATTGATCTAGGCCGGGTGGGCCGGGTGACTCGGATTAACGCCGAGATCCTCAGGACCCTTGAGCGTGAGGACTTTATTCCGGTGATTGCCCCGGTGGGTGTGGGCGCGGATGGGCAGGCCTTCAATATCAATGCCGATCTGGTGGCCGGGGCCATTGCTGCGGAGCTGAAGGCGGCCAAGCTGATTCTGCTCACCGATGTCGAGGGCGTTAAGGACCGACAGGGAGAGTTGATCCATTCCCTGCTCAGGGATGATATCGAGACCCTGATTGACAAAGAGACGATTGTTGGCGGTATGATCCCCAAGGTGCGTTGTTGTGGAGAGGCGTTGGCGGGGGGAGTCACCAAGGCCCATATCATTGATGGCCGGGTTGAACATGCCATTCTGCTGGAGATGTTTACCCGTGAGGGTGTCGGGACGGAGATTGTATGATGGGAAATACAAACAAGGAAATAGCGGCAAGGAGTAATCAGGTGTTCATAGGAACCTATAGCCGGTATCCGGCGGTCATGGTCAAGGGGGCCGGTTGTCGGCTGACCGATGCGGATGGCAAAGAGTATCTGGATTTTCTGGCGGGTATTGCCGTCTGTGGCCTTGGCCATTGTCATCCGGCCGTGACCGCGGCCATCTGCCACCAGGCAGGCGAACTGGTGCATGTCTCTAACCTTTATTATACCGAACCGCAGACAGAGCTTGCCGAGTTGTTGACGGCCCACTCCTTTGCTGATCGGGTTTTTCTTGCCAACAGCGGGGCCGAGGCCAATGAGGCGGCCATCAAGCTGGCTCGCATCTGGGGAGGGGAAGAGCGGTACGGGGTTATTTCACTCACAGGCTCTTTTCATGGCCGGACCCTGGCCACGGTTGCTGCCACCGGTCAGGCCAAATTTCATAAGGGATTTGAACCCATGCCCGAGGGATTTTCCCATGCCCCCTTTGGCGATCTGGAGGTACTGGATGCCATGATCACTGATCAGACCTGCGCCATCCTCTGTGAGCCTCTGCAGGGTGAGGGTGGGGTTCGTCCCCTCGATCGCGAATACCTGCTTGGGCTGCGGGCTCTCTGCGATAAACATGATCTGTTGTTGATCTTTGATGAGATCCAGACAGGTATGGGGCGGACCGGTACCCTCTTTGCCTATGAACAGTTAGGGGTAGAGCCGGATATCATGACTCTGGCCAAGGCCCTTGGCAATGGCTTGCCCATTGGGGCCATGGTAACCCGAAAAAGAATAGCTGCAGCATTTACTCCAGGCACCCATGCCTCAACGTTCGGCGGTAATCCAGTGGCTTCGGCCGCGGCAGTGGCCACCATGAAGGTGATGCTTGCTGATGGTTTTCTGGCCGAGGTGCGTGAAAAGGGGAATTATCTCCAGGAGCAGCTCCAGGCACTGGCTGCCCGTTTTCCAGCACTTGCCTCCGGAGCCCGGGGGCTTGGGCTGATTCAGGGACTGGTGCTGACCGAGGCCGGGGTGGAAAAGGGTGGGCTGATAGTAACTCGGATGTTTGAAAAGGGGTGCCTGATCAATTTTGCCGGGAATGTCGTCCTGCGGTTTCTGCCGCCGCTGATTGTCAGTCGGGAGGAGATTGACCAGATGATTCAGACCCTGACGGAGGTTCTAGGGGAGATGTGAGGCCTGAATTACCTGAAAGTGGGAAATTCTTTGCAAATCATCTTTTTTTTTTGTAGATATTGTCTTTTCCCCATATAAATAAGCATTGGGCTTGGGGGCAGAGTGAATTCGGCAGAAAACTCTTTTTCTGCCTGGTATAGAGACGGATCTCCATGTTAAGGCATTTACGTTCATTAGAAGATTTTACTAAGGAAGAACTGGGCGCTTTCATTGAGCGGGCCCTGGAATTAAAAAAAGAACGTCAGGCCGGGGTGAAGCATCAGCGGCTTGCCGGGAAGACCATTGGCTTGATCTTTGAAAAGCCCTCCACCAGAACCAGGGTTTCGTTCGAGTCTGCCATGTATGGTCTGGGTGGTGAGGTGATTTTCCTCTCCGGCCGTGATACCCAGCTTGCCCGTTCAGAACCCCTGAAGGATATGGCCCGGGTCATGGCCCGTTATGTTGATGGCCTGGTAGTGCGAACCTTCGGTCAGAATGTGGTGGAGGAGCTGGCTCGATATTCCTCGGTGCCGGTGATTAATGCCCTGACTGATCTGCATCATCCCTGTCAGATCCTCAGTGACGTGATGACCGTGATCGAGAAGAGGGGTCCCATTGAGAATCTGAAGATTGCCTGGGTGGGAGATGGCAATAATGTGGCCAATTCCTGGATTCAGGCCGCCGAGTTTTTTGGTTTTGAATTGACCTTGGCCTGTCCTGAAGGCTATGATCCTGATCCTGAAATCCTGCAAAAGGGCCGCAGCAACGCGGCCAAACCGATTGTCCTGGTTCGCAGTCCGGAACAGGCCGTGGCCGAGGCCGATGTGATCAATGTTGATGTATGGACCTCCATGGGACAGGAGGGTGAAGAGGATGCACGTCTGGCGGCCTTCGATGGCTTTCAGATCAATGATGCCTTGCTGGCCTGCGCCCCCGCCGATACCATTGTCCTCCATTGTCTGCCGGCCCATCGGGGCGAGGAGATAACGGAAGAGGTCCTGGAGTCAGCCCGTTGCGTGGCCTTTGACCAGGCAGAAAATAAGATGCATATGCATAAAGCGATTCTTGAAAAACTGATCGGAGATTAAAGATGGCGGATGTGAAGAAGATTGTGCTGGCATACTCCGGCGGGCTTGACACCTCGGTGATATTGAAGTGGTTGGCGCAGGAATATCAGTGTCCCATCGTGGCCTATGCCGCGGACGTGGGTCAGGAAGAAGACTGGGATGCGGTACGTGCCAAAGGGCTGGCCACCGGCGCCGAAAAGGTCATTATCTCTGATCTGAAAAAAGAATTTGTGGAAGAGTATATCTTTCCCGCTTTTCGCTCCAATGCCATCTATGAGGGCTCATATCTGTTGGGAACCTCGCTGGCCCGGCCGATTATTGCTAAAGAGCAGGTGCGGATTGCCCATGCCGAGGGGGCTGATGCAGTCAGCCACGGCGCCACCGGCAAGGGCAATGATCAGGTGCGCTTTGAGCTGGCCTATCTGGGGATTGATCCCAGCTTGACCATCATTGCCCCATGGCGGACCTGGGATCTCAACTCTCGGCAAAAGCTGGTTGAGTATGCCCAAGAACATAAGATTCCGGTGCCGGTGACCAAGGAAAAACCCTATAGCTCGGATGAGAATCTCCTCCATATCAGCTTTGAGGGCGGAATTCTGGAAGACCCATGGAACGAGCCGGACGAGGCTATGTTCAAACTGACCGTCTCCCCGGAAAAGGCGCCGGATGTTCCCACTTATCTGGAGATTGAGTTTGCCAATGGTGATCCGGTGGCACTCGACGGGGTGAAGATGGCGCCCCTGCCCCTGTTTATGCGGTTGAACACCCTGGGCGGGGCCAATGGGATCGGTCGTCTGGATCTGGTGGAAAATCGGTTTGTGGGCATGAAATCCCATGGCGTCTATGAGACCCCGGGCGGCACCATTCTGCGCACGGCCCACCGCGATCTGGAGACCATCACCATGGATCGGGAAGTGATGCGGATCAGGGACTCCCTGGTGGCACGCTATGCCGAGCTGATCTATAACGGTTTCTGGTTCTCGCCTGAGCGGGAACTGCTGCAGACCACCATGGATGCTACTCAGAAAACAGTGAACGGTACGGTACGTCTCAAATTGTACAAAGGGAATTGTATCCCGGTTGGCCGCAAGTCTGATCAATCTTTGTATCAGGAGAGTTACGCCACTTTTGAGGAAGATCAGGTCTATGATCAGGCCGATGCCGGCGGATTTATCCGTCTCAATGGTCTGCGTCTGCGCATTCAGGCCATGCAGAAAAAATAGAAGTTGTAAATGAGCTGGTCATTATTCAGCAGAGCGATTGATTATAAGATATTTTGCCCGCAGAGGCGCTGAGACGCAGAGAAGGGCAAAAAAAGTTTTTCTCAGCGCTTCTGTGGGATATCTTCCATGATCCGTGCATAGCGGACAATTACAGAGTGTTGAGTGTTTTTTCTATGGGCAATAAGGTAATGAGCAAAGACAAAAAAGGCGGATCCAAAAAACTTTGGGGTGGGCGTTTTGCGGGGGCAACGGCCGCCTCGGTTGAGGCCTTTACCGCCTCCATTCATTACGATTCCCGGCTCTATAAATATGATATTGCCGGCAGTCGCGCCCATGCAACCATGCTGGCCGATCATGGCCTTTTGTCCCGTGAGGAGCTTGAGGCTATAGTCGCAGGACTTATGGCCATTGAGGCCGAGATTGAGGCTGGTACCTTTGCATTCAGGCAGGATCTGGAAGATATTCATATGAATATCGAGAAGGCCCTGGTGGATCGTATCGGTGCTGCCGGAGCGAGGCTGCATAGCGCCCGCAGTCGCAATGATCAGGTTGCACTCGACCTGCGCCTCTATCTGCGCGATGAGTGTGATCGTCTCGTGGAGCTGCTGGATGCCGTGCGGAGGGCCTTTGTGGTCTTAGCCCGAAAGTATCTGGGCCAGGTGATGCCCGGCTACACCCATCTGCAGCGGGCCCAGCCGGTGCTGATCTCGCACCATATGCTGGCCTATTATGAGATGTTTGGCCGGGACCGGGAACGTCTGGTTGACTGCCGGAAGCGAATC
The DNA here is from genome assembly GCA_028697885.1 of Desulfocapsaceae bacterium. Taxonomy (GTDB): domain Bacteria; phylum Desulfobacterota; class Desulfobulbia; order Desulfobulbales; family Desulfocapsaceae; genus UBA2270. The sequence goes on from JAQVER010000008.1 coordinate 53,327, forward strand.
AATATCATGCCCTTGGGCGCCGCAGCCCTGGCGGGAACCGGTCTGCCCATAGATCGGCAGCAGGTGGCGGACCTCCTTGGATTTGCGGCTATTACTGCCAACTCCATGGACTCCACCGGCGATAGAGATTTTGCCATCGAGTTTGTCAGTTGCTGCACACTGATTCAACTCCACCTCTCCCGGCTCTCTGAGGAGTTGGTGCTCTGGTCCAGTCAGGAATTTTCCTTTGTTGATATTGCCGATCGCTTCTGTACCGGCTCCTCCATCATGCCGCAGAAAAAAAATCCCGATATCCCTGAGTTGATACGGGGTAAGACCGGACGGGTTGTTGGCAGTCTCATGACCCTGTGTACCCTGCTGAAAGGTCTCCCCCTCACCTATAATCGTGACCTGCAGGAAGATAAGGAACCGGTTTTTGATACAGTGGATACGGTTTCGGCATCGCTTGCCATTACTGCCGAGCTGCTGGCCAATCTTGTCTTCAACACTGGGCGCATGGAAGAGGCGACCAGGACAGGTTTTATGACGGCTACTGATCTTGCCGACTATCTGGTCTTGAAAAATGTTCCTTTCCGTGAAGCCCATGGGATTGTGGGCCGGGTGGTGGCGTTTTGTATTGAAAAGGGATGTGAGCTTATTGATCTGACCTTGGAAGATATGGGCCAATTCTCAGCGGTGATCGGGAAAGATGTGTTTGAGGTGTTGAGCGTGCAAGGCTCTGTCAACAGTAGGATTTCAGCTGGCGGGACAGCCTTGCAGCGCGTGGAAGAGGCTCTTGATCTTGCTGAATATAACATAGGGATAAGATTATGAAAATTGCTTTTGGGGCACATCATGCAGGGGCGTTGTTGCTTGTTGGAGCTTTGTTTTTCGGGGGCTGTGGATACAAGACATTGCCGGTGCCGCCTGAAACCATTGTACCCAAGGCCATAGAGGATCTGCGCTATTCCGTGGATGAAAAGGGTGTCACCCTGACCTGGTCTTATCCAGTGGAAACAATCAAGGGGACAGATCTGACTGATATCGCCTCGTTTGAGATCTATCGGGCAGTGGTCTCCCTTGACAGTTATTGTTCTACCTGTCCCATTCCCTTCGGAGAACCTATGGTCGTCCCTGGTGGTATGATTAATACCGATGGAAGACGGAAGGGAATTTATGAAAGTGCGCTTTTGCGTTCGGGTGAAAAATATTTTTTCAAGGTACGTTCCCGTACCAGTTGGTGGGCGGCAAGTGCTGATTCCAATATTGTCACCTTTGTCTGGCATATGCCGGCCAAGGCACCGAAATCTCTGCAGGCGGAGGGGGGGGATCGCTCAGTCCATCTGCAATGGCAAGCCGCGACTCAATTGATGGATGGGCAACAGCTTGATCTTCCTGTTCAATATCAGGTGTTGCGCAGTCTTGACGGAAAATCCTTTGAAGAGCTCGCCACGGCTGGTTCTGAGACAAACTTTACTGATGTTTCGCTGCAGAATGGTCAGAAATATTATTATAAGATCCAATCGGTCCTGCAGGTTGAGGGGAACGCAGTCGCCGGCGGCATAAGCGAGGTTGCAACAGCGGTGCCGGTGGATTTGACGGCACCGGAAGTACCAACAGGCGTTACGGTCATATCCACCGGGAATGGCTTTAAGGTCTTCTGGGATAAAGCCACCGCGGCTGATCTTCAGGGCTATCATGTCTATCGTCGTGCGGCTGATCAGAAGAAGGCTGAGCGGGTCGGAGATGTTCAGGCAATCTATACTATCTTCGAGGATACTACTGCCTCGTCCGACGGGCAGTTTTATTATTCTGTTACTGCCTACGACAGCATGAAGCCGGCCAATGAGAGCAAGCCTTCGATTGAGGCAACCGTTCGCCATTGAGGAGGAATGCCTCGTGGGATAGACTGTGGTTTATTAGACATTGCTCTATCGTTGTTAAAAAATGGCCACTTGATGATTGATCGGAGCGGCATAAGAGACCGTAACAAAATAGTTATAACGGCCCAATTTGTTTCCTGAGGGCTCCTAAATAATCAGGGACGAAGTAACCAGACTTATCCTTTATCTTTCTGAGGTTGTTGTGAATCATTTTGTATCAACAAACGGGGAACTCTTTTGTGAGCAAGTGTCGGTGGCGGAAATTGCCAAGGACGTGGGAACCCCATTTTATCTTTATTCCAAGGCCACTCTGACGCGTCATTTTCAGGCCTTTGATTCTGCCTTTGCCGGTATTGACCATTTGACCTGTTTTGCCGTCAAAGCCTGTTCCAATATCGCCATTCTCAATCTTTTTTCAGGTCTCGGCGGTGGTGCTGATATCGTGTCGGGTGGCGAACTGTACCGGGCTCTGACCGCCGGTGTTGACCCCAAACGGATCATTTATTCAGGGGTGGGTAAGACCGAACAGGAGCTGCGCTATGCCTTGGAGTCTGGCATCCTCCTTTTCAATGTGGAATCCGCCCAGGAGCTTGAACGTCTGCAGCGGATTGCGGCAGCCATGGGGGTCATGGCCCCGGTTTCCTTTCGCGTCAACCCGGATGTAGATCCCCAGACCCATGCCTATATCTCCACCGGTCTGGCCAAGAATAAATTCGGTATTCCCATTGAAGAGGCCCTGGAGTTGTATGAACGGGCCATGACCATGGAAAATATAGTGGTTAAAGGGGTGAGCTGCCATATTGGTTCCCAGTTGACCCTGATTTCACCTTTTATAGAGTCTCTGCGGAAGGTGAAGATCTTTGTGGAACGGCTCACGGCCAAGGGTATTGCCATCGATTTTATTGATTTGGGAGGCGGTGTCGGCATAACCTATGATACGGAGCAACCACCCCATCCCCGGGACTATGCTGAAGCGATCAAGGAAGAGTTGCAGGGATTCAAGGCGACTCTGATCCTTGAACCGGGGCGGGTTATTGTCGGCAATGCGGCCATCCTGGTGACCGAGGTGCAATATACCAAGAGCAATCGGGGCACTGAGCAGGTCAAGAAATTTGTGGTAGTGGATGCGGCCATGAATGACCTGGCCCGGCCAAGTCTCTATGGTGCATATCATGCCATTGTCCCTGTCGTTGAGAAAGGTGCTGCCTGCGAGGTGGTGGATATTGTCGGCCCGATCTGTGAGACCGGGGACTTTCTGGCTAAGGAGCGGGATCTGCCACGGGTTGAGCAGGGTGATCTGCTGGCGGTGATGAGTGCCGGGGCCTATGGCTTCAGTATGTCCTCTAACTACAACTCTCGGCCCAAGGTGGCGGAGGTCCTGGTGGATGGTAGTCATTACGAGATAATCCGTCGCCGGGAGATCTTTGAGTCACTTGTTCAGGGTGAGACTATTCCAGACGGCGTCCGATATGGCCATTAATTTCCCGGTTCCTTTTACCAAAATGAGTGGCGCGGGCAATGACTTTATTGTCATAGATCATCGCGTTTCACTGATTCCAGAGGCAGAGCAGGCGGAATTTGTCAAAAAAGTGTGCCGCCGCATGTTCTCCGTGGGCGCTGATGGACTGATTTTGATTGAAAAATCAGAGCTTGCTGATTTTCGCTGGCGCTTTTATAACGGGGATGGTTCGGTGGCGGAGATGTGTGGTAATGGGGCCCGCTGTGCGGCCCGCTTTGCCTATTCAAGAGGAATCGCCGGTGCCTCCATGTCGTTTGAGACGATGGCGGGTATTATTAAGGCAGAGATCAGTGATGATGACAGTGTGCGTCTGCGGATGACGGCTCCCTCTGATTTTAAAACGGACCTGTCAGTTGTCCTGGACGGTCAGGAGAGAATGCTCTCTTTTGTGAATAGCGGAGTGCCCCATGCCGTCCTTTTTATGGAGGAAGACGATGAGGTTCCGGTTCGAGATTGGGGCAAGATCGTTCGCTTCCATCCGCTGTTTCAACCGGCAGGCACCAATGTCAATTTTGTGCAGAAAATTGGGGAGAATAGCATCCGCGTGCGCACCTATGAGCGGGGTGTGGAGGATGAGACCATGGCCTGTGGCACCGGCGCGGTGGCATCTGCTCTTTTTGCCGCAGTCAGCGGGATGGCCCAGTCGCCAGTGGCAGTGACCACCTCCGGCGGAGAGCGGTTGACAATTTTGTTTGATCTGCAGGACGGACCACAGGCGGAGAATGTTTTTCTGCAGGGACCGGCCAGAATTATCTATGAAGGGAATCTGACGGCGGAAGCATTGCTTTGATAAAGGTTGATAGTTTGTATGGGGTCAGGTGAAATAGACTGCAAAGACGAAATGGATGAATTTTCAGCCCTGAAGGGCTACAGTTTCAAAAAGCTGAGTTAGGCCGTTATAAAAATGAATGACATGCTCATTAGAATGGCCAGACCGGCATCAAGAGCCGTAACGAAATAGTTATCAAGGGCCAAGTTGTTTTGTAACGGCTCTTAAGAAAAGATATATCAGGAGAAAAAATATGAAAAAATATTATGGCGCCATCGTTGCCATTGTGACCCCGTTTATCAATGGGGAAGTGGATGAACAGGGTTTAGTGGATCTCATTGAATTTCAGATAGCGGGTGGAACCCATGGCATTGTTCCCTGTGGCACAACGGGCGAGTCGGCAACCCTTGATTTCGATGAGCACAAGCGGGTCATTGAACTGACGGTCAAGACAGTTGCCGGTCGGGTTCCTGTTATTGCCGGAACCGGTGCCAATAACACCAAAGAGGCTATTGAGCTGACGGAAAGCGCCAGGGAGAGCGGTGCCGATGCAGTTCTGTCCGTGACCCCTTATTATAACAAGCCAAGTCAGGAAGGTCTGTATCTGCATTTCAAGGCCATTGCCGAGGCTGTTGATATCCCCATGTTTCTGTATAATGTGCCTGGCCGGACATCCATCAACATGTTGCCGGAAACAGTGGCCCGTCTGGCCGGGGTGAAAAATATTATCGGCATCAAAGAGGCCTGCGGCAGCCTGCAGCAGATCAGCGATGTGATCCGGCTCTGTCCAGCTGATTTTATTCTCCTCTCCGGTGACGACTTTACCGCCATGCCTACTGCCTTAATCGGCGGCAAGGGGGTTATCTCAGTGACTTCCAATGTGGAGCCCAAAGGCATGGCAGATCTTATGGAGGCTGCTTTGGCTGGAGATCTGAAAAAAGCCAACGAGATTCATTACCGCCTCTTTCCGCTTATGAATGCCATGTTCTGTGCTCCAAATCCCGTGCCTGCCAAAAAAGGGGTGGAGTTGATGGGCAAGATAAAAGATGGCAATCCCCGGCTGCCTTTGTCGGCAATTGATGCGGCGGCCCTGGCCAAATTGACCGCAGCGATGAAGGACGCAGGTTTGGTATAAGGAGCATCTAGTCTAAAACCTGATTGCTTAGATGAGTGTCATCTTCATGGAAAAGGAAGAGAAAATGATCAATGTTATTGTTGCCGGGGCCTCCGGTCGTATGGGGCAGCGGGTAGGATATATGGTGAGTGAGCACCCTGGTTTGCACTATGCTGCGGCCTTTGAGGCTGCCGGCAGTCCGGCTATTGGCCGTGATCCGGGCGAGACTGCTGGCTGGGGGAAGGCCGGAATTTCCATCGCTGAAGGATTTGAGGCGGTGATTGACCAAGGAGATGTCCTGATTGATTTTACCTTCCACAAGGCCACCATGGAATTTGCCCGTCTGGCTGCCAGGCATAATAAGGCCATGGTCATCGGCACAACGGGCCTGACCCCGGAAAACCTGGCGGAGCTGGCAGAGCTGAGCCGCCACTTTCCCTGTGTCCAGTCTCCGAACATGGCAGTCGGGGTCAATGTCCTCTTTAAACTGGCCGCCCGCACCGCCGCCATCCTTGGTGATGATTATGATATTGAGATTGTGGAGGCCCATCACAACAAGAAAAAAGATGCCCCCAGCGGTACTGCCCTGAAACTGGCTGAGATGGCCGCATCGGGTGTGAATCGCGATCTTGCTGAGGTTGCCGTCTATGAACGTCATGGGATGATAGGGGAGCGGACCAAAAAGGAAATTGGCATCCAGACGATCCGCGGTGGAGATATTGTCGGCGAACACACCATCTATTTTGCCGGTCCAGGGGAACGTATTGAGATTACCCATCGTGCGCATAGCCGTGATAATTTCGCCAAAGGAGCTACCAAGGCTGCGGCTTGGGTGGTCGGTCAGAAACCCGGCCTCTACTCCATGTTTGATGTCCTGGGCTTACAGGATCTCTAGGATGTGAGATCGGGGCAAACAAATCGGGCCTTTATTGGTCTTGGTTCAAATCTTGGCAATGGTCGGCA
>JAQVER010000160.1 GCA_028697885.1 Desulfocapsaceae bacterium
ATTCGTATTTCATTTTTTTTATGTTCAGGAAGCATTGAAATACTATTGAGCACTGACTGAATACTGATACTTTTTTTATCATCTCTTTTGATCATATGATCCATACCAATACCATCATCTTCAAGAAATCTTTTAAACCACTCAACAATAGAGTCTTCTTGAAAAACAATTCTGCTAAAAATTTGGGATGTTGTTATCTCAGTATCTTTAAATTGACCATTTTCGTGGGTAGATACGTATACAGCTTTGCCATAAAATACACCTAGAGCATCGATTGTAAAAGGGTGGGCTTGAAGATTGATTGCGGTAGGATCAGTGTAGATCATATCACCATCTTCCGAGATTGCAGATACTGTTGCCGATTCCGACCCCAAAAAAGTAGCAATTAGATTTGGGGTAATTTCAATAGATGAAACGCTTTTTTTCAAGGGGTCAATCAAAAACCCCTTTGTGTGTTTTACTTGATAACCAGTAGTTTCCATTGTCCATCCGTTTTTTCCATAAAAGCGTCACCGCCTACTGTAGCACATTTAACGAATACCTTAGCCCAAGTACCATCAACCGAACTAACATTCAAAGAGCATTCTCCATCAAGCACACCTTTGTTCAATAAAAGTTTGTGACGGCTTTCCCCATGAGCAACCATTTTGTCTTTCAAGAGATCAGGCTCAAGAATACTCAACTTTGTTTCATCCCCTGAAATAACTGATTGAAACGACTCTTGGATTTGTTCTTGGTCATTTTTTACTGATTCCACCGAACCAGTCTCTTCTGATGTACACCCACTCAAAACAACCATCAATGCAACCAGTGCAGAACTCAATACCTTTTTCATAATCTTCTCCCTTATGTGTTTCAATAATTATAGCCACAATTTGTTTAAATGTAGTTTAAATATAGTATTAAACTATATATTATGTCTATTATTTACTATTCATCATCTTTAACTCAACTATTCCATAGGATCTACCATAGTCTTTAATTTTCATAAAAAACTCTTGGCTGTAGTTATCATGAAATAGATAAAGCACCCCATCTTCATAGTGAGCTTCTTTAAACCCGCTCTCTTTGCAAAGCATTGGGATGGCCTTGTTTTTAAAATCTGCTTGCATTAATGTTATTATTCCTCGTTCAACGAAAGAAACAAGTTCAAGAAAAGATTTTTCAAAACATCCTTGGTGCAAGGCTATATTCCCCCTTCATATCGTTTTGCGCTTGCTGAAACAGATTCTGTCATTTGGCTGGCCATATCAGTCTCTCTCACTCCAAACATTTCCATGATCATGACGGGTCCGGAGACAATGATTTTAATCACTATATACACTTGAACTACAGCCATTATGAGAAATAAAAATCCCTGGATAACATACACTGTAAATTTCCCCATAAACCCACCAAATGCAAGTTGGCCATTTTCATAAATATTAGGCCCGGTCGCCGCCGTGTCATTAATGAGGTTTACACTGTTTTTAATCGCTTCCATGAACCCAACGCTCTGATGGGCTTTATCATTTTTTTCCAGCAATATTGCGGTTTGTTTGTTAATCATATCTTTTGACATGCTTGTCACGATATCAGAGACATATATAGCTGTATACACCGATATGACAATCATGGCCGGTTTTAACGCGATCATAATGCCTCGGACCGCATGTTTTACTAAATGACCCCACTGATCCCTGCTGAATGCGTAAGCCGCAACATACGGTATTGTGATGGAATAAAAGAAAACTTCGGCATAGTACAGAGCAATAACAATACTTATTGAGGGGATCAGAACCAAAAACGGAAGGTTCTCAATAACCGACAAACCAAGTTCTGTCGCCGTATAAAATGCAATAATCGAACCAAACAGCCCTGACCCTGGAATTGGTATTCCTGAAATAAGCTCTTTTATATATTCAAACACCGGCCATGTACCAGGGACAATAAGCAATGAGGCACGCTGTGCTGTGCTCTGCATGAAATTATCCATGGAAAACGTAGAAACTTTTTCATAGAGTTGCATCGGTATCGTGTAATCGCTTAGTTTTTCAAGATAACACCCTATTTTTGAGAACGGATCAGAAAACGACATTTCAATCTTTGAACAGTCTTCATCTTCATCCTTTTTCTTATCCTCAAACGTTTTTTTGTTTAATTGACTCTCTATGTTCTGACCAACCCCTTTAGCGGCAAAATGGTGAACTGGCAGCATCGCTACGCTAGTCCACCCGGCTTTGGTTGAGTCTTGTACAAGCTGCTTTGCCGATGAAGTATATCTTTCTTGAAATTTTGTTTCTTTCGCGGCGTCAATTCTACCCTGAAGATCACGTTTTTTCGCGACCAAAGCTCGATACTCCTCTTCCGCAATACCACATGTAGAAAGGCTCATATAAACGCTATCTGGGTCAATGGAAGGCAAGAGATATCGTGAATAGACATCTTCATCTCCCATTTTAACCATACTCTCTTGAGTTGGAAAATATCTTTTACCACCACCTTTAGCATCACCGATGGCCATAGCAAGGTCATTGATTTTATATGTTTGCAAACACTGGCTCAGAACATATTCATATGCCCCTTCTTTATTATCCAAGTCTGCCTTCTCTTTGACAGCCCCTGTGATTTTCTTCTCAATATCCACACCACCGCTTTTTGATATTGCATAACGCATTTGCTGATGATGTGCGGCTCCGGCAAGTTGGTTTGCAGCGCCCGTACCTTTGTTGAGGACCCAACTCCAGATTGATTGCATACGTGTCTGTGAAATTTCACCATTATCATATTTATAAGTATTTGCCGGGGCAAATAGCAAGAACCAAAGAATTACACCAAGACCGAAACGTGCAACGTAGTCCTCATGATCTGCTCGTTTCTGTACCTTCTTCGATAGATATCCGGCACCAAGGGCAATCATGGACAATAAGACAGAGACTAGAAAAATAAGTGTTTGCAGCTCATTGTTTACGCTGTTGACTCTTGCCATAAAACCAAGCTGCGGCGAGGTCATTTTATTGGATGCTGCAGCACCATCATATTTGGAAACTTTTTCTTCCGCCGCCTTTGCTTCATCCACATTCCCGGAAAGCGCTTGGGTATAAACATCAGAATCTGTTTTGCCATCACTTTTTTGTGATGAATCTTTTTGCGCCTGATCATATATTGCGTCAGCAGAAGAGTACATTTGCTCCACTTCGGCTTTAATCGTTTGTGTCTCGCGATCAATTTCCTGCTTCAAATATGCAGGATCAACCTCTGTACACAATGGATTGTAATATGTAGGTTTGTCGGCAATATCATTGTTGATCGAATTATAAATACGGTAGGTTGCATTACCGGTTTTTACATCGACATCGACGGGACCTTTTACCGTATAAGCTGCTGTGCCTGTTTCAGGAAGCGCTTGAGTATAAGTATCTAGCAGTTTCGGCTTGTTTTTTGTAATAGCGGCAAGGTCTCGACATCGATCATAAGACGGATATGATGCAGAATCAACCATCGTACCCGTATTAAGACCTTCTGCATTCAATACGGCTAAGATACCGAAAGATAATATGAAAGTTTTTTTCATTGTTCAACCCCTATCTCAAGCTGCTGTCTCAAAAGTATTTGATCATCAGTCAGCTTCTCTTGAGTCTGTGTT
>JAQVER010000009.1 GCA_028697885.1 Desulfocapsaceae bacterium
GATCATCTTGACTGCATCCAGGGAATTGCATGAGCATATCCAGGTCACGGTCGGAGAAAAATCTTGATCTGGAGAAAAAAACAGCCCAAGGAACCATATACTCAGATAGGTGAAGGCTTTCATCTGGACTATCCAGACAAAATCATACCGCTTGGATTTCCTGATTGTGACCGCAAAGGGCATTTCTGGTGTTTCGGAACAACCCGGGTGGGCAAAACCCGCACTATGGAAGGAATCATCGAACAGGACATTCGCAAGGGGTATTCGGTGGTAGCCATCGACCCCAAGGGTGACAACGAACTGTTCTCCAAAATAGTACAGGTGGCTTTTGATACTGGCCGGCAAGAGGATTTAATGCTGATCACCCCTGTCTTTCCCCAATACAGTGCAGTTTTCAACCCCCTTTCTCATTACTATATGATCGAGGAAATGGTGGCCCATATTACCGCAGGCGTTGCCGTAGGAAGGGAGCCTTATTTCTTCTCTGTTGCCTACGAGATCAGCCTGGTGGTGGTGCAGGCCCTTATTATGCTGGCCGAAGCCAATAATAAAAAGCCGGATTTTAATCTCAACGATGTCAAAAACAATATCAGCCATGCTGACCTGGAGAAGCTCAAAGATAAAATTATCAATATCAACACACCACAGGCCCAGCAGCTTGCCATGGACCTACGAAGGATAATCGCTTCTCAGGCCGACTACCACTCCAAGGTTGCAAGTTCGCTCCGTGTGGCTCTTACGGAACTGACCAGTGGCAATGTGGGCCAGATTCTTGGTCAGGCCGATGAGAACCGTTTCATTGCTCGCCTGGAGCAAAACAAGGGGGTTATCATGATCATCCAGCTTGGCTCTTTGCTCACCAAACGAGCCGCTTATACCGCTGGAAAGGTCATTGTTTCTAATATTCAGGCTTTTGTCGGTCGCAGGTATTCCAGTGATAAAAAGATCTTTCCGTCTCTGGCCCTGCATATCGACGAGGCCCAATCTGTTTTATATGAAGGGATTGAAGAACTTTTTGCCAAGGCAGGTGGGGCAGGGGTCTATATTCACGGCTACTGCCAGTCAGTGAGTCAACTCTATGCCGAGATTGGCCAAGATCGAGCCAATACCATCCTGGATAACTGCAACAGTAAGCTGTTTATGCGGGTGCCGGATGCCAAGACCGCTACCTACATTTCAGATCATCTTGGAGAAAAACGTGTTTTCAGTCCGGTTATTTCCTTAGGTGGAGGGCTTGCCATCAGAGAGACCGAGGATGTGCGGGTCAAACATACAGAAGTGCTCAACTTGGCTCCCCGTCAATTCTTCATGACCACTTATTCAGGAATTTATCGGGGAATCACGGCGGATGTTTCCACTGCCAGTCTCAAGGTGATCTTTCCTGAAATCAGGCCACAATGGGAAGATTATCAGGAAGAGCTGGCAGACGAAGAAGTGGGGGAAGATGTATGACTGCAGCTACGCAGATCAATACCATCTTTGGCCTTGGAATTTCCATATTTGTTGGAACAATATGGCTTCTTCTCATGAGGTCGGGGAAAAACTCTGCTGTATCCAAAAAGGAAGTGCTGTTACAAGACTTATCTCAGTTGTGGATTAAAAACGGGGAAGTCAATATAGCTGATCTGGCTCCAATCTGGCGGGATGAGCAGGTGCTGGAGGCTATTGATGAAGTATCCATCGAATATCAAAATGCCAGGATACAAGAATTTTATAACAAGCATATTCGACCATTACACAAGGCCAGCCAGCAGCAAGCAGTCTGCCGTGATCTGTTATCTTTGCTGGATACGGAAGGCCAATGTGCATCCGTAGTCAATGTCAGTCGTGATATAGAAGCCACATGGGATTCCAACACTTACACTCTACTTGGTCAAACAAACCTGATTGACCATTCCCTGAATGTGGCTGAACAGGTTCTCCGGCTGCTACAGGAATCTGAAACCGGCTATCTTATTCCGGATACCATCATTGCGGCCTTGTCCCATGATCTGGGGAAATTGCCATCTATTCGTGGTCATTTATACAGCCTGGGCGAACATCCCTTAGCCGCTGGTCGGATTCTGGTCGGCCTTCAATCGTTCAAAGATCTCCCTTTAAAAGAGGAAATCTTGCAGGCCGTAAAATTCCACCACAAACAGCCTCAAGAGTTGCTGGGCAAGACTTTGAAACGGGCAGATCAATTGGCACGGCAACAAGAATTAGAGCAGGCACAGGAGCGACTCCAGCCTTTAGAGGAACCTCCAAAATGGCACACCGAAGCAAAGTCGCAAGACGGCATATTTGACGAACAACCGGAGGTAAAGAAGAAAATGGCAGTCACAAAGCTCGTCAACCTGCCTTGGCTTGACACGCATGCCTTATTGAAAGACATGCGTCCCTATATCAATAAATTAGAGGGGCGAAGGTTCCAGGCATTTTCTATGCCGAATGGTTTTGTCTATTTTATGCCAAAGATACTGGAGGTGATTGCCAAGAAACAGGCGGAACAAGCGGGAGTGCTGGAAGTAGTCTCTATGGAAGATAAAGAAATGCGGGAGATATTGTTGTCCATCGTCCATCAACTACGGCAGGAGAATGTCATTGCCAATGGCCTTTTGAAAGACAATTATTTTGGGGCATATTACACCGTAACCATGAAATCAGGAGTAACCATGAACGGCTATTACACGCCTTGTCATGCTGAGGCGTTTGACTCGATTGCCGTTATGGAACATGCTAAATCCGGCATCCTCTTGGATCTGGTATCTGTTGAATCAGTTCACGGAGATAAACAGGCATGAGCAACAACATAAACAGTAGTGGATTTAGTGGCTACAAGGGCGGCAGTGCCGGTGGTAGCAGTGGTGGCGGTAGCAGTGGTAGTAGAGGCGGCTCATATAGCCAGAATGCTGCATTTATCAATACAGACTCTCGTCAAAATATAAAGCCAAAGAGTATCATTAATGTAATCTCGGAGATTCAGCATTATTGTATGGCTGAAAAATTGGGCAAAGACTTACCCACAGAGTATTTGACATTGGAAAATTCTCTGGGATTTTTCAATGTCGGTGCTAAAAGTGGTCTGACAGAAGGACTCTTCCTGCTCTTGCTTCTACCAGCGGTTGATTTCTATCTGGTGCCTTTTGTCCTGAAAACACCAAGTTTGTTTATGAAAATCATGTTCGGCTCTTTTCCTTTCCTGCCGATTATCGCCAATACCTTTCTTTGCGCCTATATCAGTCGATACTTTGTTGGTGTAGTTACCCGCAAGGCCATCAATTCTTTCTTCACCGGCAGGATGCTCGTACTGATATTTAAAAGTTTCATGATCTATATTTTCTACACCTTACTCACCGGCTTGAGTTCCCCGGAAAGGGTCTGGTCACTTGCTCAACATGCCAACAAAAATGCAGAAGTAATCTATTATGGCTATATGACCATGCTTCCAAATATCATGCCGATAGCCACTCGATGTTCTTTGCTTGTTATGGTGGCCGCCATCCTGCCTTACGGGATAGTCTTTTTAATAGATACGAGTCGAAGAAATAGAATCAAACGCAATCATGCCAGGATTACTGGTAAGTCTTAAAAATCTATACACTATACCATCTACAGGGAGAATAAAATGGAGAAAGATATTATGGAAACGCCGATTCAAAGGCAGAAACTCACCAAGGAAGAGATTTTGGAGAGAAAAATCTCCATGGTTAAGGAACGTGGCTCAAGGGTCATGAAGATTAACTCACCGATGGGCAGTATCATCTTTAATGTCCTGCGGCAATTCGACCAGGCGTATGCTCATTTCAAAGGACAGTTGGGAGAACCAGGGGGAATCTCTCACGAAGAAGGGGCTGCGCTCATGGATGAAGCACGAGAAATCACCATGGCCTTCTCTGAGTATACTGGCAATTTAAGCAAAAAAGTCAGATTCAAGTATTTTATGCCGCAGGAGTTACAGGAGATGCGGCAGGCTACAAGTGGAAAGAAGGATGAGCTCCCGGCCAGATAATTATCACTGTCCGGTTACTGCCTGACAAGTTCTTCCAACCGCCATTTAGGAAGGATCATTGGGTAAAATTTTCATACGCAAGATGTCTCTCTATAAAATAAAGCGAGAGGACATATTCCTCTCGCTTAAAGGTAAGATAGTCAGCAACCACCTTTCGCCGCAGGCTTATCCCCAACCCCTTCACAAACAGCACACAGGATATCAGGTTCAGTGCTTCGATCAATCAACTTCCATTTTCCAGTCAAAATGGATTCAATTTTTTCTTTTTTACAGGCCTCACAGACCCAAATTTCCTGATTAGTTTTGCTCAGTGTTCGATATTTATACTTATTCATAATCCCTATTATATAATACTACCTCTACCCCGTAAGGAACCGGCAACCTGAACTAAAACAAATCCCACCTATTTCTTCTTCGCCTTACCGGTCTTACAACCACAGCCACAACCAGCCTTTGGCTTGGCACAGACTGATTCTTTCAAATTCTTGCCAACATTGAATTTCACAACCTTCTTCTCAGCAATCTTAATTTCTTTGCCGGTCTGGGGGTTACGCCCGGTACGGGCTGCCCGTGTGGCCACTGAGAAAGAACCGAACCCTATAAGGGTCACGGTTTCATCATTGGCCAATGCCTTAGCAATGGCATCCAACACTGATTTCAGGGCTTTCTCTGCTGCAACCTTGGTGAGGCCCGCTGATTCGGCAACCTGACTGACGAGTTCTGACTTGTTCATGATAATTCTCCTGTTGATTTTATGGTGATTTGCGATATGAGACGAAGATCTTTTAATGACAAAAAAATGTTATGAATGCAAGCAGGAAGAGAGGCATAAGGGGTGATCTATCATTTCCAGCTCAGAAGCATCACACTCACCGCCGGCAACAACAGTACAACACCGAGACAGCCGCCTTTTCCACCCTTTCGCTCTTGACCCTGCTTCTCAAGCTCCTCGTAGATAATGAAATCAAGGGCATCGTCGTCGGCAAAGATGTTGTCATGCTTGTCGTCATGCATAGGATGTCCATACTGTGGTGATTCTATCTGAGGATAGGTTTATTTTGAATCAGCTACAAAAGTCACTTCAAAAGCTCTGCATGATCGGTATTTCTGTACTCTGTTGGCCAATGAGAAGGCATCCTTGCCGTTAAAGGCCTGAAACACATCTAGGCCTCTATCAAGAAGGACCTTCCATCCATTGTTTAGCACGACATGACGAGCATGGATATTTTTCTCTGCATTAAACTCCCATGAAAACCTAATCCCGGCATTCCATATATTCTCCTGAATGCTGGACAGGTATTCTTTTTGTTGCTCACCACAGAAATCATCTTCAATGGTAACAAGCTGCACCTCAACTTCCTCATCTTCAGGTTTATACTTGGCAACAGTTTCAAGAAATTCCATCAGATTTCTTGCCTGGTAGAATTTTCGTATATAGGCATCCGTGATGACGATCTCAGTAGCTCCTTTAAGGTATAGCCCGAAAAGATCATCAAAGCAGATCCCTTTCTGGTTTTCTTCAATGACCAGGTGCCGTTCCTTGAGCACTTCATCCTTGGGTGCTTCTTTAACGGTGGCACCAATAGGTTCCTCGGCATGAGTATCTGCAGCTTCCGTTTCTTCTTTAGTTGAAGAAGTTCCTGGTGGATAATAATGCTGAGGGAACTGCTTCTCTTCAAGAGTTTTTACAAATTGTTTCTTATCACTGCCAACTGCAACATAGCCAAACTGCACATTTGTATAGGTTGAATCAATACGCATGAGTTGATCCTTCACCCTTTTGCGGCCTTCGATCGAAAACTGAAGCAAGGATTCAATTTCATCTCGAGTTGCATCTCCATGGGGAAAGAGAACCTTCATCAAGCCGGAAAACGTCTTATGTATCGCCTCCCTATCTCTGGTGGAAATTTCACTCAACAATTGAAAGTGTTCGGTATATGCTTGGGAAAAATCATGATTGCGCTGGTTTTTCAGAATCTCTGCCAGATAATCAACAACAAAACCATAGCCTTCAGAAAACATTTCCCCCCGGATAATATCAATTTCCCACCCGGGAATATAAAAGTGAAGTCGATCCAGAAAGGCAGAATCATGGTATGCTGAGGGTAGTTCATCAAAGAGGTCGGCATGCTTCAGCATGTAAGGTACGTTGTGCTGAGTATTCCCGACAAACACCATAGAAGCCTCAGCTCCCAGGGTCTCAACACCACGAGAGAAGGTCTTGTTGGCCATGTAATTTTTCATGATATCAACAAGGGCCTTATTCGGTTTTTTATCCTTTCCGGCAAACTCATCAAAGGCAACTGCATCCCAATATCCTACCAGCCCCAGCTTGCCATTGGAGTTATTAACAAAGAGCTTCGGTACCGTAACCTCCCCACCTGATATCAAAATCCCATGCGGTGAAAACTCAGAATAAATATGCGACTTACCGGTGCCTTTTGGTCCAAGTTCTATCACATTATAATTTCTCTCACAAAAAGGAATGAGCCGAACCAGCTGCAGGAGCTTGCTCCGGAGACTAAACATCTCCGGGTTGAAACCAATCGACTGCAACAACAAGTCAATCCATTCTTCGGTGGTAAAGTTTTTCCGGGCGGCGATATAGGCATCATAATCGAAATGTGAGAGTTGGATCGGTTTCAGACTCTGCATGACCCATGGACAGATCCGTTTTTCCTCAGAGGGTTCATATTCCAAGTCGCTGATACACCAAACCCCGCCAACCAATAACTTCGGATGCTTCTTTATCGTATCCGCATCGACCAGAACTTTTGACACTCCCAGATTGCTAAAGGTGGCCTCATAGACATCATCCTTATCGTTGAGTTGCACGCCGATTTTATCGATAACCTTATGCCTGCCCTTCTCACGGATAACTGATTTCGTCAGTCCAGCTTCATTGCGATGGACATAATGTTTGCGCAGGACCTCCTTTACCGTTTCAATCCCACTTTTAATAGATTCCTCATCATCCGTGGCACAGTATTGGCCAAGCAGGTATTCCAGGACATACGATGGAACAATGGCATTCCCCTTGACGATTTTCACCAGATCCTTACGGACTACCAACCCAGAGAAATGCTCGTTAATCTTGTTGTCAAGTTCACTCATGGATACCTTCCTTTAAAAATCGAAATCTGTGGTGAATGATCGCTGCATGGTATAGCTGACGGTCCGGTACTCAGTGTAATGAGCAGTTCCCGGTACCTTCTCCTCAAGTTTGAGCAGAACTGTTTGGCCGTTCGCCTCTTCAGCTTTCCTGGTCAGCAGGAATCGAACCTTGATCTCACGCTCTCTTGCCTGTTCCGAGGTCAAATCAAAGGGTATTTCATGACTGTCGGAAATCAATTCGCCACTCTTGGTATAGATACCAGCCCGCACAATGCGAGGATGCTTCTTTGGTGTTACCGGCTCCGTCTGAAACAAGGCCACAGACAATTGGCCCGAGGTAATAACCGTGCTGCTACTCTGGATGATTTCGACCGACACACTGCTGACATCGCTTTGCCGTTTCTTATTTATCTTGACCACCGGAACAACAATTTCCTGCAACGATGCACCACCATGTACAAAGCGGCTACCAGAGCCTTTTAATCTCATCCGGTAAGTTGACTTCGAGACCTGCACGTCCATCTGGCCGGATAATCCAAGTTGTTCAGTACTGAAGTATTTGAGACTGTCATGTTTTTCCAGGCCTTTTCCCAGCACGAATCGTCTATCCTGATGATAAATTTCTGTCCCTCGTACCTCAGCAGAAGAAAAATCCGACTCATCCAAAAGCCTGTCCTGGTAAATAAATCCATGATCACTGGTCACGATCATATTGGTAGCATTATTCCCGGCGAGTTTTTTTACAATCTTGATCAAATCCTGTAGCGACTCTTCAACCGCCTCAAAGACCCTTCCCTCCGAATCTTTCTTGTCGCCAGTTGCATCTATGCGATTGTGATAAATATAGACCACATCATTTGATCGAATCAGTTCCCGGCAGGCGTCCTTATTTAAATCAATAAACTCGTCTGCCTTTATCGCGGCACCTTTCCCTGATAAAGCAGCACCCAGTATCTTTCCACGATTTATCGTCCCCAGGGTTGAAACCCCATCCACCTCAACAGTTATTGCGCCGTTCTTAGAAAAAGACATCTGCTTATGGGGGAGAAGCGCTGCCATTCCCACTTGCGTATTGCTTGGCAACATACTGACCATGGGTTCCACTGTCGCCTCAAACTTATCCTCACCCTGGATAAGTCGCACAAGTTCCTCACCAATCTCGTAACGAAATGCATCAGAGATAATCACATAAACTTTCTTCTGAATATTCGATGGCGACACATGCGTATTAAAAAAATCATTCTGCAATGACACAAGCGGGCTCTTCCACGAATCACATGCATCCACATGCTGCTGCCAGGTATCACCCAGTTTCAAGAGGAAGGTATTAATGTAAAGATCTTCAATTCTTCTGGTCAACTTTTCCAGCAAGGATGTCTGGCCGGATCGTTTTTCATGATAGATATATTTCCGGTACAGTTGATCTATTCGGAACCATGAATGACTATATTTCTGAATACCGGCAGAGAATGACTCAATTTGTAAATCAAGATTTTCAAGATGATAGATAAAGCTGGAAGCATACTCAACCGCTTCATAAAGGTCTTTGAAGTCAGCATACCAATGGCTTTGTCTTCGGGTACGAACCAACAGGGCACATTCCCCGGCACTCATTGTCCGGTCAGTAATTGCCTGAATCAGATCGCTGATAATTTTTTGATCAACAATCCGAAAATAGTCAATTTCCTGCAAGGCTTTATAATCTCGGGCCTGTAGATCCTCACGGATATTAAGAAGCTCTCCGCAGTCGTTAGAGAGTTTCTCAAAGAATGATCGATGGCTGATGGAGTCTTTCCAGCGTTTCAGAAAGATTACAGCCTCAGTACCAAGGCTGGCTTTCTGGCCCAACTCCACTGCATAGCAGGACTTGAAGAGTTGAATGACAAAATCACGGATTGACTTGGTCTCCGAGGTATAGCCATATCGCTTTTCAAGTTGTGTCCAAAGAAACAGATCAAGACCGGCTCGCTGCACTGTCTTAAACTTCTCTTGCCGATCAACGGCCAATTCGCCCAGCAACGTTTCCAGAATAACATCAAGACGGGGATCTGAGCCGGTACAGATGGCCAGCATCTTCATGCGGATAACGCCATGAGAATCTTTTTCCCGAAGAATATCCCTGAGGCCCTCTTTTCGGCCAGTGGACTTGAAAAACTCAAGATGAGCCTCAATAAGATCTGTAAATTCCGGCCCTAATCCCAAATCTCCCAGATAAATGGATGCCTGATCTGTTCTGAATTCCCCGCAGGCAAGCTGAACGTCCAGCAACCAGTTATCCAGGGGATCTTCAGGTTGCGGCCCTTCGTGATAGAGCAGGAATTTGTCACAAGGTCGCTCCCGCAATATTTGATGTTTGATCCCAAACTCATTATTGACAACATCAATTTTTTCTACTCCGGGAAGGTCTAATTGCTCAAAATCATTCCGAAGCTCTCTGTCCGTATCAAACCAGAATACGATGCGATGTTTTTCAAAGAGTCGAGCTAACGGGCTGTGGATATTACTCATGAATTCCTAATGCCTTCCATGGAGGTTAGCTCTTGTACAAGTTTATATACGGTAGAGCCTTTGGTCCGCGGCCAGTCCATACATGGAGGCACATCCTTTTGTACAGCATAGGCGATGGCCGTCCGTATATTCGGTCGCAGTTTCTCTATTTCGACATGACCTTTAGCAAAATGCGGCAGGTGGTGTGCAAGTTTTTCCAGACAGGTGTGTGTACTTGAGATACCACTGCCTTTTTCAAAATGGAGCAGCAACCAGTATTCAAAACAGGGATTACTCACTGCAAGATTAAAGTTATTCTTCTGGCAACCCTGCCATACCATATCCAGCTCTTCTTCTTGCCATGTGTCACGGTCAAGGACCAACCAAACAGAATCCGATTTCTTCAAACCCACTCTTGCGACAAACAGTTCAGCCTTTTTTAAGACCCGCTTTGGAGAACTGGCATGCTGGCTTCCCAGGATTTTCACTCGAATAGTGGCATCCTTGCTCTGAAACATGTTGAAATAGGCAGGCTCTGTTTCAGCACCTTCAGTGGCTATAATATAGAGTTTTCTATAGGCTTTAATCGAAGGCTTTCTACTGAACGCCCTTCTCCCGCCAGCCATCAGTTTCGCTCCTCTTTCAATCCTTTCGATTTTTTCCTGAATGAACCATTGAACAGAATTCGTGGCACACCACCAAATCTGCCCTGAAGATAGCTTTTGCGGATATCCTTGTCGTTTCGAACCTCTTTATACTCACTGAAGGCAATAAGCTCAGAACAGCCGTGCTCATCGCGCTCGGCCACCCACATTTCATCACGACGCAACAAATCCTGATCCATCAATAAAACATCATGGGTCGTAAAAAGCAGTTGCGATCTGCTCGCTTCACCGCATCCGGCCAGATAGCTTTCCAAGAGGTGTTTTGTTAATAAGGTGTGCAGGCTTCGATCCAGTTCATCTATGATATAGACCCGACTTATTCCCGGTTGAGAAATTGCAAGGAAGGCGGGAAGCAGGTCTATCATCCGTAATGTCCCGTCAGATTCATCCCTTAAATCAAATTTGATCTCATTCTGATTGGCGTCAAGATGCTGGCTGACCAGCTTTTGTGCCTGAATCTCACCATCCTTAAGGAATACAACAAAACGCTCACCCGTTGGATCCTGACGAAAACGGAAGATACGATCCTCGGTAAGCTCTTCTCGGACCTTGTTAAGCATATCGGGAGGTATCGGCAGATTTTCAAAAGGGATAGTTTCACCTCCCAACCTGCTCACCCCGGTATCCATCCGCGACAGGGTTTCATTGATAAAATCATACAAAGGGCTGTCCGGTTGGATAAACTGATCAAAAGGCTCAAAACGGGAGTCAGGCGCAATGGGTACCAGCACATCACGGAACCATAGGTATATTGGCCGGAGACGCTCGTTCTTCTGGCTTACGGCATTTGTGAGAAAGAGTTGATTATCCCGCGTTCCCTGAAAAATGAACCTCAAAGATTCATCTTTTTTCAGTTGAGCATTCCAAGCCATGGAACTTCCAGTCCGACGGAACAACTCCTTCTCCGTTGTTTTCAGCACCTCAATCAGCCATTCTTCAATCACCATCTTTGCGGTTATTGAAAAGCCATACTCATAGCACTTTTCGTCAACCCAGAACTCAAAGACAAAGGTTGATGGCTGGGTCTTACATTTCTCATCCAACCTGAACGGCTCCACCGGGATACGCCCATCCGGCTGAGTTCCATGCACCACCATATGTCGCGCAAAATTGATTGCTTGGAAGAAATTTGTCTTGCCGGAGGCATTTCCCCCATAGATGGCGGCAACCGGCAGAAGACGCATATAGCCTTTAAGATTGGGTAGCCGGTCACCATGTTGTTTTTCCCGGCTTGCCACCATGGAGAATGAAGCCTTATGCTTAAATGACAGAAAATTTTCAACCGAAAACGAAACTAACATAATTCACCTTTTGCGAGTTTTTATATTCACAATCTCATCATAAGGTAAACCATATGCTACTTTTAATGCCAACTCAAGAGAAAATTTCACCCAAACACCAATGTGTGTTCATATTTATTATTGGTTATTGATCATAGTGACAACTGAAAATTGATAACTATCCTCTGAAAACTTTGGCGATTAACTTGCCAATGGCAGCCTCTTGTTGGCCAATGCATCAGTATTGTGTTCATCCGGTTTGAACTGCCTACGGCTGTCTTTTCCAAGAGAGACTTGTATTTTTAATTCACTGAGATCCATTATGAAGTCATAACCCATCTTCAATAATTGCTTCATCAATCCGACGCGCTAAAAGACTTGCAAAAACTAAGTACTGCGCTGCCTTAATATCTGTCAAATCATGTGAAAGGCTATGAGCTTTAGGATTTCTTATGCCTTGATATGCTCCTTTAAAAATTTGCATAAATCCTTTTTGATCGTTTTTCCCAGATTCCGATGTGATTTCGCTTAATATTAATTTAGGTGCTTCAAGCGAAAACACCTTCCCTATGAGCTTATCACCATCTTCGTCACTGGAACTTTTAGAGCGAATAAAATCATACACAGCAATAATGGAATTAAGAACAGCATCTCGAAAATGTCCATCCTTATAATGCTGCAAAGAACTTCGTTTGATAATAGGATGCAATAAATTCTCAAAACCAAATTCGCGTTCCTGGCCTAAAGCATGCTCTTCTGCCATTTTGTCGATTTTAGGGACATCACATTTTAGAATATTTTCATAATCATTCTTTTCACTAAAATGGATATGTCGTCCGAGGTCACTAAGATCATGCGTTACAATTTCCACCTTCCAAAGTTTTTCCAATTCATCGTAATCGCATTGTATGTATTCTTTTACAGCTTTCACAGATTCATGATCACCAGAAGAATATAATTCTAATGCATGATATGCTTTTTTCTGGATAGAGCGCAAAATTTCCCTAACTTTTTTATACCAACTAATTTTCATATATTACCAATCATAAGCTTAATCCAGGCACAGTTCTCAAGGCCTTGCCGAATTTTTTGTAGTTGATGGCTACACCGTCATCGAGGTCGATCTCGATGTTCTGGGTGGCCAGGGGGTAGAGGATGTCGTTCTCGTAGGTGTTGAGTTCATCGATGGTTTGCTTGAGCTGGCCGATCTCTTTGAGGGCTTTGATTTTTTCGACCTTGGAGGCTGAGGCGGAGATGGAAACCTGCTCCAGGTGTTCTTTTCTCGCTGCAAGTTTGGTGCGGAATTCGCGCAGGTAGTCATTGAGGATGATGGACACTGTATCCGGGCGGTAGCGGTGCATGTAGATGAGGGCATTGAAACTGCCTTTGGGACTTGAAAAGAGCCAGAAGATGGGTCGTTTCTTGTAGCGCTGGACATGATCGGCATAGAAATCCTTGAGAAAGTATTTACGGATGTCTTTGCCGATGGCCTCTTCCAGGAACTTCAGGTTTTCATCGAGGTGTTCTGCACCAAAGGTTTGACGCAGAAAGGTGCGGAAACGTCCGGCAATCTCATCCATGAACCAGTCACCGTCGAGAATGGGGATGACATTATCACCATCGGCAGGAAAGATCGGTTTGGGGATCTGCTGCAGGTAGTCTTCGATGGTTTCGCCCTGGTTGGCGAGAATCAGTCCCGGTTTATCAAGGGAGTAGCGACCGAACATGCAGCCGACGGCATAGGAGATGAATTCCTTCATGGTATCGGCCATCAGCAATGATTCTAATTCTGCTTCGGTTTTGTCGCCACCGTAGCGGTAGTGGGGATTGCAGGTCAGGGTGATTTCTTTCAGCGGTACCTCGGGCGTCAGTTCGTCCTGCAGACCATAAGCCTCAATGAAGATTCGGTTATTTTCTTCTTCGAGCCGTTGCATTTCCAAGGTACTTTCCTGCCAGTGAGTGCGGACTTTTTGGTAGGTTGCCTTCAGTGATGCCTGACGAGAGGCTGATTGTAGCAGCGGGAGATTGGTGAAGTCCCAAGAGGTTTCATAAGCATCCCAGTCTTTACATGCTGTAGCTACGAGAAGTTTAACCAGATCGGTAATTCTCTCACTTCTTGAGTACAACCTGCTGGGATTAGGTAATAAATTAAAATAACCTACATGAAAGTGAATTGTAGGATTGAGTATTTTCGTCATTTTATTGACGAAGCGATTGTTACAGTAGGCAAGGAGAATCCACTTCTCTTTTTCACTTTTAGGGAATGCACAGTGCCCAGTATTTGAAAATAAATAGCCTTTTTTAAAAACTCTAAAGGAATTTGTCGCCGAGGTAATATCTGACCATGTTACAAACGGCTTAAAATATCTATCCTCAGATGGCAGATGATTGCCAAGCTCTTTTAGTTCATCTCTAGATTTCTTGTCAAAGCCAATAACATATTCACGATTCCCTGACCATTTCCTAAATGATCCACCTTTATTCAAAGGAATCCATCTTAAATTGCGTGCATTCCAAACTTCCTGGGCAGATGTGAAGTCGACTGCCATTTTGGATGAACTTATCTCCCAGAAAAACCGAAAATACTTTGCATCGGCTCCGGTACCCAAACCTTGTCTGGCAACAACATGTGCTGAAATCTGATCTTCGACAGCAAAAACATCCCTGATTTTATCATTTACCCAATACGCTATTGGACTGCCTGGGATTTTCTTGAAATCAAGAGTCGAGGCAGTGTAAAACCAACCGCAGTCACGATTACTGATAGCTTCTCGAATTGCTGCTTCTTTTTCAGCTTCCGAGTTATTTTCTACCAACCTTAAATAGCTGCCCTCGTATTCCTGAATGTTTGCATTCTCTAAAACGAAGGCCGTAGTTGAAACTACTTCACCGCCAATACTGTCGAAGGCTCTTGCACCAAGGTGCGCCATAGAAACCAGTGTGTTTTTCCTTAACAGCTTTGCCCGCAGATTTTCAAATGAGGACAAAAACATCCAGCTCTGCATGGTAATCATGGCCACCATCCCGCGTGTTTGCACAAGATTGAGATTGCGCTCAATAAACATGGCAAACAAGTCGGACTTGCTATCAGGATAGTTATCTTTTACCCAGGCACCCAGCCGTCCATTCATCCCTTTGCCCCCCATATATGGGGGATTAGCGATCACCACATGGTATTTCGGGCTCAGATATTCCGCCTGTTCCAGTACCGTCAATACCCGTGGATGAGTATGGGAAAAAACCACCTGCGAACCGATCTTCTTGTCATCGAGTATCTGCCGAATATGGGCGACATCCGTGTATTCGGGGCGAATCAGAGAACCAAAATTATCAGCCTCTTCAAACTGATGCAGCATGGTCTGCAAGTTCATCGTAAACAGATCACGGCCAACGGCATCGATATAGTGCCTCAACTCACCGTCAGCAAATTTCACCTTCTTCAACACGCAGACATTGGGCTGAACAGACTTCTTGAAAAAGCGACGATCCTTGGCCCGAGCCTTCATGGTCAGGGCAAAAGCGGCCAGTTCTCCGGCCCGTTCGTCAATCTCGATGCCGTAAAGGTTCCTGGTGAGGATAAGTTGTGGAATCTCTTTGGCCTCATACCCCTCTTCTTCATAGATCAGGTAAAGCAGCTCAAAGGCATAGGTCAAGATATGGCCGCTTCCACAGGCAGGGTCGCAGAGGCGAATTTCTTCAGGAGAAATGATCTTGATAAATTCAGGCTCTTCCTGCTCTGAGCTGATGTAATACTCCATTTTATCAACCAGCTTCGAGTGGGGCCGATTGAGCATCCATAAACGGCCCAACGAGTTCTCGACCAGATATCTGACAATCCAGTGAGGCGTAAACAATTGGGTCGCTGCCGGGATATCTTCAGGGGTAATCTTTTGATTCTTCTTCAGGCCTTCGAACACCTGATCTTTCTTTTCGGAGATATAGAATTGATACAACCAGCCGATAACCTCCACATCCTGGCATGTCTCCTCTGTCAGTGTTGTCCGAACCTCATGGAGGATTGATTTTTCACTGAGCAGATCATCCGGCATCAGCAGTTCGGTATAATCCCTGATCTGCTGAAACATGAACGGCATCATGCGGCCATAATCGTTGCAGGCCGCCACCAGCAATAACCGGTAGGCCTCCTGCTGCGGATCGTCAGCCTGTGCCTGGCCACTGAGCAGATCAAGGACTTGTTTTCTATCCACCCGCAGCTCTTCGTCGATATGGCCTTGTTTGGCATCCTGAAGGATTTCCGGCTGAGAGAAACCTTCTGCCGGGCTGACCACACCGATTTTTCCGTAACGATTTACATCCATGAACCGCAGGGCGCAAAAACGGTTAAACCAGACATAGGCCACCTTTTCGATGACACTATTTTCCGAGGATCCGGTGATCTCTTCCTGAAGCTGCGCCAGTGCTTTTTCCCGTCCACGAAGCTCCGCGCTATCGGTCTGTAATACGATCTTCAATCTGGCCCCAACCTGCTCCATCAATTGCCGCCGAGCCGCCTGAGCGAATTTCTTTAGTCCTGTAGTGTTCATAATGGTGTATTAATATTCCAGCTATCGGAAAGAGTTTTTATATGTGATTGGTTTTATGTCCTAATATGTCTGTTCATCTTGAGTGATAATAGTCAGAACACATTTTACATCTGCTCGGGACCAACAAATCTATCCGCGTATTCGACAATTCGTCTTGTAAGCCCATTATCCTCAACAGCACTTTGCGGAATAATCTCGCCGATTTCATCATTCGAAAAACTCAATCCATAGGCAACAGCAAGCCTTCTGTATTCGTTGGGTGCAATACTTGGAGCCTGCAGTGTTTCCGGCTTGGGGATATCCAGCACTTTAAAACCTTGAAAGCCCATTAAGGCATCAGATAATGATTTACTTATTGTCTGCACAATTTCTTTATATATCTTTTCTTTACTCCCCCCACCACAAACAAACACTGGAAGTTTACTTGTCCATACCTCAGAATAGGCATCACGATTCAACTTGGTATCTCTCACTACGTCTCCAATAACCTTGCGACACTCAGCATGAAATTTCACATCATGCTCCTCGAGATCATTCTCACACAACCCTATCTTATATTCACTGACTGCAGGTAATGGTTGGATGGGTTCTACTGCGTAAATATTATTGATAGCAACTTCAAGTTTCAATTTAATCATCTCCATTCTTTTTCTATGAAGCATGCCTGATCCAAGTTGAGCCACTTTACAACTGAGCATAGGATAAATATTTTCCCCATCTCGTTGCCCAACTCTGAAAGATGCCACATCCAAGGTAGAAGCTCCGACATCAATGAGTAAATGGGTTCCTTGCTCTCCAAGAGGAGATTTCACATAACCAACAACCTCCATGACTACTTCTGGATGCGTAGAAAAATAACTATGATGAAGATGGGCATCATCCAGCACACTATTATTTTGCAAATCAAATTGTCGATTCGTTGCTTCTATTTCCATGAAAGAATATTTTATTAATCTGATATCAACTGGTTGTTGTTGAACAGAAGCATACCAGGCTATTTGAGTCGCCAGTTCAAAACGTTGTCGCAGCCTTGTATCATCATAATTTTCCGAAGGAATACCGACATTAATGTGCCATTGTATCTCTGTTTTGGCATATTGTTGCTGAGTCTGTTCAAAAAACCAACTTCTTATCTCTCGTAATGCAAGCGCCAGATATCCTACGAACAATTCCGTAACATTAAGCGAGATGTCCCCACTTGGGCTTTGGATAACAATATCAGAATCGTTGTTGATGAACCTGATTTTTAACGCTGTTTCAGTTAGGTCTCCTGGATTAAGGGTCAGAGTTCCATCCTGATTGACAGAAACAGCGGTGGGCAGGAGATAGCAATTTTCTTGCGGCGCATACTTGCTAAATGGTACAGCATAGGCATGATTCAAAACCATGTCTCGAACAACCACTTTAGTGCTGGAGGTTCCAAAATCTATACCGATGATAATATCGCTTTCTATGTCGTTTTCGGGGAGATTCGTATATGCTTGGGCACGACAACCCAAAAAATCATGCGGTATAGATGGAACTGAAGAACCGTTTGTTTTTTCTTGTTGTTTCTCAAGTAGGTCAAGAGTAACAGGCTTATTCGAAACCTTTGTTAAAGAAGGTATTGGTTCTTTCTTTTGAGTATTTTTGGGAGCAGATTGAAACTTATTCGAAGGCAAACGATGTACTTGCCTGTCAACTTTAACAGGAGTCTTTTTCCCTGCTGACTCAAAAACTGTTTTACGACTTGCTACTTCTTTTTGTGCAGAGGCTCCAGGTTGCTGAGGCTTTTTGTCCGGCACTCTTTGTTGGGACTGAGAAGCCATTTTTTCAAATTCTTGTAATAAGACTTTATCTGCCGTTGTGGAACGAATTTCTTTATGGTCAACAAAAGGTTGTTGTACAGTCTTTCTCACTTGTTTTTGTTGATCTTTTTTTTCTCTTAATGCCCCTGTGAGTAATGCTCCAAGTGAACCTTGCGTAGGTTCATATTTTTTTTCTTTGCGTGAGGTTGAATTTAACTGCCCGGATTTTCTTATTATAATTTTCGCCATACCCATCCCCCAATTAAAGATACGTTCCCTACTGCACGCGAATAACCCCCAGGCTCACTTCCTTACGATGATGTGACAGCACTCTTTTACTCCCAATATCCAGCAACTTCTGTCTCACGCGCTCTTCAAGTCTCTCTTTACGCCCAAGCGTTGGAGCTACCATCTTTTCATGACCTTTTTGTCTTAATTTCCAAACTATTTCATCAAACTTGGCCAATTGCCTTTGTAAATGAAGCATTGCAGAATTTTCCTGCATGTCGGCACGGTCATCATTTTCATTTTCCAGGTCTACTATAAAATCCTTATATCGTTTTTCAGCTGAATCCATACACAAATCAATGCACTGTTCAACTACATCCAGATCGATTGTATTCCCAGCTTCCAGCCAATCCTCACCTGAGCGTGCAGCAGTATTGATCAAAAGTTCTGCTTTTTCAGCATCAAGTTCTTGTGCCACATTATCGAGAGGTATTGCCAAATAAACGATTTTTTCGAGTGATTTCACTCCTTGGACTGACCAATTTTCAACATAAAAAGAATATAAGCCTTTAGAAATTTGAGAGACATGATGATGATTCAGAACAACAGCTACGGTCGGATAATGTACTAATTCCTGATTTGAGATACTCTCCCTCACCTGATGACTGACAAAACGAAGAAGAGGATGAAACTGGTTTATAATTTCCGATTTTCTATATCTCTCTTTACCAACACTATTATTAAAAAAACAACGAACCGGACTGATTGATTCTACCGCCAATTTAGTGCTGCCAGCCATTCGATTACTTTGTAAAAATTTCCCCAACTCAAAACGCGCATCCACAGAAAGGGAGATGTCAAATTCAAGCTTATCCTCTTTCAGTTGTTGAAACTGGCACCCTTTATATTTTTGTTGGAAAAAATCTTTAACATAGACACAGAGGTCTTGCCCTGTAATCCAACGCCCCAGTTCTCTTGCGGCACTCACCTGATTTAGAATATAGTCACCATGTGCCACGAGATTGTTTGCCTGACTTTCTAACCTTTCCTCATCTTCCTTCAAGTTAATGACAGCTTGGGCGGTCTGGCTTATCTGCTCGCATTCTTGCTCGTCTGTCAAATTCCCACGAAGAAGTTCAAAAGTCAGATACTGAATTTTTTCTCCTAAAACTGCCTCAAGTCCACCAAGCGCTCTTTTGAAGATATCAAGACGCTCATAAAGTCGTTCATAGATACGTTCATCGATAGTATGTTTGTAAAAAAGATTCCAAATAGTAATTTTGGGAGATTTTTGGCCCAGACGATCAATACGCCCTATACGTTGCTCCACCTTCATTGGGTTCCAGGGCAAATCATAGTTAATGACTATCTTTGCAAATTGAAGATCCACACCTTCACTGGCAACCTCAGACGCAAGAAGGATATTCGGACCTTCAGGTCGTTCAAATGTTTTTATGCTTGCATATTTATCTTCCATTCCACCAACAAGGACTATACTTTTTATATTTTCTGCCGTAAGCCGTTCTTGCAAATAAAATAAAGTAGGACGAAAATATGCAAAAAGAACAACTTTTTCTCGGGGATTATCGAGTAGAGCTTTTTTTAGAATTGCACTCAATCGTATATATTTTGAATCATTTTCCCAAAGCTCATGAAGGTCGCCAAATTCAGAGACATTATCAATTATCTCCTGGACGAGAGGGCCATTTTCACTTTCCTGGCTTTCAATTCCAAAATCCTCATAAAGCTGTTCCGCAAAATCAGGACTTTTTCGTTGCCACTCTCTCAAGGCTGCAGGCATTGAACTGGATATCTGCCGTTGCGGGGTGACAAGCAGAAAACCTTCACGAATCTCTCGATCCATACAGTACTTACGGATTATAGCTGTTACCTGCTGATAAAAGTTGAGCTCTGCAGAGGTCATATCAACTTTTTCACCAACAGCCTCACGAATTACCCGCCACTCAGTAACTTCCCGTTTTCTTGTTCGGGTAACAGCTTTCCCCAGCAAATTGATAGACTCAAGCCTGGCTGCGAGCTTACTTCTAATAATCTTGTCTTCAAACTCTATTTGAGATGGGGGGGCATCAAGAATTTTATTAAGCTGGCGACTCTCTCCAATGAGAGGAAAGCTCTTAGCTTTTTGAAGCAGATGAAGGAAATGATCTCGATCTTTTGAACCATGTAGGATTGCATCTTTTGCGGCAATAAGCGGTTCATTGGCCTCCAGAATATCGTCAAACACATGCACCTGATTAAACGAATCCTCGTCAACAAGGTTAAGTAGCTGAAACAGATCTCTATTTCTCAAATGAATGGGAGTGGCTGAAAGCAGTACAATATTTTCCGATATTCCACGAAGTAAATGTCCTAAGCGAGATGTGGAAGTCTCTGAATTTCGCATGTAGTGCGCTTCGTCTACTACCAAAAGATCAATGAGAGAATCTTCATGCGCATTTTCTTGCAAGAATCTGGCAAGGTGGGCGGATCCTGTCTGTGAGGGACTTTCATCGTTATCCCATCCTTTCGATGGACGAAGCCCCTGCATGCTGCAGATTGCTGTAAAGCTATCCAAAAGACCATTTCGGTTATCCTGCAGCATCTTCTTTAAGCCTGAAGCATCAACGATGTCTCCCTTAATCCCAAAGCGGAACAACAATTCCGCTCGCCATTTTTCACGAAGCATGGCTGGACAAAGAATAACAAGATTACGTGAATCATACCGACTTCGCAGTTCAGTCCAAATCAACCCTGCTTCAATTGTTTTTCCGAGACCAACTTCATCAGCAATAAGCAAGCCGTTACTTGGTGAGTCAAGAAAAGTTAATACAGGTTTAAACTGATACGAATAAAAGTCCGTATTTGTAATCTCCATACTATAAATGAGATCAGCCAATCGTCCGTTTAATCGTATATGGGTTATGGTTCCACGTAAATCCCTAGCTCTACCGAATTTTCCCTGGGTAAGTAAATCAACGGGAGCCTCCATCTCAGCAAGAACCTGTTCCATTTGTTTTCCAGGGATATATTGCACGCCATCAGGGAAGGAGACCTGCCAGAATATGCGGCCATCTGGCTTGATGCGCGACTTTCCCGTAGTAATACCCCTGCGGCCTGGGTCAGATTTAATTCTTACGAGTGTTCCCGGATTCATGTTCTTGTATGTAAAAGATTTTACAGTTTGACCTTCTTGCCTTTTCTTATCTCTACCAGATACGCATCCCGCATCGCTTCCACATAGCCTTTAAGATCATCCTCATTTGCGAGAACACCTTTCTGGAAATGAATTGATATACTGTTCTTGCTTATAAATTCGGGTTCCCTGGTTGTGGTACCGGAACTCGTATCATTCTTATTAGTATTCTGCCCTGGATATGGCGTGCCCTTATCAGCTTTTTCTTGTTTCCCACCAATATCTGCAGAATCATCTTTATCCTTTTTCGCGGCAGCAACCAATCGACTGTGCTTGTTCAGGATTTCGATAAACTCATTTTCTTTAAATTGACGGATATTCTCCCGTATGACAGCTGCAATTGTCTGTTGTTGAATCTTGCTTTCAAAAGCTGCAAACGGCTGGAGCAACTCTGTTTGTTGAGCTTCGGTAAGAAGTACAAAGCCTTCCATCCCGGTGACTTCCTTTTTCAGGGAATTAGCTACTTCTCTGGCCTGCCCGCGGACATTGTTGAGCAAGGTATCAATGCTGATCCGTAGTAACTCAACCAAGGTCTTCAACTGCTGCATTTTGTTTCCGGCAAAACAATGGGAGTCGGCCAGGATATCTTTTGCCTGTTGATTCTCCTCACCTTCAAGGTCGGAGAAATTAGCATTCTGTTCTTCAAGAAAACGCTTACTGTCATCATAAATATCTCTGGCGGGGCCAGACATGAATTTGCGAATAGGGTCAAAGATATCTTCTTTGTCGTCGAGTAAATCATCATGCAGCGTTGAGAGTTCCGTGAGATAGAAGGCGTATTCTTTTTTCGTGAGTTCCTGCAGGTTTCTGATTGGGTTTTCCAACACTGACAAAAAT
Organism: Desulfocapsaceae bacterium; assembly: GCA_028697885.1. Lineage (GTDB taxonomy): Bacteria > Desulfobacterota > Desulfobulbia > Desulfobulbales > Desulfocapsaceae > UBA2270. The sequence continues at coordinate 22,127 of JAQVER010000009.1, forward strand.
GGATAATGTCCTTTTTGGGCCGCCAAACCTTCCAATCGTAGAAGGTCTGCCTTGAAAGCCTCCTGAGTCTCCCGGGCAAGCGGTTTTGCTTCGTTGGCTTTTGCCGGGGCATCAAAGAATTGTTCGTAGAACTCTTTCAGTTTACGTACCTGAGAAGCTGGAAAATCAATCTGCGGATCTATGATCAGACTTCCATATCCTTGCGTATTACGAAACGCCTTTTCGAGAACAGCCCCTTCAAGGGGATTAGAATCCAGCCGGAGTTCAATTTTCTCTCTGGCACATAATTTAGCCGCATTACAAAGGATAGCTGCCAGATACCAGCCATAAGGTTTCTTTTCAAAGCGCTCAACCAGACTTTTCAGGGTTGTACGGACGCCATTCCGGCTATTTCCCTGAATAAAAGAGAGGATCTCCTGCTCAGCCTCACCCATCATCTTTTCATCATTACCAAACAGGGTCGCCCCTGATGGTTTCAGATAGGTAGTGATATCATTTTCCGCATATTTAATGTCACGCAACATACTCAAGTTGGGATAGGTACGACGAATGAGATCGTAGAAGCCTTCCTGAATTCTTGATTGCGCATCGGAGACATTACTCTCCATGGATTTCAAATTGTAAATCAGTCTGGACTTGCCCAGCAAATCCTTGGCTTTGGCCTGCAACTCATTACGTCGCTCTCTATTTTGAACACTCTTGTCAGACAGGATTCGCTTTACAATCTCCTGCTGCGTCTGGGTCATATTGATACGGATATAGGAGTCTGTCTTCTTGTAAAGAAGAAGATCCTGGAAAAAGCGATTGTCGGCCGGCATGATGACCAGGAGTTCGGCTTTTCCCATTGATTGCATAGCAAGGGTTGTTTCATTGTCAATAAGCTCATTGAGTGGCGTAATGATATGGATAGAGAGCTCATGCTCCTTGCCATAGAGTGTGCCATCAAGTTTACGCGAAAAAGGATAATCCTGGCCATTCTCTTCGAAACGAATTTTTCTTTGTTTTAATACGCCGTCAAAAATAACCTCTTCAAGGATTTTATAGATCTCGGAATTCACGACATCGGTATTTTTTATCTCCTGCTCAATATCCTTTTCCTCGTCTGTCAAAAGCTCATACAGATCGCCATTGCGCTGGATATAGGTTTGCAGTTCAAGAAGGTCGAGAGCAGCCGCAACCTGTTTTTGGAGATCGGTCACATTTCGATCAAAGTTGTCCAGCATGAGGATGCTGAGATTACGAACCGTTGCCTTGAACTCTTTAACGTACTTGACGAGGAAGAGGGCCTTCAGGAGCCGGACGGCAAAAGCATCACCAAGATTATCTTCAGCGACAATTATGCTTCTCTGGATCTGTGCTTTGAGTGCAGTTCGAATCCCTTCAAACATCAGATCAAACGTGGCCAGTTCTCTGATTTCATGATGTGCTATCTGCACCGCAACCTGTTGAAACACACCGAGCATGGATCGTTCACCTACGGAGCTATGCTTTCCCTCAAAGGCATTATGGTGCGATAGGTTCTGAATAGCCGCCTGGAACAGGGTGAATTGATACGAGATAAAAGGATAGGAATGGATAAAGTGTTCTCGATCTTTGAAATTATGATAGGACTGGGACCCATCAGCAAAGTCAAACAAGGTTCTAAAATTATTTTTTTGTTCGTGATAAATATCGGAGAGTATTGCTACACCGACCTCATTTTTAAGGAGCAGCCGTTTTTGAATTACTTCATCGACATTGGCACTGGTGAGTTTCATCCGGTTGGCAAAACGAGCCTGAATCTTGGAAAAATCATTCCCTTGCTGCTTACCCATTTCCCCGACTACAGCGTTCATGTCCTCTTGAGCAGTAACAATGACCCAGGCCCGACCTCGACACTTGGTTGCCAGACTTTCGGCCACAGTCTGGAGATTGGTCATCAGCTTGGTATTGTCGGCAATGTACTGACCAACTTCATCGACAAAAAAATTGAGCCGGAAATCAGGTTCCTGTTGCTCTACATAGCTGTTAATCTGATTGGCAAAGTCTTCAATGGAGAGTTTGAAATCACTTCTATATCGATCGAGAATTCCTTGGGCGGCAATGGTATCTTCACCTGTTACCTGAGAGTAGGCCTGTGCTATATTTTTCCCCTCCAAAAGAGCAACTTCCCGACCACGCTCCCATGTATGACCTGAGATTTTCAAGTAGGCTTCTTTGAAGGGAAGATATTGGTTCCGTTCATCCAGATCCCGTTCAAACTTGGCGATATAGGACTGCTTGCCATAATAACCGCACATCTCATCGAAGACCTTGACGAACACTGAGAGTAAGGCATCTACCTGGGTTTTACTGATAATCTCGGCCTTCTGGTCGATATTAAACAGAATGGATTTTGAGGGTATGGCCGCAGCACGCTTGAGATCACCACGTAGGATCTCATTATCCCTGCATTTTGGAAGAAAAAGATCGAGCACGGATGTACCGTTAATGGTTCTATTTTCAATAAGTAGAGCAAGAATCTTCAGGAGATGAGATTTACCGGAACCAAAAAAACCGGACAGCCAGACGCCATTCGCTCCCTGATACTTGATATACGAGTCCAGAAAACTTTCCAGACGTTTTGCCGCCTCATTCGTGAGAACGTATTCTTCAACCTCAAGCAAAAGACTTGCTTCATCATCTGCCTTGATAACACCTTCGATGGGACGATCTACCGGTTTTTCAAATATCTCATTCAACAGCATTGCATATTCCTTTTATATCTCACAGTGATAGATATTGAACGCTCTATAGTACTTATCGTCGTGCAGTCGTCCAAACAGATCAAGGGACGCTCCATCCTCCAGGGAATGAGTGTATTTACCAGGAAAAAAGAGCACTGTAGGCTTGTCTTTTGCAGTGCTCTGCAGGTTATTCAGGACATTATGTGATCGGATATACGGAAAGACCTCACCAATTCCTGATATAAACATGACATCATACGATCCTTTGGACATCTCTTGGGCAATAGCGGGCACCAGGTGCATTTCTGAGTCAAGCGCCCCTTGCAGAAGCTCCTTGAGTTGCTCCTTAGCAACTTCCTGCTCCATTTCCAGAATACGCTCCCAGATATCTCGTTCCTTCAGAATTTTAATTGCCAGATCGTAAAGGTTGATATCAAGAACCTGTACTCCCTGATGTCCTAATTGATTGCGCAGCTGATTCCGCGTCTTGTCCATATCAAAAGCTTCTTTAGGATCATACGGGCAGATGAAAAAAGGAACCTCATTGCCAAGACCTTGTTTTTTCAGAAACCGCTCACTACTGATAAGTTTCAACAGGTGATCGAAACGTTCCTGAATTGGTAACGATGCAATATCGCTGTTTATTTTAACCATGCCTGAATGTCCATATCTGATATTGGAAAGACCCGCAGCAGTTCCGGGTTTTCTGTTACGATCGTTTGAGCAAGCTCTGGTGTGAGTAAAGCCGGGATGATTACCATTGCATCTGACAAGATCTCCGTTTCCCGCAACATCTTGAAGAGAACCTGCCGGAGTTTTGCATGAGTAGATGGCTGCAGTTGTTCCAGCTCATCATGCCATCCTGCTTTTGCGGCGAAGAAAGTATTGTATTCCTGTAAGGTGAGGAAAAGATCCATGCGCAAAAATTTTTCTCTGATTACTTCAACTGCAAAGTCATGGATAAAGACGTAGCGCTTACAAATGGCCAGCCAGAGGAGATATTGCTGTTCCTGCCTGGAACCATTTTTTATGAGGGAAAGTTGCTGCTCTGATAAAAGTTTCAACCGCGAACAGATTTCTCTGATCCTTCTCTTGACGCTGCTTTCAGTGCGTGACTGGATACTATTTTTTGTAAACACTGACTTCCGGGTTAAGTCCCAATCAGTTGTTACAAAATACTCATCTACAATGAGTAGCGATTCGTTATAGAACAGCCCCCCGGTAGTAAATGACATGCTGTACTGACTTTTGGGTTCACATCTGGACATAAATACAATACTGATCAGCTACATGTTAAAATATTTTAGTTTTGAAATGGATGAATCATGGAAATACACCAATGTTATTCTACAATATTTGTTCTACATATTAGCGTAGTTATAATCAACTGAGAATTAACTGGAATTTCTGATAAAAACAAATAGTTTCAAACAAATATCTGATATTTATCATTCCAGAGAATGGTTATGGCAAAGGGGGAGGGACTGATTATAAGCTTCTCTCTGGGCCATTAGCCTGTAACTCTTGGCAATCCGTAGTTGAATATCCGCGTTTTCACTTGCCTCACATCGTTGTTGGCGATAGTTGAAACCCGCTACTCGGGTATGCAGACAAAGGCAATTGGTGAGCCACTTGTTGACCTCTTGCTCCATATCAAGAACCGGACCGTCAATCAGCAGGCTGGTATTGAGCGGGGCATCCCCAGTCTCTCTAAAAGAGCCCAGATGAAATGAGAAAAATAAGTCACGACAAATTTCCGGGCCCAGCATGGCCTTTAGCCAAGCATGAAGCAAGATGTCGGCTTCAATTTTGAAATTGGTCCATTGAGCTGCCTTGAAAAAGACTCCGGCCTGGACGAAGGCCTCGATGCGGGCAATGATTGCAAATCCTGAAAACTGGGCGCTGGAAAGAGGATCCTGTTGATCCTGTGTAGCCATCAGGAGTGATGTCCCGCCTACTTCTTCAAACTCCCATTGAAACAGGATGCCGGCGTTTTTGATATCAGGTCCGGCGTATTCGACGCGGCCCTCCATTTCAAGCAGGCCGGAATTGGTCAATTGAAACTGATAGATTGTTTCACTGGATTTGCTGCTGCATTTCAATAAAAAAGCCATTGTTGTCCTCCTCTGATAATTTGTTGGGTTGAAACCTCCATCGTGTAAGGTTCTCTCTTTCTTCCAACATATCAGGAGAGAGGCTCAATATATGATCCTCACAATCTTTTTTTTATTTTTTTATGATTGATAATTCTCCAGGGCGGCCAGTAGCTTTTTCTTAACCTCTTCTCTGAGCTCCTTGGGGCCAATGACCTCCACGTCCGGCCCGTAGCGGAGAATATCAAGGACCAGTTCGCGGGAATCACTGTAAGGCAGACGAAGTTGATAAGAGCCATCATCCAGCCAGCTTCCCTGCTGGTCGGGATGCCATTGTTCGGCAGCGATCCAACGGGCGCGCTCAGGGGTAAAGCGAAGAATAGCCATTTTGTTTGCTGGGCCGGCAAAGATGCCAAAGGCCTGGGAATAATAGCTGTCCAGTTTTTGATCGTCTATCTCAATGGCTTTTTCTTCGAGAATGTCGAGTTGTTGAATGCGATCAAGGGCAAAGGTGCGGAAGTCATTACTTCTATGGCACCAGGTATTGAGGTACCAGTTTTCCCGGTAATAAATGAGTCGTTGCGGGGAGACAACCCGGCTGGAAATGGTGTCATGGGCGCGATCATGATACTGAAGATTCAGTTGGTATCGTTGCAGGGTGGCGCTTGCGGCGGCATGAAAATTTTCCGAAGGACAGGGGCGGGCGCCAACACTGTGAAAGCGGAACCTGCGAAAAATCTCATTGGTTGCCAGGTTCTGTTTTTCCATGATGGATTCGATGCGGTGCCGGATGAGGGCGAACTCATCCCGGAGCAGCCCCGGTTGCATCTTGCTGATAAGCTCATGGACGGTGAGCAGGGCATGCAGCTCGGAGACTGTGAACCAGAGTCCGGGTAACTCATGATGATTCTCTTCGGCATCATTCCACTGAACGCGGTCGAGAATGTAGCCGTCATGCTTCTTGTCGTAACGAACCGGCGCGCCCAGCTCATCACGCATCTTTTTGAGAATCCGTTTGATCGTCGGCCAGGAACATTCCATTCTGGCCTCCAACGTACTCCTGGAGATAGGATACCGATGGGACAAAAAGAGGGCATGCAGGGTGTAAATGCGGTCAAATTGATTCATTGTTTACAGGGGAAGCTCCTGTTTTATTGAGAAGTGGTGTCGAAAAAACAGAAATCATTTGTTCGAGTCGTTATCATCCACTTCTATCATATCCATTATCTCAGCTTGAAACGCCTCATCCTGCATGAGTTTCACGGCAATGGCCTGACAGATTGCTCCTGCAGGGCCATCTATATCACCTGAAGCCACATTAACCGATACTCCACCGTCTTCATCGACTTCCAAAATAAGCGCTGCTTGATTATCTTTGAGTTCCATGTATGATGTTTTGTAACCCTCATGATTGATAGGAGAAATATTGACTTTGATAACGCAAAAAATAACCAGACCACGCCAATAAACTATGCTCAAAGAAAGCAGACGTTCTCGCCGTCCGCTGAATTATTTTGTTAGCATTTTTTTAAATTTACTGTGGGTCACTTACACATCGCAAAAACTCACGGCCGGTGGTTGTTAAATACCAGTCCTTTTCTATTTGGTGAATTAAATCTAGAGTTTCAAGATGAACATGATTAAATGTTTTACCTTTGTTAAGGAGTCCAAGCGTCCAAGTTGAAGCCAAAGCTTTTAGAACTCTTATTGGAATTGAGATAGATTCACTCTCAGAAATTTCAAGTAGCAATACTGCGTCTTTCGACGTTATTTTTGTAAGTTTTTTTGCTATTTCAGGATGTACGCTCCCCTCGACAAATTCTTTTGCTAAGAGGTTAGCCCATAGTGTTCTAATTGTTTCGTCCGTTTGATTGTCGGCGTTATCTAGGGCTTCATATACAACAAGTGGCTTTATAATTGTTTTCGGTTTTTTGTCGGGGAAACTTATTTTTTCTGAGGCTTCCTGAAGGCATTTTGCTGCAATAATTTTTTGCTCATCATTCAATTGGTTAAATCGTAATTGAATGAGCCTCCCGATACCCTCTGTTGTCGCAGTTAAAGGAAAGATCAGCTTTTCAAATGTGTCGCATGCGGTTTTGGTGAGTTGAGTCCATGCTTCTTTTGGAACATTCTTGGCGATCGCTTTCAATTCTTCCATGCTGGCTCCAGTGAACTGCTTTTATTTATTTTTGAATGCTAACGCCGCGCTCTGCAGAAATTTGGGAGCGATAGCAAGTAAATTTTCATTAGCAGCGCCTTGTTATGGGTGGATCTACTACCATATAAATTAATATGAAACTTACTCATGAAATCTTTCAATTGGCATAGATTGAATAGGTAAAGATAATTTATCACTCTCTTTATGACGTATTTCTTCTTCTCGGTGCATCGCAAGGGATAGATATATTAAAGCTTCTCTAGCCATTGACATTATTCGCATAGTTTTTAATTGGAAATCATCAATAGTTATGTATGAATGTGTATCTGTGTTTTTAACAGGAGTCGCACACTCTTGAAGGCTTAAGTATCTATGTTCAATACGGTTTCTCAGTCCGGCTAACTCTTTTGCTTCAGGCAAAGACACATCAACAAAGTCGTCATCAAATAGATCTTTTGATAGGTAATAGAGCCCTCGCAAAGGCCAATTTTTGCTTCCTTCAAAACAATGGTATAGCTCAAATTTTTTATTTTTAATTTGCCCCCAAATGCTCCTAAAGCTTACAGCACTAGTTTTCAAGCCAACTTCATAGTATTCATTTAAGAAAAGCGCTATTTTATCAAACAGTGAATATGCCAAACGATAAGCGGTTTTTAGCTGTTCACTTCTATACCCAAACTGAACACCATCAAAACCATTCAGAAGTAGAACATCGTGATCCGATATGTGCTCACTCTCTTTGCCGCTAGATTCGAATAACATAAAACGTGCAGTTACATACTCCTGCTTCAATATATTGTAATAATTTGGGAAACGAGGCTCTTCGTTAATTTTATAGGTGTGGCTAGGGAGGTGAAGAACATCTCGTGCAGAAGCAGATTTCCTGCACACGTCATTCAATGGTGACAGAAACAGACCATGTCTCAAGCACCAAGTGCGATACGCTACGTCTTTTTTGTTTACTCCAATTGGCCATTGATCAAGGTCGAATTTAAAATCATAGTCAATTTTTTCTAGATAGTCTTCAGCACCATTGTAATTCTGTCTAAAGTACTTCTCGGCTTCGGGGTGTAATCCACTATCCCAAAGTGCGCCTTCAGATATAGATTCCTTTAAATCACCTTTAGCGTGAGCAAATAATATCCCTGCATGTCCATGGTCATAAAGACTTTGGGCATAATAAATAACTCCAACACCTTTATTCCCAAGAGCCATTGCAAAATTAGGCACTATGGCTAATGCAGAATCCCACGCTTGTATTGCCTCTATAAATCGACCGAATTGATCAAGGCTACTTCCGAGATTAGTTAGTATCTTACATTGAAAAATTGGATCTAAATTAGAAAACTCAGGCTCAGATACTGCTCTTCGCAAACTTAGAATTTCTAGAACTTTATCGTTTTGCTGCCAGCTCCACATATAGTCTGGTTCACCAGATTGCATGCCAGCCAGGGCGCTGTAACAGTTTGCCTTAAAGAAATGAATAATGGCTCTATTTTGAAAGTCTGTGCTTTCCAGTGCTTTGTTACATCTATCTATCAAAGCGTTCAATGCAAGAACATCACTTTCCTCAATAGCAACATCTATCTCCGAACCTAGATTGTTTAATTGATTTTCCATCTAAGTCTTACTCGTTCCTTAATTTAGTTTTACCAATTATCAATTATTCATAACTACTAGTTACGAACCATAACGTGGAGTTCACAGGAAACTTTGGAGCGTAGCGGAAAAGATTTCCAGTGCAACGTTTTGTTGGCTTAATTTTTCATTTTTGATTTATTGATTAGTTCAGTCAGATTTGAATAATCAACAGGTGCAGTAATATGATATTTTTTTGATACACTTTTTACTAAATCAAAGAACCACTCGCCTGCCTCTGGTGATATAATAATTTTTTCGATGATATCATTTGGCTTAATTTTGAGCCGTAATGGTGATGGTTGCTTAAGCGAATTTCTAGTGACTACCATTCTTACTTCTTTTTCAAATTCGTATGCTTCATGTTTGAGACCAAAAGTATCATAACTTAATGTATAGATACCGTCTGGCAATCCACCTGAGTGATCAATGTAGGTCACTTCTTTGAATGTTACACCGGTTACACCAGTCCAAAGAAGAGTTGACTGGATTAATTTTTCCAATGTAGTGATGATTGCAATTGCTTGCTTTGATGCCCCGTAGATTTTCCATAAGGCCATATTATCTTTTGGTCCTTTGGTCCAGCAACTCACATTATTTTTAATTCTATTCTCTTGCTCTCTTTCTAATATTGGTTTTGACCCTAGGTGTTTGATGACATCAGGATCTTGCTTATACATTTCTCTGATTTGTTCAGGAAGCGTTCCTTCAAGACTATCTTCAAACTCTACAGCCGAGGCAACGTATAGGGTTTGGGTACTAATAAGGTCAATAAATTTTGCTAAATCAAGATATCTCATCAAAACCATGTCGGTTTTTAAAGATACGTCAGCAGTAACTGGAAAATTTTCTCTTTGCTTATTGGTCATTTTTTATAGAAGCCAACGAGAAGGCTCACCGGAAAACTGGCCGTAGGCCAGATTTTCCGTGTGCAGCCGTTTGTTATGCCTAATTTCTTTATACATAATCGCCTGGATAAAATTTACCACCGAATCAATATTGCTCCGATTAAAAGAAATCCTGCGCCAATTCCTCGTGTAATAGTTATGGGTTGAATTGGCACATTCATAACGCCGAAATGGTCAAATGCGACTGATGTTATTAACTGGCCAACTACTATTAATGCGACAACGGTGAAGATACCCAGTCGGGGTAATAGCAGGATCGAAATAGCTATGTAAATGGCTCCAAACAGACCTCCTGTCCATGACCATAATGAGCTACGTAAAGTCAGGTTGGCAGTCACAATTGGATCTCGCATCAAAAAAATCATAATGAGCATAACGATTGTGCCGCCAAGATAGCTAAAGAATCCAGCCCACCAAGGTGATCCAATTTCAAAACGAAGATTTGAATTGACTGCCTGCTGGATTACAAAGCTTGCTCCTGCAAATAGTGCAATTAACATAAGTGAGATATTCTGTAAGGTTAACAAACGTCTGCCTCCACATTAATTGTTTGTTGCTAAATGACCTTGTGAACACATTTGTATCTTATCTTTTAAGTTCGGCATAACAGTATTATTATGACAAATTCGAAAGTGCAGTAACATCATGACTGCCCATTATTGTTATTTTTGTTAATGTATCGAATTGTCTTATTTTTTGAACATAAACAATCGTCTTCCTATTCAAATTTCCTGAAAATCACAAAGTCAAAAGACAAACTCGCACATCGTCAAGAAATAACATTGAAAAAGGAATGTCTGTTGTTCTCGTTTTGTCTTTAAACTTGGGGTGTAGCTATCAAAAGTCAAGATAGTTCCAAAATATCCGTAACATCTGACAATATCTTTATCCATGCCGTATCTTGAGAACCAGAACACACATTGCAAGGGTGAAACTGACCGTATTTGCCAAAATCAATGGTAGATCCATAAGGAGAAACCTATAAATCAACCACAGAAACAATCCTGTACTGAGAATGGTATACATCAGGATAGAAACATCATTGGTTCTTTTTGATCGCAATATCTTGATAACTTGAGGCAAGAATGAACAGGTCGTACATGTTGCCGCAATTAATCCAATAAGTGTGGTCGTGTCAAAATTCATGACAAACCCGCAGCCTTGGCCACAGGCAGCTCTTGCCAGTTAGTGGTATAAGCGGGTGATTTACGCCTCTGCTGCATAGCCCACGGCTTGTCTGTCGCTGTTGTCATTCCGTACTGAAGGGTACTTCGCCCCCATTTGCTATTGATCCTGTCCAGTGCGGTCATCAACTGTTTATCCTCTTTCTCTGCTGGCCGAAATAACGAAAACAAATCCTGCTGCTTCCATCCTTGCTTTACGATACCGGCGAGCATAATACCTGCCTTTCGATATCGATATCCGGGTTTATACAACGACTTGAGGCACTGCAGAGCTGCGGTTATGAGCTCTGGTGTTGAAGAGGTGGGCTGATGAAGAGTAATTGTTTGATTATTGGAATAACGGGCCTGTTCGTCAAACGGCCCGGTTGTGATAAAGAGGTTAAGAGTATCTGCCTCAACACCTTGTTTTCGAAGTTTTTCGCCAGCTATCGAGACATAATTAATAACGGCACCTCTGAGGTCGTCAAGGTCGGTAACCGGATGCCCGAATGATCTTGAAGTAATGATTGATTTTGGAGACGAAGGAGCGTTTTCAAGCGATATACATGAAATACCGTTCAGCTCCATGACGGTACGAGCCCCAACAACGGTTAATGTTTTGCGAATCCATGTTTCATCGGCCCGTTTGAGATCAAGGGCAGTATAGATACAACGGTTGTTCAGCTTTTCAGTAGATCGTCTACCGATCCCCCAAACATCATTCACTTCAATCTTCCCTAAAACCTGATCAATTTGATTGTTGCCGGTAAGATCGAAAACGCCATTGAATTGTGCCTCTTTCTTGGCTACTCGATTGGCAATCTTGGAAAGCGTTTTGGTTGTGGCAATGCCGATGGATACAGGCATGCCAACATGTTTTCTTATTTTCTCTCGGAGTTCTGCTGCATATTTGACCCGGTCCCACTCTTTCGTTACCGGCAGTGATATAAAAGCCTCATCAATCGAATACACCTCAACATCAGGTTCCATTTGTCGCAAGACATCCATTACTCGATGCGAAAGATCCCCGTACAGTGCATAGTTTGATGAAAAGACATGGACATTGTGCCTGGCAATCAAATGTTTGACCTTGAACAAAGGTTCTCCCATAGGAATATCGAGAGCCTTTGCCTCATTTGATCGTGCAACAATACAACCGTCATTATTGGAAAGGACGACAACCGGCTTACCGTTCAGCTCTGGCCTGAACAGCCGCTCACATGAACAGTAAAAATTATTGCAATCAACAAGGGCAAAGACTTTCTTCATCGAACAAGCCGGTTAAAATTGATGGATAACACTGGTGACCACTCCCCAAACACTGAAATCAGTATCTTCGGTGATCTCAACAGGAGGATAGTCGGGGTTTGCAGCAACTAGCTGACAGGATGCGCTGTCTTGTATGAATCTTTTTACTGTCAGTTCGCCATTAACGATAGCAATGACAATTTTTCCACTCAAAGCTTCAAGGGATCGGTCAACAACCAGGATGTCTCCATGATTTATCCTTGCATCCTTCATGGAGTCACCCGCCACCCTCACAAAGAAAGTGGCAACTGGATGTTGGATCAGCAGCTCATTTAAATCGAGCTTTCGGTCTATATGGTCGTCAGCTGGGGAAGGGAAACCGGCAGAAACGCCACAAGTAAAGAGAGGACATACAATCTTGGTCTTTTGTTCAACTTCAAAAATGGCATTTATTGAGGAGTCTGTTTTCATGCATGTAAGAATATCACAGATTCCAGAAAATATAATGTTTCATTGTGCCATTTTTGGAATATTTTATTTTTCACAATCAGCTTGCTTGTCCAGGATGGCAAGTCGTGCTTCGTACTCTTTTAATTGATTTTTTAAGGCCTCATTTTCTGTCTTGGTGATGATCATAGTATGTACAGCACCAATGAAATCAGACATAAGACTATCGTAGCCACTACCAGCGTTTAGTATCCCAATTACTTGTATGATTTTGCCAGGGATACTTGATTCCGCTATTTCTTGCTTTTGGGAATGGTCAAATTCGCTGAGATCTTTTGTTTGTTCGGCATGGTAAGGGACACTCGAAAGTACGTCTGCCATCTTATTTATTTCCAAAGCAGAAACATTTTTCCCATTTAATATGTGTTGCCCAAGTGATAGCATCTCCTCAAAGGTTATATTGAAATGATCAGCAATTTTTTGCCAAATTTTATCTGACCCTGGCTTACGCTGTTTGACAATAGCATTCAGGTAACCGCCATCGATCTGTTGCCCAATGGCAAGACGACTTTGTGCACCTCGGCCCTCCTCGCTCAATAAGTGGGTCAAGGCGGCATGAAATTGTTTAGCAATTGATTGATTCATATAGGGATATTAGAGTAAATGCTCAATAAATTCAAGAATAAGACAAAAATAAGAATGAAGAATTGAGGATAAGGTATTCCCAGCAGGGATCGTGTTGACCCTGCTGGGGTTCTGGTCAAGAAATTAGCACTGCCCGTTGTCGCTAAGAGAAGTCACATCATCTCCTACGATTATGTGATCCAGCACCAGGACGTCTATAACCAGCAAGATTTCTTTCAACATGCGGGTGAGCTTGATGTCTTGTCGTGATGGATTACTATTCCCGGAAGGATGGTTATGGGCCAGAATAACTGAGGCTGCATTTACACGTAGAGCTTCTTTGACCACTTCACGAGGGTAAACAACTGTAGAATCGATAGTTCCAGAAAACATCTCAGTCCATTTAATAATCTTGTGGTTTGAGTCTAAAAATAGACAGCCGAAGACCTCACGCTGTTTTTTTACGAGAAGGGTAGAAATCGCTTCTTTTGCCTCATCCGATGATCCAATATAATCAGTTCCCTTTTTCAAAGCAGCACGGGTACGAGAAAGACCTTCTTTGATGATGACTTTTGAAGTTGCAGGGGCATATTGTCCTTGTTCATCTTGTATAAATAATATCATGGTTTCACCCCATTAGACGCCAAAGGGTAAGGCCATGCAAAGAACCAAGAAAATGTTCTGCTCAGGCTGGTATTGATGTGGAATTGGTTTTTACGAGTGTTCTTTGTGGTTGTGATATTTTTCTGTGGGTGGGGCGTTTCGTTTGCGGGATCGTATATCATACGATGAATTTTGCGCTTATTGCCAGCTCGCATTATTGTGATCCGCATGCTCTGTGTCAGATTGATAACCATTCCCTTGCCTCATTTAGGTTGAAATAAAAAAAGGCAAGACTTCCATAGCAGGGGAGCTTGCCCCTGCTATGGAAAATGTTGTTTGATGTGGTTAGATGGTCTTGTGCAAGATCATGTCTGCATAACCAGAACCATGAACAATAACATTCTTGATAATAAAATCCGGATTGTCTCTCAGCTCCAGTTTGTAGTTCTCGCAAGCTTCGACAGTAGCAGGATGGATGTAATGGAATATAAAATCACAATTTCGTGCGCCCTGGCAAATTGCTGTTTTTCAGAAGGTGCGAATTCCGTTGAGCTTCAGTCGGTTTTGTTCTGGTTGGTTGCAACTGGAATAGAGGCGGAGGTAGTGATGTGGCGGAAGCCCATCCAGCGAAAATACGGAGGATATCGCTGCTATAATTGAAGCGAAAAAAAATAGGCGGAGATCTCGTCGTGGACATAGTTGCCGGTATGTATGGAAGAGGAAAACAAGCGCAGGGGATCCCTGTCTCTTGGTCACTCGTAAGACCAACCCTCCCAGAAAGAGAAAAGGTTCGGTGAGACAAGTTGGCGGAGCGGCCTGCAGTGACAAGCCGGATAAGGCAGACTGAAAAGGCAGTGACTTTAGTTCAAGATCAACCAGAGTGTGATTGCGGCCTAAAGAATAGAAGGTGGATCTCGCTGAAATACATTATTGGTGAGGTATTGTTTTTTTGGGTTGGTGGCTTTGTTCGTCTACTTGATGTCGGGCAGTGTGGAAAGCTTTTGCCGCTCTTCGTAGATGATCTGTGATGAAAATTGTATGATGTTGATGATACTGCATATTTATCATGGCATGCCTGTTGTCATGTCAATCATCGAACACCCATGTCAATTTATGGGAAGAAATTGGTTGGAAGGAAAACAGAAGAAGATATTTTATAATCGAGGTAGGAAGAAGATGTAGAGGGATGAAAAGTCTGTATTTGGTAAGGCGAAATTTATTTGCAAGTTGACGCTTGCATGAGACGTTTATTGATTGATCGTTGTAGATGGTTTTGTCCATATTGTGATATGTTTTTTGGGAAGTAGGGTGTTGGAAAAGTTATTTTTGAGAAAAAGCCAACGCGCCAAAACGCGCCTATACGCGCCTCGAACAAAAAAGGGGTTAAGCAAAAACTGCTTAACCCCTTGATTTTACTGGTGCACCAGGAGGGATTCGGACCCCCGACCTACGGATTCGTAGTCCGTTGCTCTATCCAGCTGAGCTACTGGTGCAGAAATGATGTGTCTATATACCCTAGTTTATTTGTTTCCTCAAGCCTGTTTATTCCCGGTGGTTATTTTTTCTCGTATGACCCTCTCTGTTGGATCATTGGCTTTGGGCTGCAAATCTTGGCCATGACTCAAGTTGGACTCATTATTAAGGAAGAATGGGGGGGGCGATCTACCTTACCCAAGCGGGTATCTTTTTGATTTTAGTCACGTTACGTATTGATTTCGGGTTCTACTTCAAGCTGCACTGTATGATGCGGTTGCGTCTTTATGTAACCATGCTTATTATCAAAGTCCGTTGTGGTATGATTATCTGGCCTTGATTGCCAGCGATATGTTTTCCTTTGGATGTTTTTTATGAATGATACAATCCTGCAGTTTATTATTCTGGCCCCGCCTCTGCTGTTGGCCCTGACGGTCCACGAATTTGCCCATGGCTATGTGGCATCTCGGCTCGGAGATCCGACGGCCAAGGCATTGGGGCGTTTGACATTGAATCCGCTCAAACATCTGGACCCATTAGGAACGATTGCTTTTTTTATCTTCCATATTGGTTGGGCCAAACCGGTGCCGGTGAATCCATCTTATTTTAAAAATCCTCAAAAAGACATGCTCTGGGTGGCCTTGGCCGGTCCGGCTACCAATCTCATCATGGCTATAATCAGCGCTTTGATGACCAAAGCCCTCTGGTTGGTTGCCCAGATTATTCCTTACTCTGCTATGGCAGAGGCCGTTCTGGTCCCGCTGAATAGCACTTTGATTGCCAGTGTCTGGATCAATCTGGTGCTCTGCATTTTTAACTTTCTGCCAGTTCCTCCGCTCGATGGCAGCCGGATCCTTGCTGGGATTCTACCGCCTGATCTGGCCCGTTCTTATGCATCCATTGAACGATACGGTTTTATCCTTCTCATTATCTTGGCTGTCACTGGTGTTCTGTCCAAGTTGATCATCCCGCTGATTAATTTTGCTAATAGTCTGTTACTTTCCTGAGTTGTATTACCGTTTTGACTTTTCCACAGCCTGTTTGACAGGGAGAGGGTAGGGGTTATATTTTTGCAGTGATTGCGGTAGGTTGTTTCGCGCGTTTCTGGCGGCATCCAGGCTAGGATATTCACCATAAAAAAGTATGAATGTTGCAGGTGAAGTCGATTTTTTTAGCACGATAAATTTTTCTGATCCTTTCTGTTTTGCCTCCTCGCGCAGTATCCCTCGTAACTTCTCTTTGGCCTGATCCGCAGCAAGGATCATGAGTTGTAAGGTAAAGTAATTATTCTTTTCTCCAGTTAACCATCTTTGACCGGCGTCAAGACTTTTGCGAGGGAGCTGTTGGGCGATGGTTGATTTCAGATCGTTGTTTTTTGTAAGAGGTTCAGCGGTTAAAAGTGGGATGCTGATATTTTTCTTAGGAAGTTTCTTGACAGCGATCACTTGAATATCTTTAGATTTTTTTTCAACCAGAGGTGCAATCTCAACGGAGATTGGTTGTTTGGTTATCTCTTCTGCCGCCGCTGGAGCTGGTTGTACCGATTTCACAACTGGTACATCTGCCGCCGCTGGAGCTGGTTGTGCTGATGTTACAACTGGCACTTCTGCCGTTGCTGGAGTTGGTTGTGTTGATTTTACAACCGGCACTTCTGCTATCACAGGAACTGGTTGGATCGATTCTACTGGTTTTTCCGCCAGTACGGGAACTGGCTGTACCAGTTGTACAGCTGGTTCCCTCACTGTCACAGGAGCTGGATGGATCGATTCTATGATCGAATCTCTCTTATCTGTTATGATTTGTTGCGTTTTTGTCTGAGATGCAACCTGTGTACCTGCAGGTATGGAAGGAGAGGTGGCAGGTTTCTGTTCTTCTTTGTTGAACAATAAAAACAGAAGCAGGACCATGAGTAGAGCGCCAGCCCCAAAGGCAATTTTTTTCTGCATATGCAGACTTGGCAACCGAGTAGGAGGGGGCTCTCCCGCTGTTAGATCGTCTGAATCCCAGACGTGTTCGAGCAGTACCATGAAAGAAGTATCATCGGCACTATAAGATGATGAACGGAGAGAGTCTCTCGCCAGGCTGTTGATCTTTCTGAAGTTTCCATGGGACATGGCAAGGATTTTCGCAGCCACTTCCCGGCTGAAGATATTCTTTTTTTCAGAACCCGGTTGTTGCTGCATGCAAAAATTCAGGTATTGAAACGTATCTTCTTCTGTTAATGGCGGCAGAGAGAGATGAAGCTCTTGCGCATTTTTAAAAGTACATAAGGCCAATTGCTCAATATGTGACTGTAGTCCCATCCTTCCAAAAAGGACAATCTGGAGTAACACCCCGTTTTCGTTTGTTAGATCAATCATCTTGCGAACACGTTCCAGCGTCGCCAGATAAAGTTTTTCAGCCTCATCAAAAAGGATCAGAAGTCGCTTTCCTCGTTCTCGCAGGACTTGAGCTATCTCCGTCAGGATATGATCGCTTCCCAGCGCGTTATCTTCCATTGAAAAATCCAGATTAAGCTTCAAAGCAATGATCTGGAGGACATAATCAAAAGATTCAACGGAGTAGGGAAAAGAGATTACAATATAAGGTTCAGGGAGATCTTTTTCCAGTATCTTGCAGAGCATGGTTTTCCCATGTCCTTCTTCGCCAATACAGGTGATCAGGCTGGCAGAAGATCCTGTTATAGCATTTCTTAATGCTTCAAGGGTAGAGGCCCGGCCGCTATCAGGAAAAAACAACCCATGGTCAAAAGGAGACTGCTGGTTGGTGTATTGTTCCTCTTGCATCTGTCCTGTTTCCAATATTGTAGTATCATTTTGCTCCCCAATCATTGTTGGGGGGCGCTTTCATTCAGTTGAACGTTCAAGCCGTTCAACTGAATGAATCATTAGATTTTTTCAATGCACCCGGATAATGGGGTCACCTTTAAAAATGGATATACCATAACAAATGATCGGCGCATACTTGATTTCCCTGGCATCTTCTTATTCTTCAGAAGAAACCTCAAGAGAGGGATGCTCAATTATGTTACGAACCCGGGGAAATCTGGTATGATCTTGCAGTGAAAACGGGGTGCAAGTCTCGCTCGCATATTGCAGATTTCTTTTTTTTAAAAATTTAAACAGAACCGCGTTTCTGTTCAAGAAAATAATATATCATGCTGATCCAATTCTGTATAAGCCTTATTTTTTTGCTGGCTGGTTTTGTTCAAGGCATGACCGGATTTGGTTCGGCCCTTGTGGCTATGCCGCTGTTGAGTTTGTGTATTGACGTCAAAAGTGCGGTCCCGCTCTGTACTTTGAATAGTGTTGTGATTACCACATTCCTGGCATTGAAGCTTAAAAAACATCTGGATAGGAAAAAAATTTTTCCCCTGTGTGTTGCCGCTATTCCAGGAATGTTTGTAGGTGTTACCTTGTTAAAGGAGGTGAGTTCAGAGAATCTCAGTATCGGCCTTGGAGTTCTCCTCGTCGCGTATGCCTGCTATAACCTTTTGATTAAAATCAAGCAGAGGAAGCTACACCCCATCTGGTCCTATCTTGCCGGATTCTCTTCCGGCGCCATTGGGGCCGCTTTCAGCGCCGGCGGCCCTCCGACGATTATTTATGCGACACTCAATGATTGGGATAAGGATGAGATCAAGGCTACTCTCAGTGGGTTTTTTCTCTTTAATTCGTATCTCAATGCTACCGCTCATGCCGTGAGTGGTCTGACTACGGTTTCTGTTCTCTCTTCGTTTATCTATTCCGCCCCTTTTGTCCTTCTTGGAACGTTTCTGGGCTCATTCTGTTATGGTCGAGTAGATAAATCGGTTTATCTTAGAGTGATATTTGCCTTTTTGATTCTGATGGGTACAATGATGATTGTCACTGCGTCGTGATTGGCATAGTTTTTTTTAAGCATATAAGATGTGAGGAAGAGTAATGAACGGAGCTGAGCTCTTGGTGCGGTGTCTTGAGAATGAAGGAGTCGATACCATATTTGGTATTCCCGGTGAAGAGAACCTGGCCTTCCTTGAGGCTCTGAGGAAATCTTCGATACGTTTGATCCTGACCCGTCATGAGCAGGCCGCTGGATTTATGGCGGCCACATATGGCAGGCTTACCGGCAGGCCCGGCGTCTGTCTCTCGACCCTTGGGCCGGGAGCGACCAATCTTGTCACTGCTGTTTCGTATGCGTTGCTTGGCGGCATGCCTGCTCTTTTTATTACTGGTCAGAAGCCGATTAAAATGAGTAAGCAGGGGCGATTTCAGATCCTTGATGTGGTGAGGATGATGGGGCCTTTGACCAAATTCACCAAACAGATCGTTACCGCTGGCAGCATTGCTCCACTGGTCCGCGACACGTTTCGTATCGCCACGGAAGAGAAGCCCGGCCCGGTACACTTGGAACTGCCTGAGGATATTGCGGTGGAGGAGACAGATAAACAGCCTTTGCCGCTGACTCCTCTCTATCCATCCCTTGCCAATCCTGCCTCCATTGCCATTGCGGCCGGACTTATTAAGCAGGCACGTTATCCCTTATTTCTCTTTGGGGCTGAGGCCAAACGACCGGACGTCTGCCGGGTCGCAAGAGGGCTTATTGAAAAAGCGGGTATCTACTTTTTCACCACCCAGATGGGCAAAGGGATTATCGATGAGTACTCTCCTTACTCACTGGGTACGGCAGCTCTTTCGGACCATGATTACCTGCATTGTGCCATTGAACGGGCCGATGTTATTATTAATGTCGGTCATGATGTTGTTGAAAAGCCGCCATTCTTCATGAGTCAAAGGGACGTGCAGGTTATTCATGTCAACTATTCGCCAGCGGACATTGATGAAGTTTATTTTCCCCAGCATGAGGTTATTGGTGATATTGGAACCACGCTGAGCCAGTTGTCGCACCTGATTTACGACCCGGCGGTTTCAGGTAATGATTATTTCCAGCGTATTCATGAAGAAATTAATACTCATGTCTATTGTGCACCAAGCCATGAGCAATTTCCTGATACGCCGCAACGGATCGTCATGGATATTCGCAATACGGTAGCAGACAACAGTATTCTTTCCCTTGATAATGGGATGTATAAGATATGGTTTGCCCGAAATTTTAAAGCCACACAACCTGATTCGCTGCTCTTGGATAATGCCTTGGCCTCCATGGGTGCCGGGCTTCCAGTAGCTGTTGCCGTTAAACTCTTGTATCCGGAGAGGCAGGTTGTTGCTGTGTGCGGCGATGGCGGCTTTATGATGAATTCCCAGGAGATGGAAACCGCTATCCGGTTTAAATTAGATCTGGTGGTCATCGTCCTGCGTGATAATGGCTACGGGATGATCAAATGGAAGCAGGGTGGGATGAACCTTCCTGATTTTGGCCTTGACTTTCTGAATCCTGATTTCATACAATACGCGAAGAGTTATGGCGCAAACGGCTATCGTGTCACCCGGGCCGGAGAACTTGTAGAACTGTTGTCAGGATGTCTTAAGCAGCCTGGCCTTCATCTTATCGAAGTTCCTGTAGATTACTCGCAGAATGAAAAAGTCTTTTTCCAGGAGCTTCGTGACAAGACGTGCCTCCTGTGATGAAATATATACTTGGAGTGTTAACAATATGCCTATGGTAAGTGTAACGGTTTACCTTTCCCAGTTTTCATGACAAATCCGATAAAAAAATATCGGGCCATTGCCAGTGCCATCTGGCTTTTCACAGTTCTTTTCTCTCTTGTCTGGAATCAAGCTGACGATATCCGGGAAAGAAATGCCATTGCTCTTGAAACAGCCAAGGCATTTTTGACCCATATTGTTGCTGTTCGTTCCTGGAATGCCGAGCACGGCGGGGTTTTTGTCTTCACTGATGAGAAAAACCCTCTCAATCCTTACCTGCCGGACGATGAACAGGGAATTGTGACCAAGGATGGTCGCAGTCTTACCAAGATTAATCCCGCCTATATGACCCGTCAAATTGCCGCAATTTCCGATCGTCAGAGTAAAATTAGATTTCATCTGACAAGCCTTGATCCAATCCGCCCTGAGAACAAGGCCCTGCCTTGGGAGGAGGAGTGGTTGAAGGATTTTGAGAAAGGGGTTCAGGAACGGAGTGTCTTTGTCAGCAGTCCCCAAGGGGAAACTTTTCGTTATATGGCGCCATTGCGCGTTACAGGGGCGTGTCTTCCCTGTCATGACAGCTATAGCTCTGGTGAGATCCGGGGGGGGATTTCCATCTCCATGCCGCTACGTTTTCGTAAGTCTCCGTGGCCCTTGCTGATAAGTCATGTCGGGGCGGCAATTATGGGGCTTTTGGGAATACAATTTTTTGCCCTCCGGTTGCAGGCTCGCAGTGAACAACTGCGGGTGATGAATCAGCGGCTTCTACGGGAAATTGAAGAGCATAAACAGAGTGAACAGGAACTGGTAAAAATCAAGAAAGAGCTTGAATCCAGGGTTGCCAGTCGCACAGCGGAGCTGAGCAGGACCAATAGCCTTCTTGATGCCAAGATCATGGAGCAACAGCAGGTTGAACGAGCTCTGGTTGAAATTAATGATGAGTTTATTCAGATTTTTAACAGTGCGCCAGATGGCATGCATATCATCGACAGGGATTTTACAGTTCTTCGTGTCAACAAGGCATTCATGGCTCTTACTGGTCATAGTAGTGCTGAAGCGATTACCGGACGTAAATGTTTTGAGGTCTTTGGGGGCCGGCTCTGTCATACCCCTGAGTGCCCTTTGACCAGAATTCTTGAAGGCGCTAAACGGGTGGAGGTGGAGGCAAAAAAAGTGCGAGGGGATGGCAGTAGTTTCCCTTGTCTTGTAACTGCCACACCGTTTCGTGCTCCCAGCGGTAAACTGATTGGAATTATAGAGGTATCAAAAGATATCAGCAGTTTGAAGGATGTGGAAAAAAACCTGTCACAAACTGCCCAAAATCTTCTCCTGCGCAACCAGGAACTTCAGGATTTTTCTCATGTCATCTCCCATGATCTCCAGGAGCCGTTGATGCTGATTCAGGCCTTCAGTCAGCGCCTGCAAAACAATTTTCTTACGAATCTCTCGGACAAAGGAAAGGCCTATCTCGAACGGATTCTCAGCTCGGCAGACCGCATGCAGATGCTGATTAACGGTCTACTCTACTACTCGAGGGTAGATAAGGAATCGCAGCCTTTTACCCAGGTTCATTTGAACAGTATCATTCAGGCCGTTTTGGAAGATCTGACTATTAAGATAGAAGAGAGTGACGCTGCCATCTCGGTTGACGATCTGGGAACTATTATGGCGGATCCCTTGCAGATGCGGCAACTGTTCCAGAACATTATAGGCAACAGTCTCAAATATCATCATCCTGATCGTATCCCTGAGATCCTGATTACTCGTATTCCTGTGCCAGATGGCTTTGATCCTGATACTGCTCTATCCATTTCCATCAAGGATAACGGTATCGGTTTTCAGGAGGAATATCAGGAGAAAATCTTTGATATTTTTCAACGACTGCATACCCGTCAACAATTTAATGGTACGGGTATTGGCCTCTCTATCTGCAAGAAGATTGTTGAACGACATCATGGCGTTATTTCTGCCGCCGCTGTTTTGGGGCAGGGTGCTGAGTTTATAATTACTTTACCCTTGAACCCGAACGAAGCCTGATGGTATCAAAGACTCTGATCTCACGTGCCCGCGATGCTCAAGCTGTTTGTTGCAGAGTCATCTCCTTACATGATTTATTACAAGATTATCATCAAACCCTCCCTTCAGGTATTGCCGGACCGATTGACTTCCTGTCATGAGATAGGTACTATGTAGCGTTATGTCTGTTTTTCAATTAAGCAAAGAAATCATCTTTCCGCAGCCAACTTTGGCCGATAAAAACGGGCTGTTGGCTATTGGCGGTGATCTTCAGCCGGACAGACTTGTGGCCGCTTACAGGTCTGGAATATTCCCTTGGTTCTCGTCTGGAGACCCTCTGCTCTGGTGGTTTATTGATCCCCGGCTGGTTATTTTTCTCAATGAGTTTAAGATTAGCAGAAGGCTGGCCAGAGAGATTAAACAGGGACGGTTCAAGGTCACCTTTGACCGGGCATTTGCAAGGGTTATTGCATCCTGTGCGCAGATTCGTCGAGAACAGGGGGAGGGAACCTGGATCAGCGAAGAGATGGAGGATGCCTATTGCCGCTTGCACGAGTTGGGCTATGCCCATTCCGTAGAATGCTGGCAGGGTGACATCTTGGCAGGTGGCTTGTACGGTATTGCTCTTGATCGGATCTTTTTTGGTGAATCCATGTTTACCCGTGTCAGCAATGGTTCCAAGGTTGCCCTTGCCGCCTTGGTATCCAGATTGAAAGAGATGAATTTTCACCTTATTGATTGCCAGATGACGACACGCCATCTTTTAAGTTTTGGGGCGCGAGAAATTTCAGGGACAGAATTTCTTGCTCAGCTCAAGCTCTCTATTCAAACAACTGTTCCCGGTGGTAAATGGTGCGATGATGTTTTCTGAAAATAAAGAAATTTGTGACGGGTGTGGTAGGAGTGCTCTTTTGCAGGATATGCAGGGGAATGAATTTTGTGATTCGTGCGGTCAGCTTGCCCAGATCATAAAATCAGACCCGCAATTATTGCGTAAGATCTGCACTTTGATCCGGTCAGACCTGCATGGGGCTGAGAATGGTGACCAGGTATGTTCGGCCAGTCCCTCAATGGAACTGCCTGAGGTTCTGGATGCCGTACGCTACCGGACAAGAGACAGGGAACTCAACACTTGGTATGTGTCCATAAGTGAGCTTAAGGGGAATCCTGTTGAGATCTTTGCCTCCACTGCCTTTGATCGTGATCATCATCTCCAGTCGCGTATCTCTAATCTCACCACAATCACCCGTCTGGTTTCTCTGGTGTTAAGACATGTCTTTCTTGGTGAAGTACTGACCCTGGAAAAGACAATCAAACAATTACACCGCAGTTCCAGGCAAAAAAATGACCTTCCTGACATGTTGACTCGAGTCTTGAGCCGTTACATTAAAAATCCCGAAAAGATAACTGAGCACCTGGAAGAGAAAGAGCAGTCTCTGTAACAGCCAGATATATTTAGTAATAGTATTTTGAGATCTTTGTAGAGAATGTCAGATAGTTAGGCTGGCCTTTGTGAAATTTCTTGACTTGAAAATGCTCTGAGTGTCTTGCCCAAAAACTGTTTGAAATTTTGAGAGTCTGTAATCTCTAAAATTCCAGAACAAACTCATAGGGCAATTTTGATTTATCAAAATGTTTGAGAACCTGCCGCAGGTCAAAGAGGCTGGGTACCTCAAAGACTAGTTCCCATGCAGGGGTTGGGGTAGGGGTTTTGGAGAGTGCTATGAGGTCAAGAACTTTCATTTCTTCCGGGGCCACACTGAGGTACATCATCATTTTCTGGCGGGATGCTGCCATGATGATTATAGTTTGTTTTTTAGCGACAAATGTCTCTTTCTGTTTCCAGCGTACGTAGACAATATCCTCCCGCTGTAACGCTATCGTCTCAAGCTTGGGACAATTCATGCTGTGCACTGACAGGCCTCGTTCACTGAGCAGGCCATAGAGCCTGGAATCGGTAGGGCTTGGTTTGCAGCAGGCTGAGATCTTGACGAATGCAGGGTCCAGGGTGGTCAGCTCAATGGTGTTAAAGGCCCCTGTCGGCCGGATCAGAGATATCTCTGAATGGAACATCGTCTTGATGCGATCAATGAGTGTGGGTAATTTTAACCTGCCCTCTCCGATCTGAAGGTAGAGTTCTTCAAGGTTTTTCAGGTCAAAATATGCAAGTATCTGTTTGAAGTCCGGTCGGTCCAGAAGGTCGGCAGAAAGATTGTAACGCCGGATCTCCTGACTGACTACAGAAAGGCCAATCTCCTGGGCAACCTGCTGACTTCTGAGTTTAAAGGTCTTTGACAGTTCAGCACGGGCTCGAGGTGTCTTGCAAATTTCAAGCATTCTCGGGTCAAAGTGGATGGGGTTTTCTGACCGGATAATACGCACCACGTCTCCGTCCTGTAAAATGGTGTCAATCGCTCCCCGTTTGGTGCCGATCATGGCACCAAGGCAGGTGTTACCGATATCGGTGTGGACGTGGAAGGCAAAGTCAAGCACGGTGGAGTTGACAGGCAGATAGGTCAAATCGCCCTGAGGGGTGTAGGTGTAGATCTCTTTTTTTCCCCTGGCGGCAATAACATCACGGTAGGAAACAGAAGAATCTGAGCCGAGAACATTGAACAGCTCCTGGATTTCACGAATAAAACGGCGCTGATTGGAACTCTGAGAACTCCATCCTTTAAACAGACCACGTTGGGCCCTGCGGGTCATATCCTCGGTGCGAATCTTGAAGAGAAACTCTCTGCCTTTGATGTTGGCCCGGGCATGTAGAGACTGATAGCCGGTGGTTTTGGGATTGGCGATGAGATCACGGATTGTTCGGGGGATAGGAGGGAATGTCTGATTCAAGATTCCCAGAGCCTGGTAACAGGCTGGAGCGCTCTCAACCACAATCAGGATCTCAACAGGATTATCTATCTGTCTGCGAAGAATACGGTTGTTGGCATCATAATAGGCCCAGAGTCCCTTGGTGCGAATGATGACATTGCAGGTAAACCAGACCTCTTCTGCTTTCTTTTTGAGCTGCTGCACGATATCCAGAACTACTGGATCTTGTTCGAACTGTTTGATATGGGTGATAAGTTTGGCACTCTGCTTAGGGAATTTATAGGAAAGAGCCAGGTTGAACATCTCACGTTTCAGGCTGAAGAGGCCAAGCACTGTGGCAAGGGGGGCATAGATATCAATGGTTTCATCCGCAATCTTTTGTCGTTTGTGCTGAGGCATGGCGCTGAGAGTGCGCAGATTGTGCAGTCTGTCGGCCAGTTTGACGAGCATGACCTCCGGGCGCAGGGCTGCCCCTGAGAAAATCTTGCGATGGATCATCTTGTACTGTGTCTGTTTATCCCCTTTGAATTGCGTGATTTTGGTACAACCTTCCACGATGGCCTCAACATAATGGCCAAATTTTTCTCCGATAAACTCAGTGGTAATTTCTTCAACATCCTCAACTGTATCATGCAGCAGGGCGGCGGCAAGGATCTCCGGATGGGTGATGTCCATTTCGTCAGCCAGGATCTTGGCGACAGAACAGGGATGCATGATATATGCCTCACCGGAACGCCGCCATTGATCGTCGTGGGCCTCAATGGCAAAATCCAGAGCTCGCCAGAAGACATCGGCCGCAGGGCTATTGCCAAGTAAGTGCCGCATATGAGAACGATATATTTCCAGATCAAAAGGTATATTATACTGCATATCGTCCAGTCTATTATGATTCATTTGTTGAGAGTGGATTTGAGAGGCAAAGGAGACGGCTGCTCTTAATTCCTTTGCCCACTGTCAGGACTGTGCTACTATTAATAAAAATATTTAGGGCTTTTGAAATTACCATTACATCTCTAACCATTTCGTTATAGCATCTTCTGTCGTTCACTGTATTGCAACAGCTTGACTGCTCAGGTTGTCTGGTTGAAGAGTGTGAATTGCAGAAAAAATAAAGACTTTAACATTACAATTTGTGTCTGGAGACTATCCTGGCGCTCTCCCATTTTCCGCCGCTTCTTCTCGGTATTTTTGAAACTGTCTGAGAAGAAGAGTATTGAGTTAGTCTACCAAAAAATAACGATCAGAGGAAAAATAAAAACCAGTTATGAGAAAAAAAAGAAAACATTTTCCAAGAAAGCCATCGGAGCGGCACCCTGCCAGTAGAATTGACCGGAAATTATTACGAATGGAAAAAACACTGGAACGGGACGTGCTGACTTACGTTTATCGGTGTGAGCATCCTGTCTCTCAAGATGAGATTGGAGCAGAACTCAAGCTTGATCGAGGCGGGCAGAAAGAATTGACCGGCCTCCTTGCGGATCTGGTGGATCAGAAAATTTTGAACCGTACCGGTAAGCATCGGTTCTCTCTAGGCAAACAAAATAATCTGGCCACCGGTGTTCTTGACCAGAACCCGCGCGGTTTTGGTTTTGTCACCGGACTCTCTGTTCGGGAGGGCAGCATGGCCTATAGCAGAGACCCTTCTGTTGAGGCGTTTCATATGGGAGCCGCCAGGCATGGTGATACTGTTCTGATCCGGGTGTACAAGGTTCGCCAGGATGGGCGACCTGAAGCCGAAGTGATCAGTGTTCTGGAACGAGGTTCTGATCGTTTGGCCGGATTTGTCTCCTTTGAGCAGGGCAAGGTTCGGGTGACCCCAGAGGATCCGCATTTTCCTTTTTCTGTGGTGATTGATGGCAAAGTTCCAGAGGACGTAAGCGAGGGCGATGCCGTTATCGTGCAGCTGGCCGCTGTTGCTGAAGATACGGCCAGGCTCCGGGGCAAGATCATTGAAGTCCTTGGCGATCCGGACTCCATAGATGTGCAGATGCGTCTGGTGATTGAAAAATTTAAATTACCCCATGCCTTCAGTGAAGAGGCTATGCAGGAATCAGCGCGACTGCCGGAAGAGATTACGGAGACCAAAGGCCGGGAAGATCTGCGCGAGATTCTCCACGTTACTATCGATGGAGAAACAGCCAAAGATTTTGACGATGCCGTGGCCGTTGTAAAGACCAAAAGAGGATTCCGGCTCTATGTCTCCATTGCTGATGTCAGTCACTTTGTGAGACCTGGAACTGCACTCGACAAAGATGCCTATGAACGCGGCACCTCGATCTACTTCCCCGGCCGGGTCATCCCCATGCTGCCGGAGAAGATTTCCAACAATCTGTGCAGTCTTATTCCCGATCAGGACCGTCTGGCCTTTACCGCCATTCTTGATTTTGACCGGCAAGGAAACACAACCGGGAAGCGTTTTGTCAAGTCTATCATCCGCAGCCATAAGCGTTTTACCTATACCGCGGTCCGTCAGATCCTTATCGATAAGAACAAGGAGGTGAGAGGCGAGCATAAACCTTTTCTCACTCCGCTCAAGTGGGCAGGTGAACTGGCAATAATTCTTCAAAAGCTGCGTAAAGAGCGGGGGGCCATCGGATTTACCCTGCCGGAACCGGAAATCGGCTTGGATGAGAGTGGCAGAATAAATTCCATTGGCAGGGCAGAGCGGAATTTTGCCCATCAGCTCATTGAGCAGTTTATGCTTTCTGCCAACGAGGCTGTGGCAGAGACCTTTACCGAGCACTCTGTAAATGCGCTCTACCGTATCCATGAACGACCTGACCCCATTAAGGTGCAGGAGTTTACCGGCTTTGCCCAGACCCTGGGCCTTAATCTCCCCAAACATCGCCAGGATCCTGACTGGTTTGGCCAGGTTCTGGATATGGTCAAAAACAGCCCAAAGGAATATGTGGTCAACAATCTGCTCCTTCGCACCATGCAGCAGGCGCGTTATGATATGCGAAATGTCGGTCATTTTGGTCTGGCGGCAACAGACTATACCCATTTCACCTCGCCGATCCGCCGCTATCCAGATCTCCTGGTTCACCGGGCTCTTTATGATTTTATCAGCAAGTCCAGTGAAAATAAAAAAAATCTCAGCGCCGAAAATTTAAAAAATATCGGTCCGTTTCTCTCCACCCGAGAACGCCTTGCCGTAAGCGCTGAAAGGGAGATGAACGACCGCTTGAAGGTCCGTTATATGCAGGACAAGGTGGGAGAGAGTTTTGATGCTGTTATCTCAGGGGTGAGTGGCTTCGCCCTTTTTGTGGAATTGCTTGAGCTGTTTATCAGCGGGGCAGTGGTTATTAGTGAATTGCGTGATGATTATTACAACTATGATCAAAAACACCACCGTCTTGTGGGAGAAAGAAGCTCAAAGGTGTACCGGATGGGTGATCTGGTCAGGGTGACTCTGCTCGATGTAGATCTACGGAAAAACAGGATTAATTTTACTTTAGCCAAGGAATAGTGGGCCGGTTGTCAGAAGGTCAGGGCTTTTTTGAAGACGTGACGAGGCTTGACGGGAAACCATATTTCGCATAAAGATATGGAAGAATCATGTTTCAACGTAACAGCATGAAAGGGTATTGTTCCTTTATAGTGGTCTTGGAGGATTGAAGAATATGGAAAATTCGAGCTGGTTTATGGGGCTTCTTGCCACCCCTTTTGTCCAGGGCCTACTCCTTGGCCTCTTTTTCTGCTGTGTTGTGTATGTTCGTGGTTGGATGCGGCGCCGTGAATTTTCACGGGAAATAAACAGGTTGAAATCGCACTTGCATACGAAGATGGAGATTGATTCAGCAGATAATGAAAAAAGAAAGCAGGAGCTCATTACCCTCAGGCAGGAACGGGATAATCTGCGCATTACTGTCCAATCATTGAATCAGAAGCCTGGCCGCAAGGAGATCAGGCAGTATTATATTTATCAAACCGCCCTTGATATCATGTTTGAAAAAGCGCCGGGGTTTGCCCCTGCCTGGCAGATCACGCTCAAGGAGGCTGAGCGGCTATTTGAAAAATCAGAACAAGGGGTTGTGCCTTTGCTGAAACGGTTGATGCCAACCAGCACGAACCAGCAGGTGGAAGAGTATGAAAAAATCAGCAAAATCACGCACGATGATGTCGTCGCCTAAGCTGCCTTGTCGGAATAACCATAATATATTGGAATGATGTGAAAGCATAAGAGCTGTAAGAGCATTGTCAGGAGTACAATCGTTCTTATGTGTCGTCTTCTCAGTTGAAACGCCTGGTTTGCAAGGTGCGCGTTTCTTTTCTGCTGTCGCTGTTCCTGCCCTTCCCAATTTTTTGACTTCCTGAGTCCTCGTTCTCTATGACCTTTGAAACCGCACCCCTTGATCACATTGCCATCGTTCTCATGGAGCCTAAATTCCCGGAAAATATTGGCTCGGCGGCCAGAGCAGCCTGGAATATGGGGATCAGTCGTCTGATTGTTGTGGGCAATATGTCTCCTGATCCTGAACGTATGGCCATGATGGCCACACATAAGGCCGTGCATCTTCTTGAGAATATGGAATTGCATCATACTCTTGAAACCGCCCTTGCCCCTTTTTCCAGAGTTGTGGGTACTACTGCCAGGCGAGGCCGGCAACGTATTCAGAAAAAAAATCCTCGAGAGGTTGTCAGTGAGATTCTTCCTTTGTTGCCTGATAACGAGATAGCTTTTCTCTTTGGTCCGGAAGATCGGGGGCTCACCAATGATGACCTGAAGTACTGCCAAATGATCTCCTCCATTCCAACGGCTGATTTCTCTTCGCTGAATCTGGCCCAGTCCGTGGCTATTCACTGCTATGAGATTTATCATGGCCTTGTGTACTCTCAGAAAACCATGTCTTCGTCTCCACGTCTTGCTACGAGCTTTGAGCTTGAAGGGATGTATCGTTCTCTTGAAGAGACCTTGTCGACCATAGATTTTTTGCAGGACAAGAGTCGTGAATATTATATGAACAATATCCGTCAATTCTTTGGCAGGATGCGACTGAGCCCTAAGGACTCCAGCACCATTCGTGGTATTTGCCGGCAGTTTCTTCGCTTTCAGGGGGGAGTTATCTCAAAAAAAGAATAAGGTCACTGGTACGATTGGTATTTTATTGCTATATTAAAATAAAAGAAGTGTTAAAGAAGTTTTTTTCTCCAGTGAGGTATTGTTATGATTTCTGCAATGCAGTCAGCTCTGTCGGGTTTGTCAGCGTACAGCACAAAAATAAACTCCAATGCCAATAATATTGCCAATGCCAGTACTGAAGGATTTAAGAAAAGTCGCGTAATCCTATCTAGTGCAGAACCTCAGGGGGTAAATGTCCAGACGGAGCGGGTTGACACTCCTGGTGCCATGATTTACGAGCAGACCAGCAATGGTATGGAATTTGTCGAGCAGTCTAACGTCGATATTGGGGAAGAGTTACCTGTCATGAGCTTAAACTCTCACCTTTACAAGGCGAATCTTAAAACCTTGCAGGTGGTGGATGAGATGCTTGGCAGCCTCCTTAAAGTCAAGGCTTGATATCTTTTCAGATTCCCTGTAATGGGCATTCCTCACATCGAGGATTGTTTTTCCTGCAATAATCCTTTCCCAGGGTCACGATCAAGGCATGATACTCATTAAAAAGAACTGATTGTGCAGGCAATCTGTCATGAAACGCCTCCTGCAGCGAATAGTAGTCACTTTCCTCAGCTACTAGAAGGTGGCGGGAAAAAATACGATGGGTATACGTGTCTACCACAAAAATTGGATGATTAGCCGCATATAAGAGGATCGAGTCTGCGGTCTCAGGTCCGATTCCCTTGACGGAGAGCAAGGCCTCCCGTCCGGTATATAGATCTTCCTCTAGGAAAAGTTCCAGCTTCCCATTGTATCGCTCAGTTATCATCTGCAGAAGATTCTTTAGACGTTTTGCTTTGATGTTAAAATAACCCGACGGCTTGATAAGCTGAGCAAGTTCATCAACGGGCAATGCTGCCAGCGCAGGAAAAGAGAGTCTCTCTGCGTTTTTCAATTGAGAAATGGCCTTGCATACGTTTCCCCAGTTGGTATTCTGGGTGAGCACCGCTCCGACCATGATTTCAAAGGGCGAATCCCCTGGCCACCAGCCCTGTGGGCCAAAATGCTCATAAAGCAGGGAGTATATCTCTGTGAATTTGTTCTCGATCATTTATTCACTCGTTCTCTCGCTTTGCCTTAAATCTTAGACATAATCTCCCAGGCAAATACCTATATCTCTTGCGGTCAAAACTTTGTCACTCGTCAAGTCTACCTTTTTTCGAGATTTGATGGCGTTAATCAAAGGAACCGGGACCATGGACGAAGCTGACAGGGCCACCATGTGGCCAAAAATGCCATTCTCAACCAGGCGTACAGCCGCAGCTCCAAAACGTAATGCCAATAACCGATCAAAGGTCGTAGGTGAACCGCCTCGCTGCAGGTGGCCAAGCACCAGGGACCGCGTGTCCTTGTTTATTCGTTTCCGGATCTCAGCGGCCACCCATTCTCCGACCCCTCCAAGTACAAGCTCAGTTCTTCCCAGTTCTCCTTCGCCTTTGTTGATTACCGTTCCACCTTTGACGCTGGCACCTTCGGCGACAACGACGATGGCGTAATCCTTACCGTGCAGTTCATTGTCTGTTATTTTCTTGCATACTGCGTCCATGTCAAAGGGGATCTCGGGTATCAGAATTACATCTGCACCTCCGGAGATCCCTGAGTAAAGTGCTATCCAGCCTGAATCGCGTCCCATAACCTCAACCACCATGACCCGATCGTGGGATTTGGCAGTTGAATGCAGTTTGTCCAGGGCCTCTGTTGCAGTTGACACTGCCGTGTCAAAACCAAAAGTTCGGTCTGTTGCCTCAAGGTCATTGTCAATGGTTTTTGGGACGCCGATAACCGGCATTCCTTTCAGGGAGAAACGATGGGCGATCTCAAGACTGCCATCTCCACCAATGGCAATGTGACAGTCAAAACACATTCTCTTGAAATTATTTATGATCTTATCCGAAATATCAACAATCTGAATCTCGCCTGCCAGATTTTCTACAGGCATTGAGAACGGGTTCCCTTTATTTGTCGAGCCGAGGATAGTGCCGCCAGTGGCATAAATCTCTTCAACATCCTCCAGATCGAGACGCGTTAGTTCGTCAAGATTTAATAACCCCCTATAACCACTACGGCTGCCATAGACCTCCCAACCACGCCGATAGCATGAATGAACAACAGCGTAGATAACTGCATTCAGCCCCGGAGCATCTCCTCCTCCTGTCGAAATGACAATTTTTTTCATATCAGTAGTCCCTGTGTAAACTCTAGGTCAGTCAAGAGCTATAATTGTTCTTAAAATATAAATTTCTATGAAATAGGTGGAAAAAGATGTAACTTTGTCTACGGTCAATGTGACTTCATTGTATAATGAGGATTGACTTCTTGAGATTTGCAACTTAACATAGATACTAACATCTTTATATATGATTGGAAGGGTAAAGTATCACTTTCAGTAGGTTGAAAATATATAAGCAATTACCAATTAAAAATACAATAACTTTTACTTAACCATAGATTACAGGAGGATTTATATGTCTGATTTTACAGTTACTGACCAGGCAGTACAAAAGCTTACTGAATACCTGGAGCAGAATAATATTGATTCTGCCTTGCGTATCGCCTTGATGCAAGGTGGCTGAGCAGGCCCCTCTTTGGGCTTGGCTCTGGATGAGCCAAAAGATAATGATAAAATTTTTGACAACGGTGGTTTGAAGTTCCTCGTCGAGGAAGGTCTCTTGACTACTTGTGGTACAGTTCGTGTCGATTATGTGGATGCTGGCCCACGTTCTGGGTTTGGCATTACTTCCAGCAACCCGATTGGTGGTGGAGGTGGCGGATGCAGCTCCGGCTCCTGTAGCTCTGGCGGATGTAGCTGATTCCTTAGCATGGTTTCTTTGGCGAGCCTCATTTCTTTGAGGCTCGCCTCTTTTTTTTCTTCTCTTTTTTATTTCTGTTTCCGCACCTACTTCTTTAGAGTCAAAAACTTGACACGCTGTTGGCTTGTCCTTATTTTTAACTGCAACAAAAAAGACTTGATGAAAGGAGCAATCTCCTTTTGTTTTTTTCACTTACCTTCAACGTCCCATGCAGGAGGAGAGTTTTATGCAGTTTGATAAATTTACTATAAAGTCCCAAGAAGCGATTCAGGCGGCCCAGCAGCTCGCTCAGAATAAGTCCCATCAGGAAATTCAGTCAGCGCATCTAGCCAGAGCTATTCTCGAACAACCCGAGGGTGTTGTTGTGCCTGTACTCCAGAAAATGGGAGTCGATCCTTCCATTATCCTGATGGAGTTGAATAAACTCATTGATAAAATTCCACAGGTCTCAGGCAGTGGCGCGGGGCAGGCGTATATCTCTGCTGAGTTGAAACAGCTTCTCGATAAGGCATTCAATACTGCAAGTCAGATGCAGGATGAATTTGTTAGTCAGGAACATCTCTTTCTCACCCTTATTAAGGATGGTAAGTCCGAGACTTCCAAGATGCTGCGCAGTAAAGGAGTTGACGAGAAAACCTTCCTTGCGGCCCTGGCTACCATTCGCGGCAATCAACGGGTTACTGATCAGTATCCTGAGGAAAAATATCAGGCTCTGGAAAAATATGCACGCAATCTGACCGATATCGCTAAAAATGGAAAGCTGGATCCGGTCATAGGAAGAGATGAGGAAATACGGCGAGTGATCCAGGTTCTGTCCCGTCGCACTAAAAATAATCCTATTCTGATTGGCGAGCCAGGGGTTGGGAAAACGGCCATCGCCGAAGGTCTTGCCCAACGTATTGTTAATGGCGATATCCCAGCAACCTTGCAAGGAAAACAGGTTGTTTCCCTCGATCTGGGCTCATTGATCGCGGGTGCTAAGTATCGTGGTGAGTTTGAGGACAGGCTGAAGGCGGTGCTGAAAGAAGTTGAAAAGCGGGCTGGGGAGATCATTCTCTTTATCGATGAGATTCATACTTTGGTGGGAGCCGGGGCCGCTGAAGGTTCCATGGATGCTTCCAATATGCTCAAACCTGCTTTGGCTCGTGGTGAGCTGCACTGTATCGGCGCCACAACGCTTGATGAATATAGGAAATACATTGAGAAAGATGCTGCTCTGGAGCGAAGATTCCAACCGGTTCTAATTCAGGAGCCCAGTGAGGAGGATACTATTGCCATCCTTCGTGGCATCAAAGAGAAGTATGAAGTGCATCATGGGGTCCGGATTCAGGATGCGGCAACCGTTGCCGCCGTTATTCTTTCGAATCGATTTATTACTGACCGTTTCCTCCCTGATAAGGCCATTGATCTTATTGACGAGGCCGCATCTTGTCTGCGTATTGAGATTGATTCCATGCCCACAGAAATTGATGAGCTGGAACGCAAGAAGATCAAGTTGGAGATCGAGCAGGAGGCCCTGAAAAAGGAAAAAGATTCAGCATCGAAAGAACGTCTTGTGGAACTGAGAAAAAAGCTTGGCGAACTGAATGATTCTTTAAATGCTATGAAGGGGCAATGGACCATCGAGCGTGATGTTATTCAAAACATCCGCCAGATCAAGGCAAGTATCGATGAAGCCCATATGGAGGAGCAGCGCGCCGAGCGGATTGGTGATCTGAGCAAGGTGGCAGAGATTCGTTATGGCAAGATTATCAAACTCCAGAAGGATCTTGAAGAGGCCAATACGAAGCTGCAGCAGATTCAGGAAAAAAGTCAGATGCTGAAAGAGGAGGTGGGAGCTGAAGACATTGCGGCAGTGGTGGCGAAATGGACCGGCATCCCCGTAGATAAACTCCTGGAAGGCGAGAAGGACAAATTGGTACATGTTGAAGCGGCCCTTGCGGCTAAGGTCGTTGGCCAGGAGGATGCTATCAAGGCGGTTGCCAATGCGGTGCGTCGGGCAAGAGCGGGTCTGCAGGATCCTGATCGTCCACTTGGCTCATTTATCTTTCTTGGTCCCACGGGAGTCGGCAAAACAGAGCTTGCCAGGTCCCTTGCGGATTTTCTTTTTGATAGTGTGCAGGCCATGATTCGCATTGATATGTCAGAGTTTATGGAAAAGCATTCTGTGGCCAGGCTTATTGGTGCCCCTCCCGGGTATGTTGGTTATGAAGAGGGTGGCTATCTCACGGAGGCGGTACGTCGGCGCCCTTATTCCGTAGTGCTTCTGGACGAGATTGAGAAGGCGCATCCCGATGTTTTCAACGTCCTGCTGCAAGTCCTGGATGATGGGCGGATGACTGATGGTAAGGGAAGGACGGTAAATTTTAAGAACACAATTCTGATCATGACCTCAAATCTTGGGAGTGATCTGATCCTTAAAATGGCAGAGGAGCACGTAGGAGAGGCTGTGGTCCGCAATCAGATCGAAGAGCTTCTCCATCAGAAGTTTAAACCCGAGTTTCTGAACAGGGTGGATGAAACGATTATATTTCACAGTCTTTCCAGAAAAGACATGGGTTCGATTATTGATATCCAGCTGCAAAGATTGGTCGCCAGGTTGGAAGAGAGAAAATATAAATTTACCATAACCGATGCGGCAAAAGAGTTCCTGGTAGATGCGGGTTTCAACCCACTGTATGGCGCACGTCCATTGAAAAGGGCTATCCAGCGTTATCTGGAAGATCCTTTGGCGATGGAACTTCTAAGTGGTCGGTTTCTTGAGGGAGACCACATCCTGGTTGATCTTCGAGAGGGACAACTTCATATTGGCACTTGAGTTATATCAGATCCGATAGAAAGCAGATTCTCATAAGGGGAAAAGGGTGGTAGGGATCGCTCCTTTCCCCTTTACCTTTTGGGCAGGATATGGTTGTTTTGAATTGATATCTATATCTATAGGATTTTAGCGCCTAACCTTATACTTTAGACTGGAAGAGATACGAAATGAGCGGTGATTTGAATGAGTTGACAATCAACTATGAAGAGGATGGCATCCTCCTGGTAAAAGAGTTGGATAAAGAGGTCTTGTCTAAAGGGGCATGGACCACAATACTGTACCGCTATCAAAACTGGAATAAGAGCAAGGGGGAGTATAGTAAAGATATGTACACTATACGTCGCTACCAGAAGCGAGAGGGTGAGTATTATCCCAAGTCTAAATTTAATATCTCAAGTCCGGAACAGGCCCAGAAAATAATTATGGCTCTGCAAAAATGGATTAACAATTAATAAAAATGAAAATCGGTGTATGCTTTTAGTTTGGTTGGTATCGTAACTTATTGATTTGTCGTGTAGAGTGGATAAGTGGTAAATGTATTCTGTTGTGAGCTTGTTATTTCCATTGACAGCGTACCTTTGATTGAGTAGTTTGCCGCGGTCCTTGGGTGAGCGATAAAAGCAGTAGCTTGCCAGCAGGAAGAATGAGAATAAGCGAGGCAGTAAAACGAACGACCTGACGAAGA
>JAQVER010000082.1 GCA_028697885.1 Desulfocapsaceae bacterium
TGATAGTAAGAATAAGCCCCGAGGCGATTTTGCGGTGGCTTTTGCCGAGCAGCAGGCCTGTGAGCCCCACGGCCCCACAGGCGAGCCCCATTGGAAATAACCGGGAAAGAGGGCGCCGACGATGCTGCCGGCCATATCGCGGGGATACGATTTGAAGAGAGTCGGGGTCAGGACAAAGGTGAACAGAGCTGAGCCGCCCAGCCAACAGCTGACGGCAAGATGGTAAATGATAGTGGCAATTCGCATGTGGTCTTTTTTCTCCGTTGCTTTATTTCTTCAACATGTCTTCATCCTGTTTCACTTTCTTCCTCTTAAAGGTATCTTCAGTATAAGGGCATTCAAGCTAATTCGGCAACCTTTCATCCGCGCGGGTGAAATTTTTTATGGAGTTCTTTGAGCCTGTCCTGGTCGATGTGGGTGTAGATCTGGGTCGTGGCGATGTCTGAATGGCCAAGCATAAGTTGGACGGATCGGAGGTCTGCGCCATGGGTCAGGAGGTGGGTGGCAAAGGAATGACGAAGCATGTGTGGGGAGACGGATTTGGTGATTCCTGCAGCCTTTGCCGCCTCCTTGATGATCTGCCAGAAACGGAGCCTGCTCATGGCGCGGCCTCGGTTGCTGACAAAAAGGATATTGCTGCGCCTACCCTTGAGGATCAGCGGGCGTGCTGTTTTCAGGTATTGTTCTACGATTTCCCGGGCCGGGACACCAAAGGGTATCAGCCGTTCCTTGTTACCTTTCCCTATCACCCTGACAAAACAGGATGATAGATTGCAGGCCGCAAGGGGAATAGAAACCAGCTCTGAGACCCTTAATCCTGTGGAGTAGAGAAGGTGCAGCATGGTGTAATTTCTTTGGATCTGAGGGGTGATAACAGCTGGTGGGGTCAGGAGTTTGGTTACTTCGGTCAGGGAAAGTGCCTTGGGAAGATGGCTGCCAATTCGTGGGAGGTCAACTGCCGCAAAGGGGTTGTGGTTACTTATGTTGCTGGCCTGTAAAAAGCTAAAGAAGCTTTTGAGGGACGAGACCCTTCTGGCGTTACTGCGATGGGAGAGCTGGCGGGCGCTGCACTGTTCCAGAAAGGTGTGAAGGGTAGTGCTTTGGATTTCTTCCAGCGTTGAAATTCTTTGCTGCCGAAGAAAGTTGAAAAAAATATCAATATCAGCCTGATAGGCCTGAATGGTATTATCTGCAAGGCGCCTTTCGGTGATCAGGTAGCGGAGAAAGAGCGACCTTGCTGATTGAAACTGCTGGGGAGTGGACTGGCGAGAGATGGACAGAAGATGTGCTGCAGGTTCTCGGCAGAGAAAGGAATCAACGCCCAAGGCTTGGAAAAGCTCCAGGCGTTTTCTGCCTCTGTGAGCCTACGCCCTTCGTGTGCGATTGAATTTCCGAAGCTTTCTGCGGGCCTCGGCTTGTTTGCGACGCTTCATGATGCTGGGTTTTTCATAGCATTCACGACGTTTCAACTCTCTTTTAATGCCATCGATCTGCAGCTTTTTCTTCAATTGTCTGATGGCGTATTCAATATCTCCACGAACTTCAACTTCTATCATTTAGGACTCCAGTGTATATAGGTTCGAGGAAGAAACCGTTGAGCGGCATCTTCCTTTTAAAAAAATAGCTAATTTCTGACAAGAATCTCCTTTTATAAATAGAACTTCTCAGTCTGTCAATGGAATTTTCAAAAACCATAAGAGAATTAGAGGGTGTTGCCCAAGAGACAGTCCCTGGCCAGCCACTGTCGGGTGGCACTGTTGTTAAGCTGTTACAGGGGATTAGCTGAAGTCTCTGTCGGGAATATCTTTCCGGGATTGAGGATTCCTTGCGGATCGAAGAGCGTTTTTAGTTGTTTCATGATCTTCAGGGTGGTCTCGTCCAACTCAAGGGGGAGAAATTTAGATTTGGTGATGCCTATTCCATGTTCTCCGGATAAGGTTCCTGTAAGGTGAATGACCTGGCGAAAAAGCCGCTCTCTTGCAATTTCGCCCCTGCGGCGTTGCCCTTCCTGGTCAAGGTCCAGCATGATGTTGACATGGATATTACCATCCCCGGCGTGGCCGAAGGTGAGGATGGTGAGGTCGAGCTCTTGGGCCAGCTTTTCGGTAAATTGGACAAGCTCAGGGATTCGGGTGCGGGGCACAACCACATCCTCGCTGATTTTATGGGGGCTCAACTGGAAGGTGGCAGGCGAGATGGATCTTCTGGCTCGCCACAGCTCCTCTCTTTCTGTTTCTGTGGCCGCCTGTTGGATGGTGCAATGGGGAGTTTTGTTCAGCAGCAGATGGAGGCGTTCTGTCTGCTCGCGAACAGCGCTCCTGGTGCCGTCAATCTCGAGCAGGAGCATGGCCTGGATATCTGGTGCAGGTGGTTCCGGCAACAGCTTTGCAACCAAATTCAGAGCGGTCCTATCCATATATTCAAGGGTGCAAGGGCGGATATTGTTGTTCAGGATTTCGGCTACGAGGGCGGTTGCCCGGGGCAGCGAGCTGGAACTGATCAGAAATGTCTCTTTGTGCTCCGGCAGAGGGATGAGGCGGGTGATTATTTTGGTGATAACTCCTAAGGTCCCTTCCGAGCCAATGAACAGACGGGTCAGATCGTAACCGACCACCCCTTTTTCGGTGCGGGTCCCGGTTGTCAGAATCTCTCCATTGGCCAGCACTACTTCCAGGCCAATGATAAAATCCTTGGTCACTCCGTATTTGACGGCGGAAGGGCCACCCGCGCATTCGGCCGCGTTGCCGCCTATGGTGCAGAACTTAAGGCTGGCCGGGTCAGGAGGGTAAAACAGGCCAATCTTTTTTACCTCCTGCTGGAATTCTCCGGTAATGACCCCTGGCTCAACGATGGCAAGCTGGTTGTCCCTGTCGAGCTCCAGGATACGGTTCAGGCGGGAGAGTGCCAGCACCAAGCCGCCTTTTATAGGCAGGGAACCGCCGGTCATGCCGCTGCCGGCCCCTCTGGCCACTACAGGAAAGACATGAGCGCTGGCCAGGCGCATTAATGCTGCTACCTGGTCCGTGGAATCAGGAAAGGCTACGGCTTCGGGGAGGAAGGTCTTCCTTGTGCCGTCGTAGGAATAACAATGCAGATCCTCGAGGCTGGTGGTACAGTGTTCACGGCCAACGATTTCGGCTATTTTTTTGAGAGTATCTTTATTCATGTAAAAAACAATCCAACGCAGTCAAAATAACAGGCCCTGTAAAATAGCTACATTCTATTCAACTTAATGGACTTATTGTGAGCGATCAATCAAATTTTTCTATTATCATTCTGGCAGCGGGGAAAGGTACCCGCATGAAATCCGAAAAGGCCAAGGTTTTGCACCATGTTTTTTATGCCCCGATGTTGCATCATGTCCTGACGGCAGTCAAGCCTTTAGGGGCAGAAAAAACCGTTGCTGTCGTTGGTCACCAGCGTGATGAGGTAGAACGATCTCTTGCTGCCTTTGATGTAGAGCTCTGCGTCCAGCAAGAACAACTGGGTACAGGTCATGCCGTGCTCTGCGCGGAGCCGATAATCGGCAGCAAAACCGGTACGGTCATGATCCTTTGTGGTGATACCCCGCTAATTCAGAGTGAAAGCCTGGAGCAGATGTACAGGCGGCATCTGGCCCTTGGAGGACCCCTTACGGTGATGACCACTGTTCTTGAAAATCCTACGAATTATGGACGAATTATTAGCAATGATGCCGGTAAAGTACTTTCGATTGTCGAAGAAAAAGATGCCACCGTTGAGCAAAAAAAAATAAGGGAGATCAATGCCGGCATTTACTGTGTGGATGCGGATTTTCTCTTTGCAAGCCTGAAAAAGGTTGGAACTGATAATAGCCAGGGGGAGGTTTATCTTACTGATATTGTTGCTCTGGCGACAGCGCAACAATATTCTGTCGAAAAGTATATGGTGCCATTGTCACAGGAGGTTCTGGGGGTAAATTCAAGGATTGAACTGGCGGAGGCGCACAAGGAATTACAGATGCGTCGCAATCGGCAATTGATGCTGGAAGGGGTTACCATGTATGACCCGGCGACCACGTCCATAGCCCCTGAGGTGAAAGTCGGTCTGGATGTTACAATTTATCCGGGTGTGCAGCTCTCTGGCTGTTCGGTTGTAGGAAAAAATTGTATCCTGGAAAACGGAGTCATCATTAAAGACTGTGTGTTGAAGGAAAATGTTTATGTCAGAGCATACAGTTATCTGCAGGGGTCTGTTATTGAGGCGGGAAAGACTGTAGTGGCGCACACTGTTTTGCCTCAATAAGAAACATCTGTATCAACCGGGACGGCTCGTTTTCATGCTTTGAGTATGGGCGTGTTGTCATGAAAATCAGCCATTTTGAGCACGTGCTGAGTGAAAAGCCTCTGCGTATTTTTTAAAAATTCTTCTTCCATCCTCTGAAATGTCCTGAAACTCGACACCGGTAATGTGACGTCCGTCAAGCATCTCTGTATGGACAACCTCACCGCGGAGATCTATAAGGTCATCCTCTACACCAACCGTAATCAGCAAAGTGTCTCCCTGTGATATCGGCTGGGTTGTCTCAAGCTTAAGGCCTTTTTCGCTTACATCCAGGGTCCGCCCCATGGAGTATGTTGTTTGCAGGCCATTCTGGTCGATGATGAGATAGTCGAGAAGGTGGAGGGCGTTCTTGCGAATAAAATGTCTATGTTCTGTGGGTGTCATGGTCATCCTCCAGTCAGTTTTTGTCTTGTCCGGGAAAAGAGCATCAATTGCCTCTTTGTTAGCCTGGACGATTCCCCTTTCCGTAATAAGTCCGCTGATAAGTCGTGCTGGTGTTACATCAAAACTGTAATTGATCGCCTGTGTTCCCGGGGCAACCAGGCGAATGGTCTCGATCTCGCCTGTTTTGTCATTCATGCCGCTGATCCGGGTGATTTCCTCTCCAGATCGCTGTTCGATGGGAATGTCGGTGCCGTGTTCCAGCTCCCAGTCAAAGGTAGAGGAGGGCAGGGCAACATAAAAAGGGATGTTGTTGTCATGGGCAGCCAGAGCCTTCAGGTAGGTTCCTATTTTGTTGGCCACGTCTCCGGTATGCGTTGTGCGGTCGGTCCCGACAATGACCATATCTACCATGCCGTTTTGCATCAAGTGGCCGCCGGTATTATCGGCTATTAATGTGTTGGCAATACCTTCCTGTTGCAGTTCCCAAGTAGTGAGCTTTGCCCCTTGATTCCAAGGGCGAGTCTCATCCACCCAGACATGCACGTCAATTCCTGCGTC
This sequence comes from Desulfocapsaceae bacterium, assembly GCA_028697885.1. GTDB lineage: Bacteria > Desulfobacterota > Desulfobulbia > Desulfobulbales > Desulfocapsaceae > UBA2270. The sequence continues at coordinate 5,245 of JAQVER010000082.1, forward strand.
TCTTGCTGCATATATGGGGGCTGTGGCACTGCCATAATCAACAAAGGCCAACCAGCCAGCATTGCAGTGGGTGAGGATGTTAACCGGCTTTCCGTTCTTCTCTTTGCTGATGGCAGCAATGAGTTCGAGGCCGTGGGTGCCAATCTGCTTGCAGAATGCGGCGTCTTCATCTGCGATTTCACAGGCAGTTTTGTATGCTGTCTGCTTTTTATCTATTCCGTTTTCAATGGTTGTAACTGCGGCAAGAACACGTCCAACAGCCCATCCCAGATTTCTGGCGGTGGGTCGACTCCTGTTTAATAATATCGCTGCCTGTTCCAGTGCCTCATTGACTCCATGATCCGGAGCATTAATCGCCGCCAGATACATGCCAAACCCTGCAGTGGCACCAATCAGGCCTGCACCTCGTACATGCATATCTTTGATGGCTCTTATCGAGTCGTCGAGGCAGGTAAGGGTCTCAATGATAAATTGGTGTGGCAGCTGACGCTGGTCAATGATGCAGATATTGTTCCTGTTTTCCGGGTCTGGCCAGATGGTCCTGAAGTGGCGTCCATTGATATTCATGGCAGAAAGGTTCTCTCTTCTATAGGGGAAAACAGTGAAAGTGACAGTGATGCTCTTTTTTTTAAAAAGAATACTCACCCTGTGATAAAATGTAAAATAATTTCATTAGAAAACAAGATTAGATTAATTTGTCATATGTCGATCAGAATTGACAAAATTGGTATCTTTTTCGTTGAGTTTTACGGAAATGTAAAATTTCTCCCGACGAGAATTGGTGCCTTTTAGGCGGAATATTGTATTGTTTCTGATTGTTATCAGTCTTTCATGAGTCTGGCATGCCATTTGTATAATAAGCTCATTGTTTTTGCGCCGCTTATATAACTCCTCCGTGGAGTAAGGAACAGCGTCTGGTCTGATTGTGTGCAGGGTGGAGATTATCCGGTGCATCTTATTCAAGTTAGCAAGGAGGGAAAAGGTGAACAAGGCAGATACAGCATTTATCCTGGCGTCGGCAGGTCTGGTGTTATTGATGACACCCGGGCTTGCCCTTTTTTATGGCGGGATGGTGCGTGGAAAGAATGTTTTGGGGACGATCATGCAGAGTTTTTTCATGATTGCCCTTATCTCCATTGAATGGGTCTATCTAGGCTATTCAATGTCTTTTGGTCCTGATGTCGCGGGGGTAATAGGAGATTTGTCATGGTTTGCCTTAAATGGGGTAGGGAGTGCTCCCAGTCCCGATTACGCGACCACTATCCCGCAGACTGTATTTATGATTTATCAGTGCATGTTTGCCATTATCACTCCTGCCCTTATAACCGGTGCCTTTGCTGAGCGGGTACGGTTTGCTCCCTTTCTGGTCTTTGCCCTGTTGTGGACAATATTAGTTTACAATCCAGTCTGTCACTGGGTCTGGGCAAAGGGAGGCTGGTTGGCGCAGATGGGTGTGCTTGATTTTGCCGGTGGTCTGGTTGTCCACGTAACCTGTGGGGCGGCAGCCTTAGCGGCTGTTCTTGTCGTGGGGCCAAGACGGGGATATGGCCGGACTAGTTTTATGCCTCACAATCTGCCAATGACCCTGATGGGCACAGGTCTGCTGTGGTTCGGCTGGTTTGGTTTTAACGGTGGTTCGGCCCTTGCCGCCAATGAGGTGGCAGCCACCGCATTTGTGGCCACTCATCTTGCCGGCATGGCCGGCATGCTCATGTGGGTGGTAATGGAACGATTTGTCATGGGCAATGCCACTACCTTGGGTGCTGCATCCGGGGCTATAGCCGGGCTTGCCACGATTACTCCAGCGGCCGGTTTTGTTGGACCTAATGCGGCTATTGCCATTGGGCTTCTGGCGGGGGTTGTCTGTTTTCTTGCTGTACGTTTGAAAACCCGGCTCAAGTTTGATGACTCGCTTGACGTCGTTGGAATCCATGGGGTCGGAGGAGTGGTGGGTACACTCTGTCTGGGGATTTTTGCATCCACTCAGGTCAATCCTGCTGGCGTTGACGGGCTGCTGGCTGGAAATTCTGCACAACTGGTAACGCAGGCAATAGGTGTTTTGGCTGTTGGAGGCTATACTCTGGTGGTCAGCTGGATTCTTTTGAAGGTGATTGACTCAGCTATGGGGCTCAGGTTGAAAGAAGAGGATGAAGCCACCGGTCTTGATTCAGTTGAGCATTCCGAGACGGCTTATAATCATCAATAAAAGAATATGGGCTTTTGATAGTTAGTAGCTACGGTTGTTGTGGGCGTGTTGCTCTCGGCGTGATTGATGACGCCTGATTCTGGTCAGGAAGCCGCTTTCGCTGAATTTCTCAGTGTCTGTCTGGTTATTCAGAAACGTTAGTGGAAGAGCCGCAAAGGCAAATGTTGTTAACAAGGAGGAGATGATGGATACTGGAGATACCGCTTTTATGCTCATTGCCACGGCAATGGTGATGTTGATGACGCCGGGGCTGGCTCTATTTTACAGTGGCCTGGTTCGCAGTAAAAATGTGCTGGCAACAACTATGCAGAGTTTTGTTTGTCTGGGGCTTATTTCTGTGCTCTGGGTTGTTTATGGTTATTCTCTGGCGTTTGGTCCGGATGTCGGTCATTTTATCGGTAATTTTGATCATATCTTTTTGAAAGGTGTAGGACTTGACCCGGGGCCTTATTCAGCTACTATCCCGTCCTTGTTGTTTTGTGCCTTTCAGCTCATGTTTGCTATTATTACTCCGGCGTTGATTACCGGGGCCTTTGCTGAACGGATGAAATTTACCGCTTTTCTGGCCTTTACAATCTTGTGGTCAACCCTGGTTTATCTCCCCGTCTGTCATTGGGTATGGGGGCAAGAGGGGTGGCTCTTTAAGATGGGTGCCCTTGATTTTGCCGGTGGTACGGTTATTCATATTAATTCTGGTGCTGCGGCCCTGGTGGCGGCCCTGGTTCTTGGTAAACGAAAAGGGTATGGTCGTGACTCCATGCATCCCCACAATCTGCCCATGACTGTGCTTGGTGCTGGTTTGCTCTGGTTCGGCTGGTTTGGATTTAACGCTGGCAGCGCGCTGGGCGCAAGTCCTGTTGCAGTTCTTGCTCTTTTTACGACACAGGTGGCAACAGGTGCCGGTGCCCTTACCTGGGTTCTTGCCGAATGGAAGGTGCAGGGAAAACCAACCACTTTGGGAGTCGCTTCCGGTGCTCTGGCTGGGCTGGTGGCAATTACTCCGGGGGCAGGTTTTGTCAGTCCTGTGTCTGCGATCATAATGGGTGGTGTGGCTGGTGTGCTGTGCTATCTTGCGGTTATTGCCAAGTCCAAACTTGGTTACGACGATTCCCTAGACGTGGTCGGTGTGCATGGTGTTGGTGGAGTTTGGGGAGCGCTGGCAACCGGTATTTTCGCTTCATCTATGGTGAATCCGGCTGGCAATGGACTTCTTGGCGGGAACCCGCATCAGCTGGTGGTCCAGGCCATTGGTGTTGGTTCAACCATAGCATACTCGGTCGTAGTGACCTTTATTCTTTTGAAAATCATAGACGTGATCATTGGTCTTCGAGTAAGCTCTGATGACGAGACTCAAGGACTGGATCTAACCCAGCATAGTGAAGTTGGTTATACCATGTGATGAGGCGAGCAATTCCGTTTTTAAGTCAAGTTGGCAACATGTATGCTTGACTTGAAAACGGAATAAAGAAGTTGAAAATAAGATACGGAAGCAAGACCGCATGATGTGGGTCGAAAATTTGTCTTCTGTCCTCTGATTTTTAAAAAGGAGATGCTATGAAAAAAATTGAAGCGATTATTAAACCTTTTAAGCTTGATGATGTGAAAGATGCCTTGAATGGCATAGGAATCAAGGGCATGACGATCACTGAGGTGAAGGGGTATGGTCGGCAAAAGGGGCATACCGAAATCTATCGCGGAGCTGAGTATGTCGTTGATTTCATCCCCAAAATAAAGATTGAGATAGTGGTTGATGCGAACCAGGTGGCTCAGGTGGTTGAGACCATCAGGAATGCGGCTAACAGTGGCACTATCGGTGATGGCAAGATCTTTGTCATGCCTGTTGAGCGTATCGTTCGGGTGCGCACCGGCGAAGAGGACCATGACGCTATTTAGTTGCTGTTACGAAACAAACGAGGTCCTTTTGTTTGTTTCGAGCATAGCACCTCGTGCCGCCTCACAGGTACAACCAATTTATTCTGGCTGTATCTGTGAGTGGCGCCTGCAAGATACCAAACAAGATAATTCATGAAGTCAACGCATCTTCGTGCCCAACGCACCGCCTTGGAAAAACTATGGCAGCAGGGTCTAAGTGGCCAGGCCCTGCTTGCCGAGCAGAGCAGACTGGTCGATGTCTTTATCTGTCAGCATTTTCAGGATGCAACCAGTGATCTGACTGGCTCGATTGCCTTGGTGGCTCTTGGTGGCTATGGCCGCCAGGAGCTTTTTCCTTATTCTGATATTGATCTGATGATCCTTTATCAGCCGGAGCAAAAGGCAGAGATCAAGCAGGTGGTAGAGGCTATTCTTTATCCGCTCTGGGATGCAGGGCTTGAGGTCGGGCATGGGGTGCGTACTGTTGAGGAGTCCATGGAGCATGCCGGCCAGGATTTTTTCTTTCAGGTCGCCATGCTTGATGCCAGGTTTCTTGTCGGTTCGCAGGATTTGTTCGATGACTTGCTCGCCCAGTATCGGTTACGTTTTATAGAAGGCGGCCGGGAGGAATTTGTCCGCAGTATGAAGGCCTTCCGGGCTGCACGCCGCAAGCGTTTCGGCAGTCACAGTTATCTGCTTGAACCTCACATCAAGGAGGGGAAAGGAGGAATGCGTGATATTCAGGCCATGCTCTGGACGGCAAAGGTTGTTTTCGGTCTGGACAGCCTTCAGGACATTGTTGAGGCGGGTGTCCTTCTGGAGGAAGAACGGGATTCATTTGCGACTTCCTGGGACGAGTTGGTGAAGATCAGAAATCGCCTGCATTATATCAGTGGGCGCAAGAATGATCAGCTCTATTTTGAACATCAGGAAGAGCTGGCCCAGGCATTCGGATACAAAACAGGAACGGGAAAGCTGGGTGTAGAGAGGTTTATGCGGGAGATGCATGGGCATCTCCAGACTATTGCAGTGATCACGGATCTCTTTTTTGAGCATGTGGATGAGGTCCTTGGTTTTGCTGTAAAAGGAGAAAAGCCCAGCAGTGACCGGACCCTTGAAAAGGGGATTGAGCTGCGTAATGATCGCCTGCATCTCGTTGTCTCCGCCAAAGAGCTGGCATCCAGGCCGTATTTGCTTATGCGTCTTTTCCTGGCATCGGCGAAAACGGGAGCTCCTGTTCATCATCGAACACGTAAAATTGTCAGTGCCAATCTTTATCTCGTCGATGACAAGATGCGGGTTTCGCCGCGTATGTCCAGGCCTTTTCTTGAGATTTTACTGCACCCCTCTGATCCGCTACCTGTATTGGAGGTGATGCTTGAAACTGGGCTGTTGACAGCCTACATCCCTGAGTTTGCTCGGATCAGTACCCTGGCCCAGCATGATATATATCATATCTATACGGTTGATCGGCATCTGTTGCAGACTGTGGCTGAACTGCGATTGATCGTGGAGCAGGATGCCACTGTCTATCTTTCGGTGGCCTCGCCGCATATCCTCTATCTGGCCGCGCTGCTTCATGATATCGGTAAGGGGGCCGGCGGCAATCACTCCTTGATTGGGGCAGATATGGTAGGGGCTGTGGGGGTGAGGCTTGGTCTTGATTCTGCAGAATGTGCCTGCTTGGCCTTCTTGATACGCTATCATCTGTTTATGCCGGAGAACGCCCTTCGCCGTGATTTGAATGATGAAGTTTTTATCAGGCGTTGTGCCGAGACCATTGGCGACAGTGATCGACTGGCCATGCTCTATCTCCTCTCTATTGCTGATTCCAAGGCAACAGGTCCTTCTGCCTGGAGTGAATGGAAGGCTGCTCTGCTGCATGAATTGTTTCTTAAAATCTCTCCCTATCTGGAAGTTGGTCTGGTTACTGCTGCACATCCAGATACCGTGCAGCAGCAGGTGGAGCAGGGTGTTGATTGGCTGCGGGGGCAGGTTGTGTCGCTCCTTGGCGGTGATGGAGATGCGCAGGCAGGGACCGACAGTGTCAGTTCGTCCCTGCCTGTCGCTGATGTCGCCCATTTGCCTGCAGATTATCTGTTGAGCTTTAGTCCTGAGGTCGTTGTTGAGCATATCCGGATTTATCGTCAGAATTATCAGGTTTTACAGAAGAAGGCCCTGATCTTTCCGCAGGAGCTTGGTCAGCATTGGTCCCTGTTGATTATGGCCAGGGACCGATCCGGCCTGCTGGCGAAGATCTGCGGGGTGCTGGCACTTCATAATCTCTCGGTGCTGAGCGCGAAGATCTTTACCTGGGAGGGTGATGAGCCGGTGATGGTCAAAGAAGGCCCCGTATTGCTTTCACCAAGGGGTGAGAAAGAGCGGATGGCCTTGGCGGTGGATGTGCTGGAACTTCGTTCCCTTGATGGTCTGAGCTTTTTTGAAAAAGACTGGCAGGCTGTCAATGATGATCTGGACCGTGCCCTCAATCATCGTTTGGGGCTGGAGCACAGGATCTATCAGAAGCTGGCCTCCATTTATGAACGGAACAAGTTATCGGGGGCGACGTTGCTGGGGCATCAGGAGCCCCGAGTCGTGATCGATAATGATATTTCAGACAGCTATACCGTCATCGAAGTGCATTCTGAGGACAGGGCCGGGCAGTTGTATCATATTGCACAGACCCTGGCTGATTTTGGAATTAACATCTATCGGGCCTTTATCGCCACAGAGGTGCAGCAGTTGATTGATATTTTTTATGTGCTGGATAGTGAGGGGCAGAAGATTACGGATGCGTCTTTTGCGGCCGAGATCAGGAATGGGGTGCTCTATGCAATAGAGCGTGCATCGTGAAACTGTTACAAATATGTAAGTAAAAATATTTTTTGATTACTTTTTGTGCTTAAAATGGTAAAAAGATCAACGTGTTTATTTTGTGTTAATGGTTGGGTAATGAAGTACAAGCCGTTATAAAAAATATTGCCGTCATCGTGATAGCAATAAGCGGCATAATGATCCGTAACGAACTGGTCGGAAATACACTGGTTATTTCGTAACGGCTCCTAAAAATCATGATTTAAAAAGATCAGGAGGAACAACGAATGTGTGATAATCCAAATTGCTGTTGTGACAACGGGTATGGTCAGAATACTATCCCCGTGCCCGAGTTATTCGGGTCCAATGTCTTTAATGACAGGGCCATGAAGGAGAGGTTGCCCAAGGATACCTACAAGGCCCTGCGCAAGACCATTCTTACCGGCGTTGCCCTTGCCCCCGAGGTCGCCTCGGTGGTGGCCAATGCCATGAAGGATTGGGCCATTGAAAAAGGTGCCAGCCATTACACTCACTGGTTCCAGCCGTTGACCGGGATCACCGCCGAGAAGCACGATTCCTTTATTGCCCCCACCGATGACGGTGGCGTGATCATGGAGTTTTCCGGCAAGCAGCTGATTCAGGGCGAGCCGGATGCCTCCTCTTTCCCGAGCGGCGGCCTGCGCGTGACCTTTGAAGCCCGCGGCTACACCGCCTGGGACTGCACCTCACCCGCTTTCTTGAAAGAGGATACCGCCGGTGATGTGACCCTCTGTATTCCCACCGCCTTTTGTTCCTACAAAGGTGAGGCCCTGGACAAGAAGACTCCGCTGCTCCGGTCAATGAATGTCGTGGCCAAGCAGGCGATGCGGGTGCTCAAGGCCATGGGCAACACCACCTCCAGCCGCGTCATGTCAACCGTCGGCGCCGAACAGGAATATTTTCTGGTCGAGAAGGAATACTATCAGCAGCGCCTTGACCTGATGACCTGCGGCCGCACTCTCTTTGGCGCTCCAGCTCCTAAGGGTCAGGAGTTGGAAGACCAGTACTTCGGTGCGATCAAGGATCGGGTCTCCGCCTATATGAAGGATCTGGATATTGAGCTGTGGAAGATGGGCATCACCTCCAAGACCAAGCACAACGAGGTGGCTCCGGCCCAGTTTGAGATGGCCCCGGTCTTCACCACCACCAACATCGCCACCGACCACAATCAGCTGGTCATGGAGACCATGCAGAAGGTGGCCATCCGTCATGGCATGGTCTGCCTGCTTCATGAGAAACCTTATGCCGGCGTGAACGGTTCCGGCAAGCACAACAACTGGTCACTGTCCACCGATGACGGTATCAACCTGCTTGAACCGGGCCAGACCCCTGAGGATAACGCCCAGTTCCTCATCTTTCTTTGTGCTCTGCTCAAGGCGGTGGACACTCATGCCGACATTATGCGTGCCACCTGCGGCAGCTCCGGCAATGATCATCGTCTGGGTGCTAACGAGGCCCCGCCGGCGATCATCTCTGTTTTCCTCGGTCATGAGCTGTCGGATGTCCTGGAAAAACTGGCCAAGGGCGAGAAAATTTGCAAGAAAGATGTCTGTCAGACCTTGAAGATCGGAGTTGATTCTCTGCCGGAACTGCCCAAGGATAATACGGACCGAAACCGGACTTCTCCTTTTGCCTTTACCGGTAATAAGTTTGAGTTCCGCATGGTCGGTTCTGCCCAGTCCATTGCTGGTCACAATGTGACCTTGAATACCATTGCCGCCGAGGCCCTTGATGAAATCGCAACTCGTCTGGAAAAGGCCAAGGATGTGAATAAAGAGATCTTGGCCATTCTGACCGAGGTCATGACCAAGCATGGACGGATCATCTTCAATGGTAATAATTACTCAGAAGATTGGGCTAAAGAGGCGGAGAAACGTGGCCTTCCTAATGTCCGGAACACCGTGGATGCCCTGAAGGCCTTTGTGACTCCCAAGGCGATCAAACTCTTTGGTAAGTACAATGTTCTTTCCAAGGATGAGTTGCATTCTCGCTATGATATCTATGTAGAGCAGTATGCCAAACATATTAATATCGAGGCCCTGACAGCGATCCATATGACCAGACGTCAGTATATCCCTGCCGCCATCCGTTTTGTGACCGAACTTGGTACCTCTCTGGCCGTTGCTGGAAAGATGGGAACAGTACAGAAACAATTGTTGGAGCAGGTGTCGAAACATCTTGATGCGGTCGGCAAGAAAGTGGCAAAGCTTGAGGATGAGACCAAAAAAGCTCAAGCTCTGGATAAGGTTGATAAGCAGGCTGCGGCCTACCGCGACAAGGTTATGGCTGCGGCAGTAAGCCTGCGTGCTGATATCGATGCCCTTGAGGCGATCCTGCCCAGTGACCTCTGGCCGGTACCGAGCTATAGCGATCTACTCTTTAAACTGTAAACCCTCTCTGTTGTTATAGGTCAAAAAAGGGGAGCCAGATGGCTCCCCTTTTTTTATTGCTCTGTATCTGGTAAGAATACTAATAAGTGGTGAGCTGTCTGTAATCAGTAGATTGCCCATGCATGGTAGGAAGATTCAATAACGGGGAGATTCAGGTGATCAGTTTTATACAGCAATTTGATCCGGTTATGCAGGCTCTTCTGGCCACCCTTTTTACTTGGGGGGTGACCGCGGCCGGGGCGGCGTTGGTCTTTTTTACCAGGACCGTTAACCAGCGTTTCATGGATGCAATGCTCGGCTTCGCAGCCGGAGTCATGATTGCGGCAAGTTTCTGGTCGCTGCTGGCTCCGGGCATTGAGATGGCGGGGCAGATGGGGCTTGTTCCCTGGCTGACTGCCGTCATCGGATTCATGGGCGGAGGAATTTTCATGCGTCTGACCGACACCTTGCTGCCCCATCTTCACCCTGGTCTGGCGGTGAACAAGAGCGAGGGGATCAAGACCTCATGGCAGCGCAGCACCTTGCTGGTCCTGGCTATCACCCTCCACAATATTCCGGAGGGGCTGGCTGTGGGGGTTGCTTTCGGGGCGGTGGCTGCCGGTCTTCCATCCGCCACCATTGGTGCGGCGATTGCTTTGGCCATAGGTATTGGCATTCAGAATTTTCCGGAAGGAACAGCGGTTTCCATGCCCCTGCGCAGAGAGGGAATGGGGCGAATGAAGAGTTTTGTCATGGGGCAGGCCTCGGGAATGGTTGAGCCTGTGGCCGGAGTGCTTGGGGCCTTTTTCGTCCTCCAGATGCAGACTATTCTGCCGTATGCCCTCTGCTTTGCCGCCGGAGCCATGATTTTTGTGGTAGTGGAGGAATTGATTCCGACCTCGCAACTCAATGAGGCCCATATTGACATGGTCACCATGGCCACCATGTCCGGGTTCACAGTGATGATGGTACTCGATGTGGCCCTGGGCTGAGTGGAGGGCAACGGATAGTGTTCCATTCTATCCGCTCTCTGCCGACAGAGGAGGTCTTGTAGCTTCTTGGGTCAACAACGACCCGAATCATGATGACGCGTATATGAATACGGGTCATTTACCCTGTTTACCGCTATGAGCAAAACATATCGCATTTTTGACCGTCGCCGGCTTCTTCTCCT